>NZ_LGYX01000007.1:0-526761 GCF_001264395.1 Pantoea sp. CFSAN033090 | reverse complement strand
CAGAGGCGTTTTTGAGAGACAGATTTTCAGCTTGTTAACCGGATACAGTTGTGTCCTGCGGACTGAAGTCCGAAGGATTTTGCGCTGAGGCAAGGCGGCAACCGAGCGATACGAAGGAGCATACTGAAGTATGTGACGGAGTAGCGCGAGGGCGGCCAACGCAGCATCAGCACAAAAGACACAGGACAGAGCACAAAGAATTTGCCTGGCGGCTTTAGCGCGGTGGTCCCACCTGACCCCATGCCGAACTCAGAAGTGAAACGCCGTAGCGCCGATGGTAGTGTGGGGTCTCCCCATGCGAGAGTAGGGAACTGCCAGGCATTAAATAAGTGAAGAAGCCCCGCACGAAAGTGCGGGGCTTTTTTACGTCTGCGCTTTGCCACGTTAAGCTGAAACATTTTCATTTTCTGCATCAAACCTCGACATCTTACAACGATCAGGCTAATGTTGGGCATCCAGATGTCTAAACGTTTATATGGTTGTAAGAGGTGAGCAGGTTATGCCAATCAGGGTTCCCGACGAATTACCGGCAGTGAATTTTTTGCGTGACGAAAATGTCTTTGTGATGACATCGTCGCGCGCCAGTGTTCAGGAGATCCGCCCGCTTAAAGTGCTCATACTGAATCTGATGCCGAAAAAGATCGAAACGGAGAATCAGTTTCTGCGTCTGCTTTCCAACTCGCCCTTACAGATCGATATTCAGCTGCTGCGCATCGACAGCCGCGAGTCACGCAATACGCCCACTGAGCACCTCAACAACTTCTACTGCAATTTTGAAGATATCCAGCATGATAACTACGATGGCTTAATCGTGACAGGTGCACCACTCGGGCTGGTTGATTTTAATGATGTCGCTTACTGGCCACAGATTCAGCGCGTTCTGCACTGGGCAAATGAGCATGTCACCTCAACCCTGTTTGTCTGTTGGGCGGTTCAGGCCGCGCTTAACATTCTGTATGGCATTCCAAAGCAAACCCGGCATAACAAACTGTCTGGTGTCTATGAGCATCAGATACTGCATCCCCATGCGTTACTGACCCGCGGTTTTGATGATAATTTTCTCGCACCGCACTCACGCTATGCTGATTTTCCCACTCATTTGATAACGGATTACACCGATCTTGAGCTGTTTGCTGAATCGGAACAAACCGGTGCCTATCTGATGGCGAGTAAAGACAAACGTCTGGTGTTTGTTACCGGTCACCCGGAATACGATGCCCTGACGTTGTCTGGTGAGTATCATCGCGATTATGAAGCGGGGGTGAATCCGGAAGTCCCTTATAACTATTTCCCGCAGGATAATCCGGTATTGCCACCCCGCGCCACCTGGCGCAGTCACGGCAATCTGCTGTTCTCGAACTGGCTCAACTACTACGTTTACCAGATCACGCCGTTCGATCTGCGTCACATGAACCCAACGCTGGAATAGCCCTGTCTGAAGAGCAACTGAACCGTGTTAGCCGATGGCAACACGGTTTTTTTTCGCCTGTAAAACGTTAAATGAAACCAATTCCTTTAACGGATTAAAGTTTTATTGCAGATAAAACATCAGGATAGTTTCATTTGTATTTAAAAATGGAAATAGTTTTTGATTTAAAAAAATAAATGCTTATGCTCTGATCCTGTAGCTCACAAAATAAACACCGTGTGGATCCGCTGCTTTCGATCCTTTGAATACAGGAGAACGCCAGCATGACAGACTCAGTGATCAGCCATACCCTAATTTTCAGCCAGCCCTTTAGCCATGCAGAACAGCAGCTGTTAACGCCCGAGGCTGTTTCTTTTTTAGAGTCTCTGGTCGCACGCTTTGCACCGCAACGCGAAGTGCTGTTTTCGGCTCGCCAGCAGCGTCAGCAGCAATATGACCAGGGCTATCTGCCAGACTTCGATATGGAAACAGCTTCCATAAGGGCCAGTGAATGGCGTATTCAATCTATTCCGGCAGATTTAGAAGATCGTCGGGTCGAGATCACCGGCCCACCCGATCGGAAAATGGTGATTAACGCCCTGAACTCAAACGTTAAAGTCTTTATGGCCGACTTTGAGGATTCGCTCTCTCCGGAGTGGTCAACGTTGATTGAAGGGCAGCTGACACTGCGCGAAGCAGTGCAGGGCACCCTGAGTTATACCAGCGACAAAGGCAAAATTTATCAGCTCGGCGCTACCCCTGCGGTGCTGATGTGCCGGGTGCGCGGTCTGCATCTGTCAGAAAAACATGTCAGCTGGCAGGGGAAGGCAATTCCGGGCGGGCTGTTTGATTTCGCGCTCTATTTCTTCCACAACGTCCGGCCGTTACTGGCCAAAGGCAGCGGGCCTTATTTCTATCTGCCGAAAACCGAGAGCTGGCAGGAGATCGCCTGGTGGCGTGAGATCTTCAGTTTCAGCGAGGATCAGTTCGATCTGCCGCGTGGCACGATCAAAGCCACTGTCCTGATCGAAACCTTACCCGCCGTGTTTCAGATGGATGAGATCCTGTGGAATCTGCGCGATCACATTGTTGGCCTCAACTGTGGCCGCTGGGATTACATCTTCAGCTATATCAAAACCCTTAAACAGCATGCGGATCGCGTGCTGCCGGATCGCCAGTCCGTCACCATGTCTCAGCCGTTCCTGGACGCTTATTCGCGACTGCTGATTAAAACCTGTCATCGGCGGGGTGCTTTTGCGATGGGCGGGATGTCAGCGCTGATCCCCGCTAAAGATCCCACGCGCAATGCCTGGGTACTGCAGCGCGTGACGGAAGATAAGCAGCGGGAGGCAGGTAACGGGCATGACGGCACCTGGATTGCTCATCCTGGTCTGGCAGATACCGCGATGGCGGTCTTCAACGCTGCGCTGGGCGACCGGCCAAACCAGCTGCAGGTCATGCGGGAAGAGGATGCGCCGATCACTGCGGAGCAGCTGCTGGCGCCCTGTCAGGGTGAGCGCACCGAAGCCGGTATGCGCGCCAACATCCGTGTTGCGCTGCAATATCTGGAAGCGTGGATCAGCGGTAACGGCTGTGTCCCGATTGACGGACTGATGGAGGATGCCGCCACCGCTGAGATCGCACGCACCTCAATCTGGCAATGGATTCATCATCAGCAAATGCTGAACAACGGCCAGCAGGTCACAGCTGAACTGTTTCTGCGCTGGCTTAACGAAGAGCTGCATCTGCTGCAAAACGCGCTGGGCGAAGCCCACTTCAGCGCCGGTCGCTATGACGACGCGGCGCAGTTGATGGCTCAGATCACCACCGAGCGCGAGCTGGTTTCCTTTCTTACCCTGCCAGGCTATCGCCTGATCCCCTGAACAGAGGAGCTATTGCCATGACACGTACTCAACAGATCGATCAACTGGAACAACTCTGGCAGACCGCACGCTGGCAGGGCATTACCCGCCCTTACAGCGCAGCAGAGGTCGTCAATCTGCGCGGCTCGGTCTTGCCCGCCTGTACACTGGCAGAGCGCGGTGCGGAAAAATTATGGGCGTTGCTGAATGGCGAGGCGAAGAAAGGGTATATCAATAGCCTGGGTGCGCTGAGCGGCGGGCAGGCACTGCAGCAGGCCAAAGCGGGCATCGAAGCGATCTACCTTTCTGGCTGGCAGGTAGCGGCGGATGCCAACGTGGCGGGCCAGATGTATCCCGATCAGTCGCTCTACCCGGTGAACTCGGTGCCGGAAGTGGTGATGCGCATTAATCAGACCTTTCAGCGCGCCGATCAGATTCAGTGGTCCAGCGGCATTGAAGCGGGGGACAGCCGGCACACCGATTTCTTCCTGCCAATTGTGGCCGATGCTGAAGCCGGTTTTGGCGGTGTGCTGAATGCGTATGAGCTGATGAAGGCGATGATTCAGGCGGGCGCGGCGGCGGTCCACTTCGAAGATCAGCTGGCGGCGGTAAAAAAATGCGGTCATATGGGCGGCAAAGTTCTGGTACCGACTCAGGAAGCCATTCAGAAACTGGTGGCGGCACGACTGGCTGCCGATGTGATGGGCGTGCCAACCGTGCTGCTGGCACGAACTGATGCCGACGCCGCCGATCTGATTACCTCAGACTGCGATGAATACGATCGTCCCTTTATCCAGGGCGACCGGACGGCAGAAGGCTTCTTCCGCACCCACGCCGGCATTGAACAGGCGATCAGTCGCGGGCTGGCCTATGCACCTTATGCTGACATCCTGTGGTGTGAAACCTCAACGCCGGATCTGGCGATGGCGCAGCGCTTTGCCGACGCCATTCATGCGCGTTTCCCCGGCAAGCTGCTGGCCTACAACTGTTCACCGTCGTTCAACTGGAAGAAGAACCTCGACGATCGCACCATCGCGAAGTTTCAGCAGGCGCTCAGCGACATGGGCTATCGCTTCCAGTTCATCACGCTGGCGGGCATCCACAGCATGTGGTTCAACATGTTCGATCTGGCCCACGCCTACGCCCAGGGCGAAGGGATGCGTCACTATGTTGAAAAGGTTCAGCAACCTGAGTTCGCTGCCCGCGATCGCGGTTACAGCTTCTCATCGCATCAGCAGGAGGTGGGCACCGGCTATTTTGATCAGGTAACCAATATCATTCAGGGCGGTAAGTCCTCGGTCACCGCGCTCACCGGTTCGACCGAAGAGCATCAGTTCTGACCCTTTTCCTCTGACTGATTCCCCGTCCGCAAACCGCGGGCGGGCGTTTACCGGAGCTGATTATGCCGCCACGCGAATCATTGATCGCCCACACTATCCTGCAGGGTTTTGATGCACAGTATGGTCGCTTTCTCGACATCACTGCTGGCGCGCAGCAGCGGTTTGAGCAGGCGGAATGGCAGGCGGTGCAGCATGCCATGAAGGCCCGTATTCATCTCTATGACCATCACGTCAGCCTGGTTGCCGATCAACTGCGGGTGCTGAACGGTGCGGCCAGCTGGGATGAGATGTTCTGGCTGCGGGTTAAGGACCACTATCAAAGCCTGCTGCCCGGCTATCCACGGCATGAAATTGCCGAAAGCTTCTTTAATTCTGTCTACTGCCGGTTACATGGACATGCCGATCTGCAGCCGGACCGGCTGTTTATCTTC
This sequence comes from Pantoea sp. CFSAN033090, assembly GCF_001264395.1. Lineage (NCBI taxonomy): Bacteria > Pseudomonadati > Pseudomonadota > Gammaproteobacteria > Enterobacterales > Erwiniaceae > Pantoea > Pantoea sp. CFSAN033090. The sequence goes on along the minus strand of NZ_LGYX01000007.1, from coordinate 521,720 downwards.
AGCTCTCAATCCCTGACAGCGCCGGTCACACCTTTGCGCCCGTTATCGCGCCGTTATCAGCCGGAGCGGGGCTGGCTGGCACTGGTGGATCAGGTGTTGAGCGATTTACCGCTGACGTTGCCGTGGCAGCAGCGCGCTCGCGACGTCGGCTGGATTGTCCGCCACCTGCAGTCGCATTTTCCCCGGCTGAACCAGGGCTGGCTCGAGGTTAACAGTGAACTCTTCTATCGTAACAAAACTGCCTGGCTGGTGGCGCGCCTGCATCTGCCGGAGGGCATCTTGCCCTGTCTGCTGCCGATCCAGCGCAGTGAAACGGGCGAACTGTGGATCGACACCTGTCTGACCGATGTGAATGACGCCAGCATTGTCTTTGGTTTTGCCCGCGCCTATTTCATGGTTTATGCGCCGGTGCCTGCGGCGCTGGTCGCCTGGCTGCAACCGATTCTGCCTGGCAAAACCCTGGCGGAGCGCTATATGGCGATTGGCTGCCAGAAGCACGGTAAAACCGAGAGCTATCGCGAATATCTTCAGGCGCTGGCAGAAAATGAGACGGCCTTTGAGATCGCACCCGGCGTGCGCGGCATGGTGATGCTGGTCTTCACGCTGCCGGGCTTTGACTGGGTGTTCAAGGTCATCAGGGATCGCTTCGCGCCGCAAAAAGAGGTGACGGAAGCACAGGTCCGCGCCTGTTATCAGCAGGTCAAAGAGCACGATCGCGTGGGTCGTATGGCGGATACGCAGGAGTTCGAGCAGTTTGCGCTGCCGCTTTCGCGCATCTCACCGGCGCTGCTGGCAGAGCTCCACGCCTGCGTGGCGGAGAAGCTGCATATCGAAGGCGATCGCCTGATTATTCGTCACCTGTGGCTGGAGCGCCGTATGCAGCCGCTTAATCTCTACCTGGCCCAGGCGAATGCCGCAGAGCGACGTCACGCGATTGAAGAGTATGGCAATGCCATCCGACAGCTGGCGGCGGCCAATATCTTTCCCGGAGACATGCTGTTTAAAAACTTCGGCATCACGCGCCATGGCCGGGTGATTTTTTACGATTACGATGAGATTCGCCCGATGCAGGAGCTGCACTTCCGGGATGTGCCCGCGGCGCGCTATGAGGAGGATGAACTCAGCGCCGAGCCCTGGTACAGCGTCGGGCCGGACGATGTCTTCCCGGAAACCTTTCGCTATGCGTTATGCAGTGAAGCCGCTACCGGCGCATTGCTGTTGCAACTGCATCCGGAGATATTCGACGCCCGCTGGTGGCGCGCGCAGCAGCAGCGCATCGCCCAGGGTCATGTGGAAGAGGTGATCGCCTGGCGGCAGACGCAGCGTTTCAGCGTCTGCTACGGCGCAGATAAAGTTAACGACCGCTGTACGCCAGCGTAACCTGGCGCGCTTCGCGGATGACCAGTGCACCTAATTCAGTAATCCGATCGTCAGTCATGCGGGCGATGGGGCCGGAGATGGAGAGCGCGGCAAACGCCTCGCCATGTTCGTCATAGATTGGCGCGGCGACACAACGCAGTCCAAGCGCATGTTCTTCATCATCAAATGAGAAGCCCGCTTTGCGCACCAGCGCCAGATTCTCTTTCAGACTCTGCGGCGACATCAGGGTTTTCGGCGTGTAGTAATGCAATCCTTTCTGATGCAGCAGGGCGGTGACCTGCTCATCGCCCAGATGGGCCAGAAACGCTTTGCCTGCGCCAGACGCATGCATCGGCAGCTTGCCGCCAATCGGCGCGGACATTCGCATCAGCTGGGTACACTGTACCTGATCAATGATCACCGCCTGGTGATCGCTGAGATCCAGCACCGCCAGATTCACCGTTTCACCGGACTGCTCCATCAGGCTACGCAGCACCGGGTGTACCAGCGCCAGCAGGTTACGGCTCTGCAGGAAACTGCTGCCGACCACGAAGGCGTGTGCGCCGATCGTCCACAGCCCGAGATCGCCCACCTGCCGGACAAAACCCTGCTGCTGCATGGTGCTGAGCAGGCGATGCGTGGTGGAGTTAGGCAAACCCGCCTGCTGCGCCAGCTCGGTCAGCGCTACGCTGCCATGTGAGTCAGCAATCAGCTCCAGCAGCGTCAGGCCGCGGGTCAGCGATTGCACCTGACCGCCCGCGGGTGCGGCGACAGGGGTGCCACGGGGTTTCTTGCCGCGCTTAACAGGAACCGGGGTTGCCATCATTGTTCTCCTTTTACATTGTGGAAATCATTTTCGTTTTAATCACGCGCATTGCAAACGCTGGTTTTCTGGTCAGACCTGTACAGCCGTGACCTGAAAATCTCTCAGTCGAGGTTACTTTGTCGCCTGACCAGCTTGTGCCAGAATGAAAAACGGGCTTTTCCGCCAGCAGACTGACGTGAATGGGGCAACAGTGAGCAATAAAATCGACGCGTTAAAACAGCAGCTCGCACAACGCATTATGGTGCTGGATGGGGGGATGGGCACCATGATCCAGAGCTATAAGCTGGAAGAAGAGGATTATCGCGGCAGCCGTTTTGCTGACTGGCCTTGCGATCTCAAAGGCAATAACGATCTGCTGGTGCTGAGTAAACCGGCGGTGATCCGCGAGATCCACGACGCCTATCTGGCGGCGGGTGCGGATATCCTCGAAACCAACACCTTTAACGCCACGTCGATTGCGATGGCGGACTACCAGATGGAACGTTTATCGGCGGAGATCAATTTTGAAGCGGCCCGCCTGGCGCGAGCCTGCGCCGATGCGTGGACGGCGAAAACGCCGGATCGTCCGCGTTATGTCGCGGGTGTGCTCGGCCCAACCAACCGCACCTGCTCGATCTCACCCGACGTCAACGATCCTGCCTACCGTAACGTCACTTTTAATCAGCTGGTGGAGGCGTACCGCGAATCGACCCGTGCGCTGGTGGAGGGCGGGTCCGACATCATCATGATTGAAACGGTGTTCGATACGCTGAATGCCAAAGCAGCCGTCTATGCGGTGCAGACCGAGATGGAAGCGCTGGGCGTGGCGCTGCCGCTGATGATCTCCGGCACTATCACCGACGCCTCCGGCCGAACGCTCTCCGGCCAGACCACCGAAGCTTTTTACAACTCGCTGCGTCACGCCGAACCGCTCTCTTTTGGCCTGAACTGCGCGCTGGGACCCGACGAGCTTCGTCAGTATGTGGCGGAACTGTCGCGCATCGCTGAAGGCTACGTGACCGCCCATCCCAACGCCGGTCTGCCCAATGCCTTTGGCGAATACGATCTGGATGCGGAACTGATGGCGCAGCAGATTGGTGAATGGGCCACCGCCGGATTCCTGAACATTATCGGCGGCTGCTGTGGCACCACACCGCAACATATCGCTGCCATGGTGGCGGCGGTTGAAGGCGTCGCACCGCGTCAGTTGCCGACGATCCCGGTGGCCTGTCGTCTCTCCGGTCTGGAGCCGCTTAACATCACCGCAGAGTCACTGTTTGTTAACGTCGGTGAGCGCACCAACGTCACCGGCTCAGCAAAATTTAAACGGCTGATCAAAGAAGAGAAGTATAACGAAGCGCTGGAAGTGGCGCTGCAGCAGGTGCAGAGCGGCGCGCAGATCATCGACATCAACATGGATGAAGGCATGCTCGACGCCGAGGCGGCGATGGTACGCTTTCTGAATCTGATTGCTGGCGAACCGGATATCGCCCGCGTGCCGATCATGATCGACTCCTCAAAATGGGAGGTGATTGAGAAAGGGTTGCAGTGCATTCAGGGCAAAGGGATCGTGAACTCAATTTCGATGAAAGAGGGTGAAGCGGCCTTTATTCATCATGCGCGTCAGGTCCGGCGTTACGGCGCGGCGATGGTGGTCATGGCGTTTGACGAAGTCGGTCAGGCGGATACCCGCGCCCGAAAAATTGAGATCTGCCGCCGTGCTTACCGGATCCTCACCGAACAGGTCGGCTTCCCGCCGGAAGATATTATCTTCGACCCCAACATCTTTGCGGTCGCCACCGGCATCGACGAACACAACAACTACGCCATGGATTTCATTGGTGCCTGCGAAGATATCAAGCGCGAGCTGCCCCATGCGATGATCTCCGGCGGCGTCTCCAACGTATCGTTTTCATTCCGTGGCAACGATCCGGTGCGTGAAGCGATACATGCCGTCTTTCTCTATTACGCCATCCGGAAAGGCATGGATATGGGCATCGTCAACGCAGGCCAGCTGGCGATTTATGATGATTTGCCGGCAGAACTGCGCGAGGCGGTAGAGGATGTGATTCTTAACCGGCGGGATGATGGCACCGAGCGGCTGCTGGCGCTGGCGGAGAAATACCGTGGCGGCAAAAGCGATGGCTCGCAGGAAAAACAGCTCGCGGAATGGCGCAGCTGGGACGTGGTGAAACGGCTGGAGTATTCGCTGGTCAAGGGGATCACCGAGTTTATCGAGCAGGATACCGAAGAGGCGCGCCAGCAGGTGCCACGTCCGATAGAGGTGATTGAAGGCCCGCTGATGTCCGGCATGAACGTCGTCGGTGACCTGTTCGGTGAGGGCAAAATGTTCCTGCCGCAGGTGGTGAAATCGGCGCGCGTGATGAAGCAGGCGGTGGCGTATCTGGAACCCTTTATCGAAGCCAGCAAAGAGGCGGGGCGCAGCAACGGTAAAATCGTGCTGGCCACGGTCAAAGGCGACGTGCACGACATCGGGAAAAATATTGTCGGCGTGGTGCTGCAGTGTAATAACTACGAAATCATTGACCTTGGCGTGATGGTGCCGGGCGAAAAAATTCTCAAAACGGCGCGCGAAGTGAATGCGGACATCATCGGCTTATCAGGCCTGATTACGCCGTCGCTGGATGAGATGGTCAACATGGCGAAAGAGATGGAGCGTCAGGGCTTTACCTTACCACTGCTGATTGGCGGCGCGACCACCTCGAAGGCGCATACCGCTGTCAAAATTGAGCAGCATTACAGTGGCCCGACGGTCTACGTGCAGAACGCCTCACGCACCGTTGGCGTGGTGTCGTCGCTGCTTTCCGCCACGTTAAAAGAGGATTTCGTCGCCCGAACCCGCAAAGAGTACGAGACCGTGCGCATTCAGCATGCACGCAAAAAGCCGCGCACACCGCCGGTCTCGCTGCAGGCGGCGCGCGATAACGCCACCTCAATTGATTGGGAGAGTTACACGCCACCCGTGCCGCATCGTCCCGGGGTCAGTCAGGTGGAGGCCAGCATTGAAACGCTGCGCAACTACATCGACTGGACGCCGTTCTTTATGACCTGGTCGCTGGCGGGCAAATATCCCCGCATCATGGAGGATGAGGTGGTGGGTGAAGAGGCGCAGCGTCTGTTTGCCGATGCCAATGCGATGCTCGACAGATTAAGCCAGCAGTCGCTGCTGAAGCCACGTGGCGTGGTCGGTATTTTTCCGGCTAACCGTGTCGGCGATGATATTCATCTCTACAGTGATGAGCGGCGTGATGAGATTTTGTGTGTGAGTCATCACTTACGCCAGCAGACCGAAAAAACCGACTTCGCCAACTACTGTCTGGCGGATTTTGTGGCCCCGAAATCGAGCGGCAAAGCGGATTATCTCGGGGCCTTTGCGGTGACCGGCGGGCTGGAAGAGGATGCGCTGGCGGAGGCGTACGATCGTCAGCATGACGACTACAACAAGATCATGGTGAAAGCGCTGGCTGACCGTCTGGCGGAAGCCTTTGCCGAATACCTGCACGAGCGGGTACGTAAGGTGATCTGGGGCTTCGCGCCTAACGAAAATCTCAGCAATGAAGAGCTGATTCGGGAAAATTATCAGGGGATACGTCCGGCGCCAGGCTATCCGGCCTGCCCGGAGCACACTGAGAAAGCTGCCATCTGGCGTCTGCTGGCGGTGGAAGAACAGACCGGCATGAAGCTCACCGAATCCTTTGCCATGTGGCCGGGCGCGTCAGTCTCTGGCTGGTACTTCAGTCATCCTGACAGCCGCTATTTCGCCGTGGCGCAGATCCAGCGTGACCAGGTGGAAGATTATGCGGCACGCAAAGGGATGTCGGTCATGGAAGTGGAGCGCTGGCTGGCGCCGAATCTCGGCTACGACGCGGACTAAATAAAAAAGCGGCCTGAGGGCCGCTTCAGACTGCTGACAAATCCAGCTCCGGTTAAATCTGGCAGCAATGAAGAAACTCAACGCGCAGGGAACCCGGTCAGAGGAGGAAAGCGTCCCGCGGCAGGGACGGCGCGGGCCGAGCGGCCAGGGATGGCATTAGCGCCTTTCCGATCTGACCGGGTTCCCTGAGCTGGCGTGATCTCATTGCTATGCTTTGTTTCAGGTGTATGCTCCCTGAGCCTGCTTTCTGTTAACCGCATGAAACGGCCCTGAGGCCGCCATCTGCTTAGTTAAAGCGCGCGTCGCGATCGGACGTCAGATCATACAGCTGGTACTTGCGACCCAGCATCTGACCGCCATCACGCGTCAGCGGCACCCAGTTCACCTGCGCGCGACCGCGTGTTGGCGTCACAGTGAACAGATCCATTGGGATGGAGATATAGAAGCCTTTGGTGAAGTCGCCTTCGCCATACTCTTCAGACGAGACGTTGGTTTTGGTGGCATAGACACCCACCATCACGCCGCTGTCGAAGCGCTTCGACACATCGACCGTCACGCCTTTATCTTTCGCCAGATACTGACCGACGCTGGTTTTCACCAATACATCCTGCATGAACCATGGACGCCAGTAACCCGTCAGGTTGCCGGTTGAGGCTTTATAGCGATTGAACTGCATCATGTTGTCCCAGTCACGCTGACGGACATAGTTGGCATCGACGCCCACCGCCCAGTTCGCATCGACCGGACGATAGAGCAGCTCGCCGCCCACGCCGCCATACATCGTCTCCAGGTATCCGCCGTAAACCTGACCATAGAAGCCGTTACCGAGGTGGCCCATATAGTTCGCCTGCAGATCGTTGACGTAGACGTTGTTCTCAACGTAGTCGCGGATATGGGTACGCACGCGCGGCAGTGAAGAGTCCGCCGGTGCGCCGTTGTAGTTGAACTTGTCGTAGTTGTTGGCGAGGTTACCAAACAGACTACCGCCCACCAGCAGGTGATCCGTCAGCCAGTAATCAGCGCTGGCCATCACGCCGACCTGATACATATAGAAGCTTTCCGGGCCGCCCACCGACTGATTCAGCACCGGCGACAGACTGTAGTTCAGGCGATCCTGACGGATAAACATCCCCTGCTCAGTGGTACCCGGATCGACCGGTTCTTTGCGGGTCTGTTGCAGTGGCTGCTCATGGCCCAGCGGATAGCCTTCCAGATTGTTACGCAGGCTGGCGACCTGCGTCTCAGTCGTCACCTGTGGCATGTTAAAGCGCGACTCGGTGACATTGATGGTGTCGATGCCGTCAGGCAGGTGGTTCATGATGATGCGGTTCGCACGATCCACCCCTTCACGGGTATCGCGATACTTCGTCTGCTCGCCTGACACATAGATCGTGTGACCCTGAGTCTGAATACGCGGACCATCAAGACCGGCATTGTATTTCAGATCGGTCAGCTGAGTGCCCACCACCGTCGGCTCCAGCAACTTAGGTTGCGGCTGCGGATTGTAGGAAGGCTTCTCGCTGTCGATGTGCGCCTGACGCAGATCGTTGAAGTTGGTGCGAATGGTGACACCAAACATAAAGGTGTTACCGCGTTCGTAGCTGGCGTTGATGTCAGCCCAGTCGGTTACGCGATAAATCGCGCCGACGTTGAGCTTGCTGCGCTGCTCAAGGCGGCCAGCAAAGTCATTCTGGTAGTCGTTGCCCTCATACTCCATTTTAAGGCGCAGCGGCTGCCAGAGCGTCTGATACTCCACGCCGCCAAACAGCGCCGTCGGACCGTGGAACATCTGCGAGCCGTTGATTGAACCCGCTTCGCCCACCTGCGGACGCTGGCAATAGCTGTCGCTGTATGAGCAGAAGGGGTTCTTCACGGTGCCGCTATTGCCGAGATAGCCCCAGCCAAGCCCCAGGGTAAAGTCGAACGGTCCCCATGCTTTGGTCGCCACCAGGTATTCGCTGTCGAACAGACCGGTACCGCCCAGATCGCGGGTTCCCACCGCCACTTCCGGCAGCCAGAAGCCCTCCTGCCACAGACGGAGTTTCAGGTCGAAGGCTTTATCTTTATAGCTCTGCGTGCCGCTGAATTCTGAGACCGCACTGTACTGACGGGTGCGCACGTCGGTATACCGCACAGTGGTCTCCAGCCAGGGAAAGAGCTGCAGTGACGCGGAGTAGTATCGGTACTGATCGTTGTCGCGCGCGTTGAGGCTGAACTCGCCCTCTTTGGCCATGCGCGCCGTCGGCACCTGCATCAGACCCACGCCGCCGAAATCGGATTGTGAAGGGCCCACCGGCTCGGGCCAGGTGTCAGCCTGCGCCTGACAGGCTGCCGCCACGGAAACAGCCAACAGGCTGAAGAGATAACGTTTTTTCATCAGTCTGGTATCCGGTGAGTCAGTACGGAAAGGATGCGTTCATTAAGGTCTTCATAGCTGCCTGGCAGGCTCCATGACGAAAAGCCGAGCCAGATAATGCTGCCTGGCTCCACTTCCGCGTGGCGATGATTCCAGTAGGCAACCGGCACCTGCTGTGTGGCGCCTGAAGGTGCAATCACGGTGACAAAATTGCGTTCTGCCCCGGAGAGTGCGTCATGACCATCCAGATAGTCGCGTACTGATTTACCCGGCTGCCAGCTCACTTTGCCTGCGCCGCTCAGCGCGCCGAGCAGCAGTACAGAATCTGAGGGGGCCTGCAGATAGAGGTCATAGCTGCCTTCCAGCCGACGGTTGTCAGCCGGATGCAGACGGATCCAGTCCGGGTCGAGCGACGTGAACTGGCGACCTGCCACTTTGATGGCGCTCAGCTGGCGGATCACTTCATCAATGGCCGCCGCCCGATCGCCGCTGCTGTCGGCACGCCAGGCACGTAACGCGCCCAGCGTCTGTTGATAGTGCTGCTGTGCCACTGCGCTGGCGCCGCGCTCGGCAATAAAGGTCGCACGCCAGTCAGTGTTGACCTGCAGTGGAGGCAGAGTCACCAGCTGGGAGAGATCCGCGACCTGGCTCAGCTCAGCCTGACCGCCGTTGTGCGGTGCATGAACGATAACCTGCGCAGTTGCCTGCGCTTCTGCGGCGCTGAACAGGCTCAGCCCGGCCAGCAAAAAAGTGATTTTTTTCATGATTTCGCCGGCTTCAGAATAGTGATATCTACAGGGGAGGCGTCTGCCGCCAGCATCTGATGGGCCTGCACCACATCGCCGCTGCTGTTATCGATCCAGAAGGTGTTTTCCCACTCGCGGTTACTGCTGTCGATGCTCACCTGCTCATGCCAGACGCGGCACGGAATGCGGTTGCCCGCCACGGTCAGGACTTCGTCGGTGCCGCGCTGGAAGGTTGAACGCACAGTCGCGCCGCGAACCTTGCCCTGTTCGGTCCACTGCACGATGCGGGTCCAGCCTGCACCGTTGCTGATATGCAGGCTGTCAGCGAGCGGATCCTGTTGCAGATTGCTGACGCTCAGCAGGTTATCCGGCAAGCCCAGGGTTTTAACCAGGCGGCCATGCTGTGTCACCAGCATCGCCTGATCCTGTGTCACCCATTTCTGCTGACCTTTCTCGTTGTAGCCGAGCACTACAAAAATGCGCGGACCTTCATTCAGGCGAGCATAGAGACTGGCATAGGGAAGATTGTTGACCTGTTGATCGGTAACGGTCACGTCGTCCGGACCGTTAACCGCAAGCAGCAGAGTCTGTTCAAGACCTTTTTGCGTTTGTGTACAGGCCTGCAGCAGCAGGCAAGCGAGCAGCAGAGGAAGTTGGCGCACTGTGTGTCCCTGATAAGTCATGCCAAAGTAAAAAATAACCACACAGGCGTGTGGTTATGTTTAAAGGTGCTCTGCCCGTCCCGTTCCGGCTGCAGAAATACAGGTTACGTGGCTCAGCGTCCTCACTCACCGAAGTCAGTGGTTCAGCCTCTGCCCGTTTGCTGCAGATCAGCAATCAGACGGGGGTCGGGCATCCATCAACGAGTGGTGCTCGTCGTGGTCGTGGTTGTTGTACCGGTATTTGCACCGTCACCACCGCCAGAAGCGGCAATGCCGAGCCCGACCAGCGCGCCAAGTGCACCGATACCCACAGCGGTCGACGTGCCAGCAGAGATTGCTCCCGCCTGCGCGCCAGCTGCGGTACCAGCTTCTTCCGGCGCAGCAAATGCGCTGGAAGAGACGGCAACGAAGATCAAGGCTGCACCGGCAACCATAGTTTTTTTCATAACAGCGTTTCCTGCATTGAGTGAATGAAGGATCTCTGTCCGCTGAGGTTGCAACGCAGTCAGACTGCGGCAAAATCGACAGACAGTCCCATTGCGGGCGCGTTCAGTATAGGGCAACAAAATACCAGAGTTCAGCACCGGAAAAACCAGGGTGAATAGCGGGGTGGGCGCGTGATTTAATTAGCTGGATTGGGGATAACTACTTTTTATATCGGAATATTTCGGGCTGATGCCAGATATTTCGCTGCTGGCGAATCAATTGCAAAGCGTAATGTTCTTTTTTATTAATATCTGGTACGGAATAAGAATAATCAGAATTTACTCAGGATTGCTGAAACTGAATATGATTATGAATCAATAGCTAACAATAGAGATTACCCGATTTCAGGACCATTTTATACTTTATGCTGGCCCGTTCAGCGCATCGATGTTCAGAATTATCTTAGGTTATTTTAAGACTTTTCCCTGACAACCCATGCTCTCCAACGATATAAACAGCCCATTCAGATGTAAAAACAGTCAAAAAAAGGGCGGCAAAGTGGCCGCCCGATGAAATTAACGCCGATTAACGCCAGGATTTATAGCGGTTAATTAAGGCATTAGTGGAGCTGTCGTGAGTGGTAACTTCGTCCTCATTTTCCAGTTCCGGCAGAATACGGTTCGCCAGCTGCTTACCTAATTCCACACCCCACTGATCGAAAGTGAAGATATTCAGGATGGCACCCTGAGTGAAGATTTTGTGCTCATACAGGGCAATCAGTGCGCCCAGGCTGTAAGGGGTAATCTCACGCAGCAGAATGGAGTTAGTCGGGCGGTTACCTTCAAACACCTTGAACGGCACGATATGGGCCACAGACTCTGCAGATTTACCGGCATCGGTAAACTCTTTCTCTACGACGTCCCGTGACTTACCAAACGCCAGCGCTTCAGTCTGGGCAAAGAAGTTAGAGAGCAGCTTCGGATGGTGATCCGCGAGCGCATTATGGGTAATGGCCGGCGCAATAAAGTCGCACGGAACCAGCTTGGTACCCTGGTGGATCAACTGATAAAACGCGTGCTGACCGTTGGTGCCAGGTTCGCCCCAGATGATTGGGCCAGTCTGGTAGTCCACCGGATGACCGTCACGATCCACATACTTGCCGTTTGACTCCATATTGCCCTGCTGGAAATAGGCGGCGAAGCGGTGCATGTACTGGTCGTAAGGCAGAATCGCTTCGGTTTCAGCACCAAAGAAATTGTTGTACCAGATGCCAATCAGCGCCAGCAGTACCGGCAGGTTCTGCTCAGCCGGCGCAGAGGCGAAGTGCTGGTCCATGGCATGTGCGCCGCTCAGCAGCTGCTCGAAGTTATCGAAACCAATCGAGAGAATGATCGACAGGCCGATCGCTGACCACAGAGAATAACGGCCGCCAACCCAGTCCCAGAATTCAAACATGTTGTTAGTGTCGATACCAAATTCGCCCACCGCTTTGGCGTTGGTCGACAGCGCAGCAAAGTGTTTCGCTACGTGCTGCTGGTCGCCTGCCGTTTTCAGGAACCAGTCGCGCGCGCTGTGGGCGTTGGTCATGGTTTCCTGGGTGGTGAAGGTTTTCGATGCCACCAGGAACAGGGTGGTTTCCGGGCTGAGGTCTTTCAGCGTTTCGGCGATGTGGGTGCCGTCAACGTTAGAGACAAAATGCATGTTCAGATGGTTTTTGTACGGGCGCAGCGCCTCAGTCACCATAAACGGGCCGAGGTCAGAGCCGCCGATACCGATATTCACCACGTCGGTGATCGCTTTACCGGTATAGCCTTTCCATTCGCCGCTGATGATGCGCTCAGAGAAGCCTTTCATCTTATCCAGCACCGCGTTGACCTCTGGCATCACATCTTTGCCATCCACCAGAATCGGCGTGTTACTCCGGTTACGCAGCGCGACGTGCAGCACCGCACGATCTTCGGTGCGGTTAATCTTCTCACCCGAGAACATAGACTTAATAGCACCGCTCAGGTCGGTCTCTTTGGCCAGCGCCTGTAACTTATCGAGGGTTTCCTGGGTGATGCGGTTTTTAGAGAAATCCACCAGCATCTGATCATCAAAGGTGGCAGAGAATTTGGCAAAACGATCGGCATCCTGGGCGAACAGATCGGCAATTTCTACCGACTTCATCTGCTCAAAATGCTGTTGCAGCGCTTTCCAGGCTGCGGTTTGTGTCGGATTGATATTTTTCATGGCAACACTCTTGTTGATATTAAGAACCGTCATTCCATCGGAGGCACATCATGCCCGTTTAGCGTTTCAGTATGACCACAGTTGTAACTGAAAGGAAAAATTTTGTCAGCGCGCGCCGGACAGGCGATCTGAACGCCGCTGTTTATCGCCAGCATTCACTGGCGCGAACAGCCAGCGGACCGCAGAGGCAACGCGCGGTAAAGTGTGACGCGAAAGTCTGCGCAAAACGTTGTGCCGTATCAGGGATTGCTGCATGGGCTGAACCCATTAAGCACTGTAGCCGCTGCGACGCAGAGTCATTTGTTTTCTGATGCGGCGCTCCGGGCATCGCTGACATTGACAGCAGGTCCAGAAAAGGCTAGATCTATGCGCCTACTTGCGCACCTGTGCGCAAGCCAGAAGAGGCGCGTCGCCCAGGCAGTGTGTTGGAGGAACCGTATCCGGTGAAAACACATGATGGGGAGCGACGCCGAGGTGGGTCAGCACGCGGTGTGCTGCCTGTCGGCTACAGGGGCTGAATCCTCTGGGTTGTCACCAGAAACGTCTGCAGTCGACGTTTCGCAAGGTGGGGCGCTTCTGGGTGACTCGTCTATCCGATCTTGTCCGCCCGTTTCTGCTCTTTCCTTGTGCCTGGCTGAAAGAATGTTTCTCGACCCTTTCATCGGCGAGAACAAGATAACCTGACACGAGGTCCTACATGTCTCAAACACTGATAGTGGCAAAATTCGGCGGCACCAGCGTAGCCGATTTTGAAGCGATGAACCGCAGCGCCGATGTGGTGTTGCAGGACGCCAGCACGCGTCTGGTGGTGCTCTCTGCTTCGGCGGGCATTACTAATCTGCTGGTTGCGCTGGCTGAAGGCCAGCAGGCTCCCCAGCGCGCTGTGCTGCTTGATGATATCCGCCGTATCCAGTACGCCATTGTTGATCGCCTGCAGCGTCCGGAAGTGATCCGCGATGAAATCGATCGGATGATCGACAATATCAGCATGCTTTCCGAAGCCGCCTCACTGGCCACCTCGAATGCCCTGACCGATGAACTGGTCAGCCACGGTGAGCTGATGTCATCACTGCTGTTTGTGGAAATTCTGCGTGAACGCCAGGTTAATGCGGAGTGGTTCGATGTCCGCAAGGTAATGCGTACCGACGATCATTTTGGCCGGGCAGTACCGGATGTACAGGTGCTGGCGGAGCAGGCGACGGCGCAGTTACAGCCGCGCATTGAGCAGGCATTGGTCATTACTCAGGGGTTCATCGGCAGTGAAAGCGAAGGGCGCACCACCACCCTGGGTCGCGGCGGCAGTGATTACACCGCCGCGCTGCTGGGCGAAGCGCTGAATGCGGCGCGTGTGGATATCTGGACGGATGTGCCGGGCATCTACACCACCGATCCGCGCGTGGTGCCGACGGCGAAGCGTATTGATGAAATTACTTTTGAAGAAGCCGCTGAAATGGCGACGTTCGGCGCGAAAGTGCTGCACCCGGCGACGCTGCTTCCCGCTGTACGCCGGGGTATTCCGGTATTCGTCGGTTCCAGTAAGGATCCGGCAGCCGGTGGGACCCGCGTCTGCAATGAAACCCGCAACCCGCCGCTGTTTCGGGCGCTGGCGCTACGCCGTAAGCAGACGCTGTTAACGCTGCACAGCCTTAACATGCTGCATACGTTTGGTTTCCTTGCCGAACTCTTCAATATTCTGGCGCGTCATAACGTCTCGGTTGACCTGATCACCACCTCCGAAGTGAGCGTGGCACTGACGCTCGACACCACCGGATCGACCTCAACCAGTGCCAGCCTGCTGACCCAGGCTTTACTGACTGAACTCTCGTCGCTGTGCCGGGTTGAAGTGGAAGAAGATCTGGCGCTGGTGGCGATTATCGGTAACCAGCTGTCAAAAGCGTGCGGCGTCGGCAAAGAGGTGTTTGGTGTGCTCGACCCGTTCAACCTGCGGATGATTTGCTACGGTGCCAGCAGCTACAATCTCTGCTTCCTGGTGCCGGGCAACGATGCGGAAAGCGTGGTACGTACGCTGCATCGCAATCTGTTCGAGTAGGCTTCTGTGGCATTCAGGCCGCGTCAGCGCGGCCTGAAAAGCGGCAAAAAAGGTTCATATCTCCCTCATTACTCCCCGGCACGCGACTTCCGATAAATCCCATTAATACAGAAAGTTACAGCCTGTTATTGCCAAATGGCAATCCCTTTCTCTGCGCATTTCGTGCACCTGCATTGCGCTCCCTTTCCGCAGATTTATAATCCCGCCGCTGAATCAATTCACCCAAATTTAGGAAATATCATGAAAAGGTTAGTCGCAGAGGCGCTGGGTACCTTCGTACTGGTGGCCGGCGGTTGTGGTAGTGCCGTGCTGTCAGCTGCGTTCCCGGAGCTGGGCATTGGCTTCATGGGCGTGGCGCTGGCTTTCGGGCTGAGCGTGCTGGTCATGGCGTATGCGGTCGGTCACATCTCAGGCGGGCACTTTAACCCGGCGGTGACCCTGGGATTAGTGGCAGGCGGACGTTTTCCCGCGTCTCAGGCCATTCCTTACATCATCGCGCAACTGGCAGGCGGCATTGCCGCTGGCGCGGTGCTCTATCTGATCGCCAGCGGTAAAGGCGACTTCAGTGCAGCGGCCAGCGGCTTTGCGGCAAATGGCTACGGCGAACACTCGCCGGGCGGCTTCAGCCTGCAGTCAGGTATGATCGCCGAAGGAGTGATGACCGCTATCTTCCTGATTGTGATCATGGGTGCCACCAGCGAACGTGCGCCGAAAGGCTTTGCACCTATTGCGATTGGCCTGGCGTTAACCCTGATTCACCTGATCAGCATTCCGGTGACGAATACCTCAGTTAACCCGGCACGCAGTACCGCGGCAGCCCTGTTCCAGGGGGAGTGGGCGATCTCTCAGCTGTGGATGTTCTGGTTAATGCCGATTATCGGTGCCGTGATTGGTGGTTTGATCTACCGCGGTTTAGAGGAAAAAGCAGCGTAATTTCGTCAATAATCAGCGGATCGGCAGCAGTCGATCCGCATTTTCCCGCCTCGACCCATCTTCGCCTTACGCCATGATAATGAAATGTTATGATCCGGCCTTCGTCACGGCAGTCGTTCCTGCATGATGACTCTCTATGGCAAATCTGCATAAAACATAACATTCTTATAAGGAAGTCTGGCTATGCTCGCCACGTTAACCCGCCTGTTCCCGCTCTGGGCCGTGCTGTTGTCTGTCGCCGCTTATTACTCTCCAGGTACGTTTCTCGGCATCGGACCCTGGGTCACTTATCTGCTGATGCTGATTATGTTCGGCATGGGTGTGACCCTGAATATCGACGATTTTAAACGGGTCCTGACCCGACCTGCGCCGGTGATTGCCGGAACCTTTCTGCACTATCTGGTGATGCCGTTAGCCGCCTGGGGACTGGCAAAACTGTTTCATATGCCGCCCGATCTGGCTGCCGGTATGATTCTGGTCGGCTCAGTTGCCAGCGGCACCGCCAGCAACGTCATGATCTATCTGGCGAAGGGGGATGTGGCGCTGTCGGTGACGATCTCGTCAGTCTCTGCGCTGGTGGGGGTGTTCGCCACGCCGCTATTAACCCGCTTTTATGTTGATACCCACATTCAGGTTGATGTGGCTGGCATGCTGCTGAGCATCGTGAAGATCGTCGTGATCCCAATCTCCCTGGGACTGATCATTCATCACAGCATGAACAGCGTGGTTCGCCGGGTGGAACCCTGGCTGCCTGCGTTTTCGATGGTCTGTATTCTGCTGATCATCAGTGCGGTGGTGGCGGGCAGTCAGGCCTTTATTGGATCGGTGGGTCTGATGGTGATCGCGGCGGTGATCCTGCATAACGCGATTGGCCTGCTTGGCGGCTACTGGGGCGGCAAGCTGTTTGGCTTCGATGAGTCAACCTGCCGTACCCTGGCGCTGGAGGTCGGCATGCAAAACTCCGGTCTGGCGGCGACGCTGGGCAAACTCTACTTCTCACCACTGGCGGCATTGCCAGGCGCGCTGTTCTCGGTGTGGCACAACCTGTCAGGTTCACTGCTGGCGGGTTACTGGTCAGGAAAGCCGATTAAGAAGAAGTAACAGTGGCGGCGCATTATTACACTGCGCCGCATCTCACTGCTGCCGCGCCGGACGATCGCCGCTCCGGCGCGGCAGGTTATTCACTCCACTCAGTTTTATTCATAGTCACGTTCATCGTCGGGCTGTTCCAGCACCGTGTAGGCCACACTACAAAACAGTGAATTCAGGCGCTTCATGTCGCCCAGTAAACCGAGATGCAGCGAACTGGTCTCAATACTCTGCACGTTCTTCTGGTGCAGGCGGTCAACATGCGCATGAGAGTAGCGGCGGATCATCAGACGGAAGCGATGTTTAGCGCGGCGCAGACGTTTAGCACTGGTGATATCGTGTGACAGAAACACCGACAGACTCATTCTGAGGTTAGCGATCAGCAGCTCATGCAGCTCCTGCAGCTCTTTTAATCCCTCGGCAGAGAACGCGCGGCCCGCTGCCAGCGACTTGTCAGCGACATCGCCGCTCATCCGCTCAATGATGTCCCCGGCCTGCTCCAGATTTAGTGACATTTCAATGATTTCGCCCCAGCGACGCGAGTCCTCTTCGGGGAGGTCCTCTTTTGGCATCCGCGCCAGATAGAGTTTGATGGCGGTATAGAGCACATCGACATCATCATCCAGTCTGCGCACCGTGCGTTCCTCGCGGGATTCGCCATGCACCACTTTATTAAACGCCTCCAGCATCTGCTCCAGCACGTCACCCATGCGCAACGCTTCGCGGGCGGCATTCACCAGCGCCAGCGCCGGCGTATCCAGCGCGCTGCGATCGAGGTGCTTCGGCTTGAGGTGCAGCGCGTTATCCACGTCGTCGGCAATCATACGGCGACAGAGGCGCGCCATCAGGTCAGCAAACGGCACCATCGCCACGCAGCGGATCAGGTTGTAAAACACATGGAAGAAAATCACTAACTCTTCATCGTTGACCGGCAGCTTATCCAGCCACTCCGCCACAATATCGACAAACGGCAGGATGAACACGCAGCCGATCAGCTTGAACAGCAGGCTGCCGAGCGCCACGCGCTTGCCCGCGGCATTCGAGCCGCTGGCGTTGATCATCGCCAGCAGGCCGCTACCGAGATTGGCACCAATCACCAGACAGAGCGCCACCTTGAACGAAATCACGCCGGTGGCGGTGAGCGTCGCGGTGATCAGCACCGCGGCCAGGCTGGAGTAACTGATGATGGCGAACACCGCACCCAGCAGCGCATCGAGCATCACGTCGCCGGTCAGGCTGGAGAAAAGCACCTGGACACCGGCGGCCTGGGTAATCGGGCGAGCCGCTTCGACAATCAGCTGCAGCGCCAGCAATATCAGGCCCAGGCCGATACTGGCCCGGCCTAACTGACCCGCACGGGTCTGCTTGCGGCTGAGGAAGAACACCACGCCAAAGAAGATAAACAGCGGTGAGAGCCAGGAGAGATCAAACGTCAGGATACGCGCCATAATCGCGGTGCCGACATCCGCGCCAAGAATCACCACCAGCGCGGGCGTCAGGCTGACCAGATTCTGCGCCACAAAAGAGGTCACCAGCAGCGTGGTGGCGTTGCTGCTCTGCACCAGCGTGGTCACGCCAATGCCCGCCAGAAACGCCATCGGTTTTTTTTCTATGCTGCGACTCAGGACGCGGCGCAGATCGGCACCGTAGACCCGCATGATGCCGGTTCGTACGATATGCGTGCCCCAGACCAGCAGGGCCACCGCAGAGAGTAAATTAAGCAGGGTTAACACGTGGTGTCGCTCCTCGAATGTCAGGCTCAAAACACAGACTGCCAGCCTGACGGAAGAGAGCAATCTGTGAAGGGGATTGCCGTGCTATGCGTGATTTTTTCCTGTGTTTTAAGCCACCTGGCGCAAAGTCGACATCTCCAATTGTAGACCAATCTTCCTGCCAGCGGGATGCAAATCCGCCGCCGATCGGTTAAGCACATCAACCGAAAGTTCCACATCATGCGCCCGGATACGATAGCGGATCACGTTGCCCAGCAGGCTGTGGCTGAGGATTTCCGCAGGAATGCCCTGGCCCGGCGCGGTGAACAGCATTGATTCCGGGCGAATGGCCACCTGGCTGTGGAAAGGCTGACCGGTCAGTCGCGTCGCCTGCTCAGCGCTCAGCAGGTTGTAGTTGCCAATAAATCCGGCGGCGAAGAGATCGACCGGTTGGGTATAGAGCGCTTCGGCATCGCCATTCTGCACGATTTTGCCCCGGTTCATCAGCACGATACGATCGGATAGCGTCAGCGCCTCCTCCTGATCGTGGGTGACGAACAGGGTGGTGAGATTCAGCTCGCGCTGGATGCGCCGGATTTGATCGCGCAGATGGCGGCGAATACGCGCATCCAGCGCCGACAGCGGTTCATCCAGCAGCAGCAGACGCGGACGCGTCACCAGCGAACGAGCCAGTGCCACGCGCTGACACTGCCCGCCTGACAACTGGTGCGGATAACGGCGCGCATAATCATTGAGTTCAACCAGCTCCAGCACCTCCAGCACCCGCTGGCGAATCTGCGCTTCGGGCAGTTTCTGCATCTTCAGGCCAAATGCGACGTTCTTCTCTACCGTCATGTTGGGAAACAGCGCATAGCTCTGGAACACCATACCGATGGCGCGCTTCTGCGGGGCCAGCGGCACGATATCTTTGCCCTCCAGCCTGATTTCACCGCTGTCGACGCCGGTTAATCCCGCCAGACAACGCAGCAACGTCGATTTACCGCAGCCGCTGGGGCCGAGCAGGGTGACAAATTCCCCTTCAGCGGCGCTGAAATCGATCTGCTCAAAAATGGGCGTGGGTCCATAGGACTTGTTCAGCTCTCTGACCTCAAGGTAACTCATATTCAGCCTCGTTCGGGATTCAGGGCGTTGGCCAGCCAGGTAACCAGCAGCACCACTAAGAAGTAGGAGATCACCAGCGCGCTGGTGAAGTGACCGCTGCCGTTACGCATGTTGAAGAGGTAAACCTGCAGGGTTTCATAGCGGTTGCCGACCAGCAGGTTAGCGAAGACAAATTCGCCAATCAGGAAGGAGAAAGAGAGCAGCACGGCAATCAGCATCCCTTTGCGCAGGTTGGGCAGCACGACCCACAGCGCCGCCTGCCAGGTACTGGCACCCAGCAACTGCGCGGCATCAATCAGCTCTTTGAGGTTGATCGCCTGCATATTGTTCGCCAGCGCCCGGTAGATAAAGGGTAACGCGATAGTGAAATAACAGCCGATTAAGATCCACGGCGTGCCGGTCAGCATCAGCGGTGACGAAGAGTAGAGTTGCAGTAATCCCACTGACGACACCACCGGCGGCACGGCGAAAGGCATCAGGATCAGGACGTTCATCACCGCATCCAGTCGAGGAAAATAGTAAGCGATTACAAACATGGCAGGCAGCACCAGCAACAGCGAGAACAGCAGCGCACCCAGGCAAATCAGCAGCGAATGGCCCAGCGCCGTCAGAAATCGCGGGTCGCTCCAGAGCTGGATGAACCACTTCAGGCTATAGCCCTGTGGCAGAATGGTGTTACTCCAGTCGGACGACAGTGCATAAAGCAGTGTGGCCAGTAAAGGCAGTGCCAGCAGGGTAAAGAGTAACCCGACCATTATCCGGTGATAGAGGTGCTCAGCACGTGACATGGCGGCTCCTTTCATGGCTGTTTCGCATTGAGATAGCTACGGCGCACCAGATACTGCTGCACCAGGGTGATCAGCGCCATAATCGCCACCAGCAGCATCGCCAGCGCACTACCGGTGTTGGGATCCAGCGAGATATCGCCGGAGACCAGCGCGGCAATGCGCACCGGCACCACGTTGAAATTACCCGTGGTCAGGGCATAAATCGTGGCGTAAGCGCCCAGCGCATTTGCCAGCAGGATCACAAAGGTCCCGAGCAGCGCCGGAAACAGAATCGGCAGGCCGATATGCCACCAGTAGTGCCAGCGGCTGGCACCCAGCAGCGCAGCGGACTCCTGCCACTCTTTTTTCAGCCCGTCGAACGCCGGGTAGAGCAGCAGCACGCCCAGCGGGATCTGGAACCAGGTGTAGACCAGCACCATGCCGTTGCGCGAGAAGAGTCTGAAGCTTTCAACCAGACCATAATGGCGCAACAGCAATGTCAGGCAGCCGTTCAGCCCCAGCAGAATCACAAAGGCAAACGCCAGCGGGACACCGGCAAAGTTGCTGGTCATATTGGTAAAAGCGATGAGAAAGCGCTGCAGTCGCCCGCCGCCGAGCTGATGCAGTGAATAGCCGGTGACCAGTGCAATCAGTAAGCCGTAGACGCTTGACCAGAGTGAGATATCCAGCGAAAAACGAAACGCCTGCTGGTAGAAGGGCGAGGTGAGAATGTCCTGATAGTTATCCCAGCCCCACTGGCTGTTCATCTCACTCCAGAAGCTGTTAATGGCGATCCACAACAGCGGTGCCAGCTGAAAGGCGACCCAGAACAGGGTGAACGGTAACAGCAGCAGCAGCGCGACTCCTTTTCCTCTCATCTCTTCGACTCCGCCAGCAGGCCGCGACAGACCGGCTTGTCATGCGCCACCTCAAGCAGTTCACACAGCGTGCCGCACAGATCGGTCTGCTGCGGTGCCAGGTCAGGCTGCAGCGAGAAAGCCCGGCCAAAGACAAACAGCGGCACCGTGGTCTCTTCCGGCAGAATGCCGCCGTGGGAGCGATCGTCATTCATGCCGTGATCGGCGGTCACCATCACCTGATAGCCCTCAGCCAGCCACAAGGGCATCCACTGCGACAGCAGGCCGTCGGCGATGCGTGCCCGGTTGCGGTACTGTGGCGAGGAGAGGCCCGATTTATGACCGGCATCGTCGATATTCATCGGGTGGATTAGCAGAAAATCGGGATCGTGACGCAGCCGCAGGCTCTCTGCATCTTCAAACAGATGCGAGTCGGGATAGCTATCATCAGAATAAAAATGGCCATACTGAATGGGCAGGTCCGGCGCGTCAGTGTGACGATCGCGCGCCGGAACGAACGGCGTTCGGTTATAAAGCTCACTCACCCAGTGGTAGGCCGCCGCCGCAGTCGTCAGTCCCGCCGATCGCGCAAAGTGAAAGATGCTACGCTCGCGGCTTAACCGACTGACGCCATTATGAATAATGCCGCTTCTGACCGGCGGAACACCGGTCAGAATGCACTCATAAAGCGGGCGTGACAGCGAGGGTAATTCACAGGTCATACGGTAATAAAACCCGTTGCCCTGCGAACATTCGGCATGCAGGTAACCCATTGCATGTTGTGCGACCTGATTGCTCAGGCCGTCCAGCACTACCAGGATGGTCTTCATTCCGTTCTCCCTGCCGCGAATTACTGCTGCATGTTGATGATGACGTTTTCCTGCCACAGGCGCGGCAGCATTTTCGACGATTTATCCCAGGCAGCCTGATCCTTCACCGGACGGGCATTTTTATATTCAGATTGCGGCAGCAGGCGAGCCTGAACGTCCGCTGGCAGCGTCAGATGTTCAGCACGGATAGGACGGGCATAGCCTTTCGCCAGATTGATCTGTCCCTGGTCTGAGAAGATATATTCGCGCGTCAGTTTTGCGGCGTTAGGGTGTTTCGCATATTTGTTGATGACGGTGGTGTAGCCGGAGGTCACGGAGCCATCAGACGGGATAACCACTTCGTAGCGGTTTTTGTCGATCTGGTCCCGGTAGTTAAGGGCGTTAAAGTCCCACACCACCGCCATCTGCACTTCGCCTTTTTCGATATTGGCAATCACCGGATCGGTAACGCCAAGACGACCCTGTTTAGCCAGATCGGCAAAGAAAGCCAGCGCCGGTTTCAGGTTCTTCTCATCGCCACCTAAGGCGTAGTTTGCCGCCAGTACGCCGTTAGCCGCCTGAGCTGCCACGCCGACGTCACCGATAGTAACCACATACTTACCTTTTTTCAGATCGGCCCAGCTATGGGGGATATCTTTAACCTGCTGCTTGTCGATCAGAAAGGCGATGGTGCCGGTATAGGCCAGCGCCCAGTGGCCATCTTTATCTTTAGCCCAGGCCGGAATCTGATCCCAGTGAGTGGGTTTATAGGGCTGGGTCACACCTTTAGCGACAGCGATCGGGCCAAAGGCGGCACCCACGTCACCGATGTCAGCGCTGGCGTTCTCTTTTTCTGCATCGAATTTCGCCAGCTCCTGCGCCGATGACATATCGGTATCGCTGTGCTTAAGGCCATATTTGCTGCTGATGTCGTTCCAGGTATCTTTCCAGTTAGCCCAGCTATCCGGCATCCCGACGCTGTTGACCTGGCCTTCACTGCGTGCCGCTTTTTCCAGTGCGGCAAGGTCGTTTTCGGCGGCCTGCGCAACGGGCAGGGTGAGCACTACAGCACTGGCTACTACAGAGGCGATAAACGCTTTCATCTCAGTTGCTCCGGGTGTAAGTTGATGGGCCTGGCTGGTCTAGTCCAGCAAGAACCGAGCCAATGTAGCCCCTGTATATGAACGATTTATGACAGGGCGGCGCTGTGCGGGGGATGGGCGATGAAAGATGTGACCCGTTCGCCTGTCACAGGCGCGTTTACCTGAACAGTAAGAGTGCGGAGTCGCACCAAAATGAGGCTACTGTTGTGGAGTCGATAGCACTCAAAACGGCGGATGCGATCGCCAGCGTCCTGCTGACGCGTATTCAGGCCGGAGAGTTCAGCGCCGGGCGACTGCCGGCGGAGCGTGCCTTAAGCGAAGCGTTCAGCACGACCCGGATTACCCTGCGGGAAGCACTGGGCAAGCTGGAAGCCCAGGGAATGATCTACCGGGAACTGCGTCGCGGCTGGTTTATCGCACCGCCGCGGCTGATCTATAACCCGCTGCATCACAGCCACTTTCATGCCATGGCAATGGAGCAGGGACGGCAGGCGGCCACCGAGGTCATCGCCGCCGAACAGGTCGCGGCGCACGAAAGCGTGGCGACGGCGCTGCGGCTGGCATCCGGTTCGGCGGTGTACTGCATCCGCCGTTTGCGGCGCATCGACGGGCGTGCGGTGCTCTATGTTGAACACTACCTCAATCCGCGTTTTTTCCCTGGTCTGCTTGATGAAGATTTGACCCGCTCACTGACCGATCTCTATGACCAGCGCTACGGCATTCGTTACGGCGGCGCGCGCTTCACCATCCTGCCCGGCCCGCTGCCGGAGGTCGCCGCACCCATGCTGAATGTGGCACCGGGCAGCCCCGGTTTGTTGATCACCCGCATCAATCGCAACCAGCAAAAAGAGGTGATTGATTGCGACTGTGAATACTGGCGTTACGATGCGCTCTGTGTTGATGTGGAGGCCTGAGGAGTTATTGTGATTTGCGTCACACTCGCGCATGATACCGCGCGCTAACAACTCCTTTTTTAAGGCGCAACATGAGTGACAAAAATCCTTTGGCCCGCCACCTTGCAACGGTACTGCAATGGGTGCTGAATCTGGGTCTGCTGAGTCTGGCGATCATCCTGATCGTCTTTTTAGGCAAAGAAACTATCCATCTGGCAAACGTGCTGTTTAACACCAGCGAGCAGTCATCCTCCTATCTGTTGATTGAGGGGATTGTCATTTATTTCCTCTACTTCGAATTTATTGCGTTGATTGTTAAGTACTTTCAGTCGGGATATCACTTTCCGCTGCGCTATTTTGTCTATATCGGTATCACGGCAATTATCCGCCTGATTATCGTCGACCATAAAAATCCCTTCGATACGCTCTGTTACTCTGCGGCGATTCTGATTCTGGTAATCACTCTGTGGCTGGCAAACAGCAACCGCCTGAAACGCGAGTAATCTCCCTGCCGTCTGTCATGACGGCAGGTGTTCGCATCGCGTCTCTGCGCTAAACTAGCGTCCTGAAAATTATTGGGAGTGGTGCTATGTCGCAAGACGCGCTCAGCTTATTACGTGCGCTCAACTGGCTTTCTCCGTCGCAGGCAACCCTTGCGCCGCCATTGCTCGACTGGCTGATGGAGGAGGATTCAATGACGCGCCGTTTTGAACAACATTGTCAGCGGGTCACGGTTCAGCCGCTGCGTGAAGGCTTTATCGACGCCAGCGAGTTGGGTGATGAAAAGGGCTTGTTGCCAGACGATCAACGCTTCTGGCTGCGTGAAGTGTTGCTGTTCGGCGACGATCAGCCCTGGCTGGCTGGCCGTACGCTGGTGCCGGAAAGCACCCTTAACGGGCCAGAAGCGATGCTGCAGCAGCTGGGCACCCGGCCGCTGGGTCGCTATCTCTTCTCCTCTTCAACGCTGACCCGCGATTTTATTGAGCCGGGGCAGGTGGAGGGATTGTGGGGACGACGTTCACGCCTGCGTCTCTCCGGCAAACCGCTGCTGCTGACTGAACTATTTTTACCGGCATCGCCGCTCTATCGCGATCTGGTCTGAGGATCCTGTGGTGCAAAATAGCTTAAGTATAAATAAATGGCGGGCCTACACGCGCCTGATGCGTATCGATAAGCCGATCGGTACGCTGCTGCTGATGTGGCCAACGCTCTGGGCATTATGGCTGGCTGACATGGCGATTCCGCCGCTGCCGGTGCTGGCGGTGTTTGTTGCCGGGGTCATCGTGATGCGTGCAGCCGGTTGTGTGATCAATGACTACGCCGATCGCAAAGTAGACGGTCATGTCGAACGTACGAAGCATCGGCCACTGGCCAGCGGCGCGGTGAGTGCAAAAGAGGCTAAGCTGCTGTTCGTGATACTGGCTCTGGCGGCTTTTGCGCTGGTGCTGACCATGAACATGATGACGATTATGCTCTCCGTGGTGGGGCTGGCGCTGGCCTGGGTCTATCCCTTTATGAAGCGTTATACCCACCTGCCGCAGGTAGTGCTGGGTGCCGCCTTTGGCTGGGCCATTCCCATGGCATGGTCCGCAGTTAGTGAGTCCTTACCTCTGGTCTGCTGGCTGGTATTCATCGCCAACATCTGCTGGACGGTCGCCTATGACACTCAGTATGCGATGGTGGATCGGGATGATGACCTGAAAATTGGCGTGAAGTCGACCGCGATTCTCTTTGGCCGTTTCGACAAGCTAATCATTGGTCTGCTGCAACTGGCGACGCTGCTGCTGATGGCGCTGGTTGGCCTCATGCTGCATCTGAACAGCGCCTTCTACTGGACGCTATTACTGGCCGCCGCGCTGTTTGTTTATCAACAGAAGCTGATCGCCGGACGCGAGCGGCAACCCTGTTTCCAGGCTTTTCTCAATAATAACTATGTTGGGATGGTGCTGTTCCTCGGTGTACTGATGAATACCCCGCCGTTCAGCCAGCTGTTCTGACAGGGGATTCAGGCACAAAAAAGGCGACCTCATGAGGTCGCCTTTTTACTATGCGCGCTGCGATCAGTCGTGCGCCACAGCGGTTTCAATCGTCATACGGACATCGCTGGTGACCAGGTCTGCCAGCATATGCCAGGTCGCCAGGGTCTGCGCAACATCGGCATCACCGCTGTCGCTGATATACCCTTCATCGCGCAGGGTCAGGACCAGTGAGGTAAAGACCGCTTTGTCGAAGAATTCCGGGGCATTGATACCGTGCAGCACCGACAGACGCTGTGCCAGCGTCCGGCTCTCTTTCTCCAGCGTGCCGCGGTTAATCGTCGGCTTGGCGCTGAGAATGGAGAACGTAATAGCATAGCGCTGCAGTGTTTCCCGCACACCGGCGGCCAGCAGTTGCAGCGTGCGATAGCGCGCTGAGGAAAAGCGCAATTCGCCAGCTTCGAGCGTAATCAGGCCCTGACGCGCCAGCTCCTGACTCAGTTCGGTCAGCAGTTGCGGCAGCTCATCGGTCTGCCAGCGCAGGAACAGCTCACTCTTCAGCATCGGGTAGATCAGACTCACCTGACGCAGCAGTTCTGCTTCGCTCAGCGTCTGATGCTGCTGAACAATGGCGGCAATCAGCGACGGCATCACCAGCATATGATGAATATTGTTGCGATAGTAGGTCATCAGCACCGCCTGCTCACGCGGCAGAATGATGATGTCGCCAATGCTGTCCTTTTCACTCTCAAACTTATTCATACCCATGGCGTGATCCAGCAGCGCTTCCGCTGAAAGATCGGGTACGGTCGCATTTGGCGAGTAAGGTACGTTGCGCAGCAACTGGGTGTAGCACTCCAGTTGTTCAATCAGCTGTTCACGGGTTAGTGAGCGCTGACGTGACGCCAGCAGGGCGGTGACACAGAGGTTCATGGCGTTAGCCGCGCCCGCTTCATTGATACGCACCATCAGGCTGGCAGCAATATCGTTGACGGTTGGGGTTAACCAGCTGGGACGCTGCGGCTCAATCGGATCGATGGCATCGCGCCATTCCGGCACCCGCTTATTGAGATAGTTGACCAGCGGCAGGGGTTCGCCAAAGTTCACGTAACCCTGACCGAGATTGCGCAGCTTGCGTAAGCCGCGCACCATCTGCATGAAGCCCTCTTTCTCTTTCGCCGCGCCGCGCAGTTCTTTAGCGTAAGTGCCCACTTCCATCACGTGCTCATAGCCGATGTAAATCGGCACCAGCGTGATGGGGCGATTTCCGCCGCGCAGCATCGCCTGCAGCGTCATGGCTAAGGTGCCGGTTTTAGGGTCCAGCAGGCGACCGGTTCGTGAACGGCCTCCTTCGACAAAGTACTCAACCGAATAGCCGCGGGTGAACAGCTCGCCGAGATATTCGCGGAATACCGTGGCGTAGAGCTTATTGCCTTTAAAGGTACGACGAATAAAGAAAGCGCCCAGACGACGGAAAATCGGGCCGGCTGGCCAGAAGTTGAGATTGATACCGGCTGCGATGTGCGGCGGCACCAGACCCTGATGATAGAGCACATAGGAGAGCAGCAGATAATCCATGTGGCTGCGATGGCACGGCACATAGACAATCTCGTGGCCATCCTGCGCCAGCTGGCGGACTTTTTCGCCGCCATTGACGTTGATGCCCTGATAGAGCCGACTCCAGAGCCAGCCCATCACGCGGTCAGTTACGCGGATGGCTTCATAGGAGAAGTTTGCCGCAATCTCCTCCATCATTTCGACGGCGTTCTGCTGCGCTTTCTCATGGGAGATTTTTTTGCTGCGAGCTTCATCTTCTACTGCTTTTTCAATCGCTTTGGATTGCAGCAGACGATTAAACAGATCCTGACGCGCCGGCAAGCGCGGGCCAATCGCCGCCAGCCGCTGGCGGGCAAAATGAATGCGCGCCACGCGAGCCAGCTTCTGGGCGATCGACTGATCCGTACCGTGTTCAGTTGCCATGCGGCGCAGCGACACAGTCGGCGAGAAGCGGACAAAACTGTCGCGCCCGTGCCAGATCACCGCAAAGAACTTCTGCACCCCGTTCAGCACCCGCAGGTGTGGCGTTGCTTCGCCCTGGACTTCACGTCCTGGTGCGCGGCCAAACATCACCGTGACCGGCAGCATCTGAATATCCAGCTTAGGGTTATTGCGATGCAGGTCCAGGTAATCGTGAAAAATTTTCACGGATTCAACGCTGGGCACAAAATAGGGGAAGACGCGAGGGCCATTGTGGATAAAGACGTGGCGCGGCAGCAGAGAACCATCAATCTCCAGCGGAGTGAGCGGGTCGGGCAGATGATGCCGCAGACACTGTGCGCGTAAAGTCAGTAAGTCGGCCTTCGAATCGTAAGGCAAAACATACATAATAGGTCGGGTCGGATCCAGACCATGTTCAGACACGGGATCGGCCGGAATGGCCTTACTTTTTACCAAAAACGACAGTGGTAAATTAAGCAGTTTGTAATAGAGTTTACGCCAACCTGACATAGACAACATGAAGCCTCTTGTTAGCAAAGCGCCGCAAGCATACCAGAAAGCGCAGCGAAGATCTGTGGTGGTGCCAATTGCACGCAGCCCAGACATTGACGTCAATCCGATGAAAGGGTTCCCACATCATGGCAAATAATGCCACCGGACTTATCAGAATAGTAAAAGCTGCAGGTTACTCATGGCAGGGACTGCGTGCCGCCTGGCAACATGAAGCGGCGTTTCGGCAGGAAGCGCTGGCTGCGCTGGCCGCTATTGTTATCGCGTGCTGGCTGGATGTCGATGTGGTCTCCCGCATCCTCATGATTGGTGCGGTGGTGCTGGTGGTCATTGTTGAAATCCTCAATAGCGCCATTGAAGCGGTGGTCGACCGCATCGGTCAGGAGCATCATCCGCTGGCGGGCCGGGCAAAAGACATGGGCTCGGCGGCAGTGCTGATCAGCATCTTACTGGCACTCTTCGTCTGGATCGCGCTGCTCTGGACACATTTGCG
This sequence comes from Pantoea sp. CFSAN033090, assembly GCF_001264395.1. Taxonomy (NCBI): domain Bacteria; kingdom Pseudomonadati; phylum Pseudomonadota; class Gammaproteobacteria; order Enterobacterales; family Erwiniaceae; genus Pantoea; species Pantoea sp. CFSAN033090. The sequence goes on along the minus strand of NZ_LGYX01000007.1, from coordinate 492,927 downwards.
ATAAGCCTTCCATAACGCGTCTGAGGGCGCGTTTTCCCTGACAATCGGTTTCCATTTCACCAATACCTGTATATACTCACAGCGACTGTATAAACAACCAGGGGGCGGGATGAAAGCATTAACCAGCAGGCAGCAGCAGGTCTATGACCTGATTCGCGACCATATTTCTTCAACGGGCATGCCGCCTACGCGTGCCGAAATCGCCGCGCAGCTGGGCTTCCGTTCGCCGAACGCGGCAGAAGAGCATCTGAAAGCGCTGGCGCGCAAAGGCGTCATCGAGATCGTTTCCGGTGCATCGCGCGGCATTCGACTGTTAATGGAAGAAGAAGCCTCAGAAGGGCTACCGCTGATTGGCCGGGTTGCTGCCGGTGAGCCGATCATGGCGCAGGAACATATCGAAACCCACTACAAGGTCGATCCGGGCCTGTTTAAGCCGTCTGCTGACTTCCTGCTGCGCGTCAGCGGAATGTCGATGAAAGATATCGGGATTATGGATGGCGACCTGCTCGCGGTGCATAAAACCCAGGATGTGCGTAACGGCCAGGTTGTGGTTGCCCGCATTGATGATGAAGTCACCGTTAAGCGCTGGAAAAAGCAGGGTGCTATCGTGCATCTGCTGCCGGAAAACAGCGATTTTGACCCGATTGTCGTCGATACCCGTGCGCAGTCACTGACCATAGAAGGTCTGGCTGTTGGCGTGGTGCGCAACGGCGAGTGGCTCTGATTCTTCTGCCAGCGTGCATTCGCCTTCTCTGATGCTATTCTGTCTGCCCTAATTTTGTCGCTGCCTCTTTTGCGCAGCGACACTGAGCACGGAACGGCGAATGCGCTTTATTACGGCAACCGATAAAAATCTCTGGCGGCTTGCGCTGCCGATGATCCTTTCAAATATCACCGTTCCCTTACTGGGAGTGGTCGATACTGCAGTAATTGGTCATCTCGACAGCCCTGTCTATCTTGGCGGGGTTGCGGTCGGGACTACAGTGACCAGCTTCCTCTTTATGCTGCTGCTTTTCCTTCGAATGAGTACCACTGGCCTTACGGCGCAGGCATTTGGCGCTGGCGATAAAATGGCGCTGGCACGCGCGCTGACTCAGCCGCTGATCATTGCGCTGCTGGCGGGCGTACTGTTCATCGCTTTGCGTTATCCGATTATTCAGCTGTCGACCCATCTGGTTGGCGGCAATCCCGATGTACTCGAACAGGCGGCACTGTTTATTCAGATTCGCTGGCTCAGTGCGCCTGCCACGCTGGCAAACCTGGTCATTCTGGGCTGGCTGCTGGGCGTGCAGTATGCACGCGCGCCGGTGATCCTGCTGGTGGTGGGCAACCTGGTTAACATCGTGCTCGATCTCTGGCTGGTGATGGGGCTGCACTGGGGTGTCGCGGGGGCGGCCACCGCCACGGCGCTGGCGGAATACATTACGCTGGTTGTCGGCAGCATCATGGTCTGGCGGGTGTTAAAACTGCGCGGAATTACGCTTAGCCTGCTGAAGCAGAGCTGGCGCGGTGACAGCGGCCGGCTGCTGCGACTGAACCGGGACATCATGCTGCGCTCTCTGATGCTGCAGCTCTGTTTCGCCTCGCTGACCGTACTGGGTGCCCGGCTGGGTCCGGATGTGGTGGCGGTTAACGCAGTATTACTGATGTTCATCACTTTTACGGCTTACGCGCTGGATGGCTTTGCCTATGCGGTTGAAGCTTTTGCGGGTGAGGCGCATGGTGCAAAAGATGGCAGCAAACTCCTGCTCGTCTGGCACTCTGCCTGTCGGCAGGCGGTGGTGGTGGCGCTATTCTTCTCGCTAATCTATGCCATTTTTGGCCCGCAGATCGTTACCCTGCTGACCTCTCTTCAGTCACTCCAGCAGACAGCGGACCGCTATCTGGTCTGGCAGATGATAATGCCGCTGATCGGCGTCTGGTGTTATCTGCTGGATGGCATGTTCATCGGGGCGACGCGCGGGCGCGAGATGCGTAACAGCATGGTAGTAGCCGCAGCCGGCTATTTTCTGACGCTGCTTAGCGTACCGGTGCTGGGTAACCATGGTCTTTGGCTGGCAGTCACGGTTTTCCTGGCGCTGCGCGGCCTGTCGCTGTGGCTCATCTGGCGTAAGCACTGGCGTCAGAACAGCTGGTTTGATGCCTGAGTCAGCCGTGGCTGCACGCAAGCCGATACGGATTATTCTGTATTATTCCACGGTTAATAAATTGGCTACTACAATTAACTCTATGCAGCGCAGTTAACCAGCGCTTTGTATCGTTATTTTGTTAAGTAGCAAGATAATCATTAAAACCCGAGGATTGGAGGTCTGCCATGAATAAAGACGAAGCAAGCGGCAACTGGAAGCAGTTCAAAGGCAAAATGAAAGAGAAATGGGGCAAGCTGACCGACGATGATATGCAGGTTATCGAAGGTAAACGCGATCAGCTGGTCGGCAAAATCCAGGAGCGTTACGGCTCTACCAAAGATGAAGCCGAGCGCGAAGTAAGCGACTGGGAAGGTCAGAACAAAGATCACCGCTGGTAATCAGACAATAGCTTGATAATCAGCTGAATGCGTTCCGGTGGGCCCTCACCGGAACCGCACAAGGATGTGCCGATTACCCGCGTTTCCCCCGCTTTTTACCCTCATCCTGATGGTCATGCTCGCAGCTTTCATGGTGCGTACAGGCTTCAACCGCAGCACAATTTTCACATAAACCATGCGCTTCAATCACGCTATGGCGTAATGCAAACTGCGCTTCACCTGCCAGACCAGCAATAATCTTCTCTACGCCCTGCGCCTGCTTCTCTGTAACGGCGGCACAGCGGTCACAGACCAGCATCACCGATGTATGTGCTGGTGCCTCAAAATGGTGACACATGACGTAGCTGTTGTTGGATTCCACCCGATGAATGAAACCCTGCTCCAGCAGGAAATCGAGCGCCCGGTAAACCGTGGGTGGCTTGGCCTGCGGCTCGCTGACCCGGAGTTGATCCAGCAGATCGTAGGCGCTGATCGAGCCAGGCTGCTCGGCCATCAGGCGCAACACTTCAGCACGCTGCGAAGTCAGACGCACACCGCGCTGCAGGCACATCTTTTCGGCCTGAATCAAAATTTGCTGCGACGTCATGTTTGTCATGAAAATTCTCCGCTGGATAAGTGATGTTATTTTATCACACATAGTTTCGCGGCGCTGAGGTTGGTTTTCGTCTGAAAAAACAGCATCATTTGCCTGATAAAGCAGCATAATCAGAATTTAAGCCGTCTTCTATCTCAAATCTGACGACAAATCAGATCCATTCCGAATCAACCTGAAGCGGAATTTGTTGGCATTTTGCTTTGCATCTCACTGAGTTAAGAAGTAATGTTCAGAAAGACTTAAGAAAAGTCTGGCATTATTTGAAATATCCCAATGCAGTTTGAACAATTACAACGGTTTTTTGATTGGAAAACGTCCAATCCTTTGAATTAAGACACTGTTTCCTTTGAATTCACAGCAATAACGCGTTAGCCAGGGTTCACAATAGGGCTAACAAACTATTCAGTCATTGAATGTTTCAATGGCAATTTCTCAGGTGATGGCAGGCAAATGGTGAAAAAATCCGCTCAACGTTCAGCGCTAATCTACACAGCTGCAACGACCGCGCTTTTCCTTTCTTCTTCCGCCATGGCGGCAGGGACCTGGTATGATGCACGTAATGACGCCATGGGCGGCACCGGCGTAGCATCTTCTCTTTATGGCTCCGCAGTGCTGGCGAACCCGGCATTAATGACGCGCGCCAAACCCGACGATAGCGTCAGCATTATTTTCCCTTCAGCCGGTATTCAGGTCACCGACAAAGATAAGCTGATCGATAAAGTGGATGATATCACCGATACCGTTGATCGCTACCGCGACGTGCTCAGTAATTTAACCTTCGCTGATTATCTGCGTGGCTATCCTGAAGTGCGCGCCGCCTCAGGCGATGTCGCCAACCAGCTAAATGATTTACGCGGCAACAAAGCGGACGGTAACGCCGGGGTTGCCCTGGCCGTCACTATCCCTGACGAGACGCTGCCTTTCGCCTTTATCACCAAAGCCTATGGCTCAGCACACGTGCGTGCCAATGTGGTCCAGAGCGATATCGACTATCTGCGCGGTGTGGCTAACGGCACAGTGCTTCCTCGTCCTGGCGATCAAAATAACCTGCGCTCCAGCGCGAATGGCTTAGCGGCGCTGGTCACCGATTATGGTGTTGCGGTGGCGCATGAGTTCACCATCGCTGGTCAGCCAGTATCGGTAGGCGTCACACCGAAAGTGCAGAAAACCTGGCTCTATAACTACACCGCCAGCATTTACAACTACGACAAAAGTGACATCAATAACAGCCAGTATCGCAGCACCGACACCGGCTTTAACGTTGATGCCGGTCTGGCGACCACCTTTGCTGAAAACTGGACGCTGGGTGTAACCGGACAGAACCTGGTTTCGCGCGATCTGCAGACCAAAGAGGTCAATGGTTTCCGCGACACCTACCAGATCCGCCCGCTGGTCACCACCGGTCTGGCCTGGGATAAAGGTCCGTTTACCGTGACGGGCGATGTGGATCTGACTGAAACCAAACGCTTCAAAACTCAGGATAACAGCCAGTATGCGGCAGTGGGCGCGGAATACCGCGTACTTGACTGGCTGCAGCTGCGTGCAGGTTATCGTGCGGACATGCGTTCTAACGACGAAAATGTCGCTACGGCCGGTTTTGGTCTGTCACCGTTTAACAAAGCCGTCCATCTGGATCTGGCGGGCTCTGTAGGTGCTAACAACACCTGGGGCGCGATGATGCAGCTGGGCTTTAACTTCTAAGCGCGTTATTCAGACTGTTCGGGGGCGGGCGATGCACTATCGCCCGCCCTTGTGTTATCCTTGCACAGAATTCCATCACCCCTTAATTACCGGATTGCCTGCGCTTCATGCCTAATTTCTCTTCGCAACGTTTCTCTATCGCCCCTATGCTCGACTGGACCGATCGTCACTGTCGCTATTTTCATCGCCAGCTGACCGGTGACACGCTGCTCTACACCGAAATGGTGACCACGGGCGCAATCATTCATGGCAAAGGGGATTACCTGGCTTACAGTGAGGCTGAGCATCCGGTCGCGTTGCAGCTTGGCGGTAGCGATCCGGCGGCACTGGCGCAGTGCGCGAAGCTGGCAGAGCAGCGCGGTTACGATGAAGTGAATCTTAATGTCGGCTGTCCCTCTGATCGGGTGCAGAATGGCCGTTTCGGCGCCTGCCTGATGGCCGAGGCGAATCTGGTCGCAGATGCCGTTAAAGCGATGCGCGACGTAGTTTCAATTCCGGTCACGGTGAAAACCCGCATTGGTATCGATGAGCTGGACAGCTATGAATTCCTGACCGATTTTATCGGCACGGTGGCGGGACGCGGTGAGTGTGAGACATTTATCATTCATGCGCGTAAAGCCTGGCTCTCCGGCCTCAGCCCGAAAGAGAACCGCGAGATTCCACCGCTGGATTATCCCCGCGTCTATCAGCTGAAACGCGATTTTCCGCAACTGACCATTGCCCTCAATGGCGGCGTGAAAACGCTGGAAGAGGTACTGACCCATCTGCAACACCTTGACGGCGTGATGATGGGACGTGAAGCCTACCAAAACCCCGGCATTCTGGCGCAGGTCGATCAGACATTGTTTGGTCGTCAGCATCCGGCGGCGAACCCGGTTGAAGTGGTGCGCGCCATGTATCCCTATATTGAAGCGGAACTGGCAAAGGGGACGTATCTGGGACATGTCACGCGCCATATGCTGGGTCTGTTCCAGGGGATCCCGGGCGCCCGCCAGTGGCGACGCCATCTGAGTGAAAATGCCCACAAACCCGGTGCCGATGTCCGTGTGCTGGAGGCGGCGCTGGCGCTGGTAGCGGATAAAATCCCCCAGGAAGCCTGATCCGCAGTCCAACCCTGAAAAACCAGCCCTCAAGGCTGGTTTTTTTTACGCCAAAATATGGTTTTCCTGACCAGGTGGCGCACTTCTGTTTATCTCTTATCAGCAGAAAATCAATGAGTTAATTGTTGGCACGTTTTTTGTAATAACTATAACAATCGGAATCAAAAAGGAGCGCTGACGTGGAAATTTTATTCGTATTAGGGTTTTTCCTGATGCTGTTGCTGACCGGCGTTTCGCTGTTAGGCGTGCTGGCGGCACTGGTGGTCGCAACCATCGTGATGTTTGTCGGTGGACTGTTTGCAATTGTTATTAAAGTGTTGCCGTGGCTGGTGCTGGCGGTGATTGCGGTCTGGCTGCATCGTGCCTTTTTTGGCGACAGCGATGAGCGAGCACGTCGCAAGCTGCGGCGTAAGATCAACAGGTTAGACCGCAAAGGCTGGCGCTAAATGCGGTGAAGATCACAGTGTGAGAGATTGGTCGGGGCTGATCTGCAATTAAACATATTTTTTACTTATGTTTTCTGGCAGGATGCCTGTCGTCAAATCGATGTGCCATCGACTCGACACGAATTCATCGCCGCTGTCCCTACACCAGCGCGAACAAAAAATAAAAAAAGAGAAGGGCTTCCCGCGGGAGGCCCTTTTTGTTGCTCACTACTATGGAATTAAGAGACAGGATCCCTGCGTGGCGCGGCTCTCCAGCATCTGGTGCGCTTTGCTGGCCTCTTTCAGCGCAAACTTCTGCTGCTCCGGCACATCAACTTTAATTGCGCCACTCGCCAGCAGCGAGAAAAGCTCGGCACTGGCGGTTTCCAGCTCCTGGCGGTTGGTGATATAGCCAAACAGTGAAGGGCGGGTCACAAACAGCGAGCCTTTCTTATTCAGAATGCCGAGATCAATCCCGGTCACCGGACCCGAAGCATTGCCAAAACTGACCATCAGCCCATGACGGCGCAATGAGTCCAGCGATGCTTCCCAGGTATCTTTGCCCACTGAGTCATAAACTACGCCCACTTTTTTCCCGTCGGTCAGTTCGCTGACGCGTTGCGCAATATTCTCTTCGCGGTAGTTAACCGTCGCCCAGGCGCCGGCCTTTTTCGCCATCGCTGCCTTTTCTGCTGACCCGACTGTGCCAATCAAATGGGCACCCAGCGCTTTTGCCCACTGACAGGCAATTAACCCGACGCCGCCCGCTGCGGCATGAAACAGGAAGGTCTCACCGGCGCTGATTTTATAGGTCTGGCGCAGCAGATATTGTGTGGTCAGCCCTTTCAGGTAGCTGGCTGCGCCCTGCTCAAAGCTGATCGCCTCCGGGAGATGCATCAGGCGATCTTCCGCCACGTTGTGCACTTCGCTATAGGCCCCCATCGACGCCAGACAGTAGACCACGCGATCGCCGGGCTTAAATAATGTCACGTCACGTCCAACCCGCGACACCACGCCTGCGGCTTCTGTACCCAGGCCAGAGGGAAAAGCGGCGACCGGATAAAGCCCGCTGCGAACATAGGTATCGATGTAATTAATCCCGATAGCGCGATGTTCTACCTGCACTTCATGTTCGGCCGGGTCAGCAGGTTCAAAATCTGTCCACTCTAAAACGTCCGGGCCGCCATGTGCGCTGAACTGAATACGCTTTGCCATTCTGACTCCTGTGATTGTTTCATCATGAGGGTGAGGCACGCACCCCAACTAAGGTATACTTGCGCGTCCCCACAGAAGATCGGTAATGCATTCACTATGGCAGGAAATAAACCCACCAACAAATCGAACGAAACGCAGGATCGCCAGCTCGCAGGCGTGAAAATGCCCCCGCATTCGCTGGAAGCGGAGCAGTCGGTGCTCGGTGGGTTAATGCTGGATAACGAGCGCTGGGACAATGTCTCTGAGCGCGTCGTCGCGAATGATTTTTTCAACCGCTCGCATCGGCTGATTTTTTCAGAGATGCAGCGGCTGCTGGAAAACAGCAAACCTATTGACCTGATTACGCTCTCCGAATCGCTGGAAACCCGTGGCGAGCTGGAGATGGCGGGCGGCTTCGCCTATCTGGCGGAACTGGCGAAAAACACCCCGAGCGCGGCGAACATCGGCGCCTATGCTGACATCGTGCGCGAACGTGCGGTGGTGCGTGAGATGATCGCCGTCGCTAACCAGATTGCCGATGCCGGTTATGATCCGCAGGGGCGTAACAGCGAAGAGCTGCTCGACTTCGCGGAGTCGAACGTCTTTAAAATTGCGGAAGCCCGCGCGGATAAGGATGCTGGCCCGAAAAACATCGAGCAAATTCTGGAATCGACCGTTTCCCGTATCGAATCGCTCTATCAGACACCGCACGATGGCGTCACCGGCGTCGATACCGGCTATCAGGATCTGAATAAAAAGACCGCGGGCCTGCAGGGTTCTGATCTGATTATTGTCGCAGCACGTCCTTCGATGGGTAAAACCACCTTTGCGATGAACCTGTGCGAAAACGCCGCCATGCTGCAGGAAAAACCGGTGCTGATCTTCAGTCTGGAGATGCCCAGCGAGCAGATCATGATGCGTATGCTGGCGTCACTCTCCCGCGTCGATCAGACCCGCATCCGTACCGGGCAGCTGGATGATGAGGACTGGGCGCGTATTTCCGGCACCATGGGCATCCTGCTGGAGAAGAAGAACATGTACATTGATGACTCTTCCGGCCTGACGCCCACCGAAGTGCGTTCGCGCGCCCGACGCATCTATCGTGAAAACGGTGGATTAAGCATGATCATGATCGACTATCTGCAGCTGATGCGCGTGCCGTCGCTGTCGGACAACCGTACGCTGGAAATTGCTGAGATCTCCCGCTCGCTGAAAGCGCTGGCCAAAGAGCTGAACGTGCCGGTTGTGGCGCTGTCGCAGCTTAACCGCTCGCTGGAGCAGCGAGCCGATAAGCGTCCGGTCAACTCGGATCTGCGTGAATCGGGCTCGATCGAGCAGGATGCCGACTTGATCATGTTTATCTATCGCGATGAGGTTTACCACGAAAACAGCGATCTTAAAGGGATCGCGGAGATCATTCTGGGTAAACAGCGTAACGGCCCGATCGGTACAGTACGCCTGACCTTTAACGGTCAGTGGTCACGCTTCGACAACTACGCTGGCCCGCAATACGACGACGAATAATCCCCGGTTTGTGCTGTCATGCACGATCTGTGCATGACAGCCCCCATCATCACAAAATAGTGTTGGACAACCTCTCGGGTTATCGGGTTATCTGTAACAAAGCGACGCCCATCACGCTGTGGAAACGGAATGACTCACGTAGACGATTACGACCTTAAAATCCTGACTTTATTACAATCCAACGGCCGTCTGACCAATCAGGAACTCAGCGATCTGGTCGGCCTTTCTGCCTCACAATGTTCCCGCCGACGTATCAATCTGGAACAGGCTAATCTGATCCTGGGTTATCATGCCCGGCTGTCGCCCGATGCCATCGGGCTTGGTATGGTGGGATTGATTGAGGTGCGCTTAATTAACCACACCGCAGAATATGTCGAGAGCTTTCACCGGATGGTGGAGCAGGAGCAGGCGATCGTGGATGCCTATAAAACCACCGGCGATGCGGACTATCTGCTTAAAGTGGCGGTGGCCGATCTCAATTCCCTTAGTGCGTTAATCAGCCAGTTAGTCGCGGGCCACCAGAGCGTTTCCCATGTGAAAACGTCGGTAGTGCTGGGACGCATGAAAGAGAACGGGCTGATGATGCTGCCTGAGCAGAAGACGCGCTAAAAAGGTGCGCGCTGTGCGCTTTTGGTGCACACTTGCGGCAATTAATGCGAAGAGCGCGCATAGAGTCGGACTTTAACGCATAGGTTGACGGTATCAGCCGGCATTTATGCACAAAGTTCTTTTTTAAAGCGCCTTAGATATCAATGGGATATCGCTGGCACCCGGTTTACAGCAGTTCAGTGCTGTGGCGATGGTGCGTTTTTTGCATCGAAACCGCATCCTTTGCACTGAGAAAACCCCATGGATAACATCGCAGAACCCTCCCGCGTCCCGCATTCGCGCATTGAAGATGCGCTGGCGATGGTGCTTGGCACCCTGATGGTCTCGTTCGGCGTCATTATGCTGAAACAGGCGGGAGCGCTGACCGGCAGCACCGCAGGCATCGCCTTTCTGATCAGCTACCTGTCGCCGCTTTCGTTCGGCAGCGCGTTTTTCCTGATCAACATCCCTTTTTACTGGCTGGCGGTAAAACGCATGGGCTGGGAATTTACGCTGAAAACCTTCTGCGCCGTCGGTCTGGTGTCGCTGTTCACCCAGCTGCACCCCCTGTTCGTCCACTTTTCTGACCTTAACCCCTTCTATGCGACACTGTTCGGTAACGTCATCATGGGAATCGGGTTTATAGTGTTATTTCGTCATAAGGCGAGCCTGGGCGGCATCAATATTCTGGCGCTGTGGCTACAGGATCGCTTTGGGATCCGCGCGGGGAAACTGCAAATGGCCGTCGATACCTGCGTCGTGCTGGCGTCACTGTTTGTGGTGAGCGGCCCCATCCTGCTCGCGTCGATTGCGGGTGCGGTGATCCTGAATCTGATTATTGCAATGAACCACCGTCCGGGACGCTATCGGGTTTAATCCGCCTCTTCCCTCTGGACCAATCATGGAGACCTACACCGTGTTTCAAAACGTTGATGCCTATGCTGGCGATCCGATTCTGTCGTTGATGGAAGCCTTCAAACAAGACCCACGCGAACACAAAGTTAACCTGAGTATCGGCCTCTATTACGACGAAAAGGGCATCATCCCGCAGCTGAAGGCTGTAGCCGCTGCCGAAGAGCAGATCTATGCTGAGCCGCATCAGGCATCGCTCTATCTGCCAATGGAAGGGCTGAACAGCTACCGTAGTGCGATTGCACCGCTGCTGTTTGGTGCCGATCATCCGGTGTTAAACGCGGGCCGTATCGCCTCTATTCAGACGCTGGGCGGTTCTGGCGCGCTGAAAGTGGGCGCGGATTTCCTTAAGCGCTACTTCCCGCAGTCTGCGGTCTGGGTGAGCGATCCGACCTGGGAAAACCACGTCGCGATTTTTAATGGTGCAGGTTTTGAGGTAAATACCTATCCCTGGTATGACGCAGAGACCCACGGCGTGCGGTTTGATGCCTTTATCAGCACCCTGAAGACCCTGCCAGCGCAAAGCGTCGTGCTGCTGCATCCCTGCTGTCATAACCCGACCGGTGCTGACCTGACCGATGCGCAGTGGGATCAGACCGTTGAGGTGCTGAAAGCACAGCAGCTGATTCCTTTCCTGGATATCGCCTATCAGGGCTTTGGTGCTGGCATACAGCAGGATGCCTATGCGTTGCGTGCAGTCGCGGCGGCGGGTCTGCCAGCCCTGGTGAGCAACTCCTTCTCCAAAATTTTCTCGCTCTATGGCGAGCGCGTAGGCGGTCTCTCTATCGTCTGTGACAGCGCCGAAGAGTCAGCGCGTGTGCTGGGCCAGTTAAAAGCCACGGTTCGCCGCAACTACTCCAGCCCGCCGAATTTCGGTGCGCAGGTTGTCGCGCGCGTACTCAACGATGACGAGTTGAAAGCCAGCTGGCTGGCTGAAGTGGAAGCGATGCGCTTACGCATTCTGGACATGCGTCAGTCGCTGGTGGACGTGCTGAGCACTGCACTGCCAGGTAAAAACTTCGACTACCTGCTGAAGCAGCGTGGCATGTTCAGCTACACCGGCCTGAGTGCGCAGCAGGTCGATCGTCTGCGCAACGAATTTGGCATCTATCTGGTGGGCAGCGGCCGCATGTGTGTGGCCGGTCTGAACAGCAAAAATGTGCATCAGGTGGCTGAAGCGTTTGCCGCCGTGATGTAACGGCCGCCAGGCTGTAAAAAAAACCGTCAGGGTGCTCTCTGGCGGTTTTTTTATGGGTCAGGGTTTACCTTTCGGCGACATGCTGCACACTTAAACGGGGTAACCGTTTCAGGAATAAGCTATGTGGCATCAACAAACTATTACGCTGAGCGCGAAGCCGCGCGGGTTTCATCTGGTCACCGATGAGATCGTGAACTCGCTCTCCGGACTGCGTGATATCAAAACCGGTCTGCTGCATCTGCTGTTGCAGCACACTTCGGCGTCGTTAACCTTAAATGAGAATTGCGACCCGACGGTGCGCAGCGACATGGAGCAGCATTTCATGCGGCACGTGCCGGAGAATGCGCCTTATCAGCACGATTACGAAGGGCGTGATGATATGCCGGCGCACATCAAATCGTCGATCTTAGGGGTTTCGTTGTTATTACCGGTTCAGCGGGGACGTCTGGTGCTGGGCACCTGGCAGGGTATCTGGCTGGGCGAGCATCGCATTGAGGGCGGTGCCAGGCGGATTGTCGCCACTTTACAAGGGGAATCGTAATGAATAACTCAGACTTACTGACCTATTGCATGAGCAAGCCGGGCGCGGAGCAGAGCGTCCACAGTGACTGGAAAGCCACGCAGATTAAAAGCAACGGCGTGCTGTTTGCGATGGTACATGAGGCGAAAGGGCGGCCAGCGGTCTCGCTGAAATCGACGCCTGCGCTGGCCGAATTACTGCGCGAAGAGCATAGCGATATTATTCCCAGCGAGCATCTGAACAAGTCACACTGGAGCACGCTGTTCCTGGACGGTTCGCTGAAAGATTCGCAGATCTACTATCTGGTCGATGCCTCATTCCAGCAGGTTGCAACGGCCCGCTAAACGGCAATAAAAAACCCTCTTACCTGAGCAAGAGGGTTTCAGAGGCAGCGGGTTACGCGGCAGGTTGCTCGCGCAGGGTATTGATGTCGATAACGAAGCGGTATTTCACATCGCTTTTCAGCATGCGCTCATAGGCTTCATTGATCTGGTCCATCGCGATCAGTTCAATGTCTGACGTAATGCCGTGCTCACCACAGAAATCGAGCATCTCCTGGGTCTCTGCGATGCCGCCAATCAGTGAACCGGCGATGCTGCGACGCTTGAAGATCAGGTTAAATACCTGCGGTGCCGGGTGATCGTGCTCCGGTGCACCCACCAGCGTCATGTTGCCATCCAGCTTCAGCAGGGTGATGAAGGGGTTGAGATCGTGCTGAGCCGCCACGGTATTCAGAATGAAGTCGAAGCTGTTGGCGTGCTGCGCCATCTGCTCCGCATCTTTAGAGATCACGACTTCATCGGCACCCAGACGTTTGCCATCTTCAATTTTGGAAGGCGAGGTGGTGAACAGCACCACATGTGCGCCCATGGCATGGGCAATTTTCACGCCCATATGGCCCAGGCCGCCTAAGCCTACGATACCCACTTTCTTGCCCGGGCCGACATTCCAGTGGCGCAGCGGCGAGTAAGTGGTGATACCGGCACACAGCAGCGGTGCCACGCCCGCCAGCTCCAGGTTCTCGGGAATGCGCAGCACAAAGCTCTCATCAACCACCATCGACGTTGAGTAACCGCCGTAGGTAATGGCGCCGGTTTCACGATCTTCACCGTTATAGGTGCCAACAAAGCCGTTTTCACAATACTGCTCCAGACCCTGCTGACAGCTCGGACAGCTGCGGCACGAATCGACCATGCAGCCTACGCCGACCAGATCGCCGACTTTGTATTTCTGAGTCTGCGGGCCAACGGCCGTGACGCGACCGACAATTTCATGGCCCGGAACCACGGGAAAAATGGTGTTTTTCCACTCATTACGGGCCTGATGCAGGTCTGAGTGGCAAACGCCACAGAACAGCACCTCAAGCTGAACGTCATGGGCGCGCAGCTCACGCGGCTTAAAATCGAACGGTGCCAGTTTGGATTTTGCATCCTGAGCAGCATACGCATGCGTAATATTCATGGTGTCTCCAGTTTCGATGTGTCGTGAGTGTTATTCGATGAAGTGCAGCAGCGTTGATGTGCTGCGAAAACAGGGCGACGCCAGGGGCGTGCCAAAGAGGAACCGCTTAAGGATAGTCAGCGTGGGGAAAAGCGTATATGCCTATACATGTCTGAATCTTGCCTGATTCTGCAATTTTCTGGCTGAATCGACAGGGGAGAGTAAAAGGCCCGCACGCGGCGGGCCTGACAGAATTACTTCTGTAACAGTGGCTTCAGGAAGCGCGCGGTATGTGATTTCTCACACTCCGCCACGGTTTCTGGCGTACCAGCCACCAGGATTTCACCGCCGCCGCTGCCGCCTTCCGGACCCAGGTCGACAATCCAGTCTGCAGTTTTAACCACATCGAGGTTGTGCTCAATCACCACGATGGTGTTGCCCTGATCGCGCAGCTTATGCAGCACTTCCAGCAACTGCTGGATATCGGCAAAGTGCAGGCCGGTGGTCGGTTCATCCAGAATGTAGAGCGTCTGACCCGTGCCACGCTTCGACAGCTCACGCGCCAGCTTCACGCGCTGGGCTTCACCGCCGGAAAGGGTGGTCGCGGACTGACCGAGGCGGATGTAGGTGAGGCCCACATCGATCAGCGTCTGCAACTTACGCGCCAGCGCCGGCACCGCATCGAAGAACTCACGTGCCTCTTCGATGGTCATTTCCAGCACTTCGTGAATGCTCTTGCCTTTGTACTTCACTTCCAGCGTTTCACGGTTATAGCGTTTGCCTTTGCACTGATCGCACGGCACATAAATGTCCGGCAGGAAGTGCATTTCGACTTTCAGCACGCCATCGCCCTGACAGGCTTCACAGCGTCCGCCACGCACGTTAAAGCTGAAGCGGCCCGGATTATAGCCGCGCGAACGCGCTTCCGGCACGCCCGCAAACAGTTCACGCACCGGGGTGAAGATGCCGGTGTAGGTGGCCGGGTTGGAGCGCGGTGTACGACCAATCGGGCTCTGGTCGATGTCGATTACTTTGTCGAAGTGCTCCAGTCCCGCCACGTCACGGTAAGGTGCCGGTTCGGCGATGGTCGCGCCGTTCAGCGCCCGTTGGGCAATCGGGAAGAGCGTATCGTTGATCAGGGTCGATTTACCCGAGCCGGAAACACCGGTAATACAGGTGAACAGTCCGACCGGCAGCGTCAGCGTGACATCCTTGAGGTTGTTGCCGCGTGCGCCAGTAATCTTCAGGACTTTGGCCGGGTCGCCTTTGACGCGCTCCTCTGGCACTGCAATGCCACGCTTGCCGCTCAGGAACTGGCCGGTCAGTGACGCTTCCTGCGCCATGATCTGATCAACCGTGCCTTCAGCCACCACCTGGCCGCCATGTACGCCCGCACCCGGACCGATATCGATCACATGGTCAGCGGCACGAATCGCATCTTCATCATGCTCAACCACGATCACCGTGTTACCGAGGTCGCGCAGATGAATCAGGGTGCCGAGCAGGCGTTCGTTGTCGCGCTGGTGCAGGCCGATTGAAGGCTCATCCAGCACATACATCACGCCGACCAGACCGGCACCGATCTGGCTGGCCAGACGGATACGCTGTGCTTCACCACCGGACAGGGTCTCGGCGGAACGCGACATCGAAAGATAGTTCAGGCCGACGTTGACCAGGAAGCTCAGGCGATCGCCAATCTCTTTCAAAATTTTCTCGGCGATCTGCGCACGCTGGCCGCTGAGTTTCATGTTTTCAAAGAAGGACATCGCATGGCCGATGCTCATCTCAGAGATGGTCGGCAGCGTGGTGTTCTCCACGAAGACATGACGCGCTTCACGACGCAGACGGGTTCCTTCACAGCTGGCACAGGCGCGGTTGCTGATAAATTTCGCCAGCTCTTCGCGTACCGCTGAGGACTCTGTCTCTTTGTAGCGGCGCTCCATGTTATTGAGCACCCCTTCAAACGGATGACGGCGCACCGAGGTGTCGCCGCGATCGTTGATGTACTTGAATTCGATGCTCTCTTTGCCTGATCCGTACAGAATCACTTTCTGTACGTTTTCTGGCAGGCTGCCGAACGACGCTTCGATATCAAAATCGAGGTGTTCCGCCAGCGAACGCAGCATCTGGAAGTAGTAGAAATTGCGGCGATCCCAGCCGCGGATTGCACCGCCCGCCAGCGAGAGTTCAGGATTCTGCACCACGCGGTCAGGGTCAAAATATTGCTGTACGCCAAGGCCGTCACAGGTCGGACAGGCGCCCGCCGGGTTGTTAAACGAGAACAGGCGCGGCTCCAGCTCGCTCATGCTGTAACCACAGATCGGGCAGGCGAAGTTAGCCGAGAAGAGCAGCTCTTCTGCGGCGCTGTCATCCATGTCCGCCACGATGGCCGTCCCGCCGGAGAGCTCCAGCGTGGTCTCAAACGATTCCGCCAGGCGGGTTGCGAGATCTTCACGTACTTTAAAGCGGTCAATCACCACTTCAATGGTGTGCTTCTTCTGCAGCTCGAGTTTTGGCGGATCGGAGAGGTCACACACTTCGCCATCAATACGCGCACGGATATAGCCCTGGGTCGCCAGATTCTCCAGCGTTTTGGTGTGCTCACCCTTACGATCTTTCACCACCGGCGCCAGCAGCATCAGGCGACGGCCTTCCGGCAGGGAGAGCACCTGATCGACCATCTGGCTGACGGTCTGCGCCGCCAGCGGCACATCATGATCCGGGCAGCGCGGTTCGCCAACGCGGGCAAACAGCAGACGCAGGTAATCATGGATCTCGGTGATGGTTCCCACGGTCGAGCGTGGGTTGTGTGAGGTGGATTTCTGTTCAATGGAAATGGCGGGCGACAAACCTTCGATATGATCGACGTCCGGCTTCTCCATTAACGAAAGAAACTGGCGCGCATACGCAGAGAGCGACTCCACATAGCGGCGCTGACCTTCCGCATACAGCGTATCAAACGCCAGTGAGGATTTACCGGAACCTGACAGGCCGGTTACCACAATGAGTTTGTCGCGTGGGATGGTCAGGTTGATGTTTTTCAAATTATGGGTGCGGGCACCACGAACTTCGATCTTATCCATTCACCTTTCCCGGATTAGCAGCACTCACCGCGCCTTGCCGACACGGCCAGAATAAACGTGTCATTATGGCACAAAAAATAGACTGAATAAATATCCAGTACTCTCAGCCTCCGGCGCGCAGCGGATTAAAACTGGAACCCCGCTCGAAAGTGGGAAACAGACCGCAGGACGTGTTAGAATTGATAGATTAGACTGTATGCATTAACTCATCGGGAGACAGCAACATGGCCAGTCGTGGCGTTAACAAAGTGATTCTTGTCGGGAATCTGGGTCAGGATCCGGAAGTACGTTATATGCCAAATGGTGGCGCTGTTGCCAACATTACGCTGGCTACGTCGGAAAGCTGGCGCGACAAGCAGACCGGTGAAAACAAAGAGATCACTGAGTGGCACCGTGTGGTGCTGTTTGGCAAACTGGCTGAAGTCGCGGGTGAATACCTGAAAAAAGGGTCGCAGGTCTATATCGAAGGCCAGCTGCGCACCCGTAAATGGCAGGATCAGGGTGGCCAGGAGCGTTACACCACCGAAGTCGTGGTTAACGTTGGTGGTACCATGCAGATGCTGGGTGGCCGTCAGCAGGGCGGTAATGCCGGTGCAGGCGCTCCAGCCGGTGGTGGCGCGCAGGGCGGTGGCAACAACAATGGCTGGGGTCAGCCGCAGCAGCCGCAGGGCAACAATAACCAGTTCAGTGGTGGCGCGCAGTCCCGTCCGCAGCCGCAGCCACAGAGCGCGCCGGCCAGCAACAACAACGAACCACCAATGGATTTCGACGACGATATTCCGTTCTGATTCCGTTGGCCAGAGAGTACAAAAAAAGCCCGCTTTGCGGGCTTTTTTTATGCGCGGCGTCTGGCGGCCAGCTACGACCATTCCGCCAGAATCGCCTCCGTGCTCAGCACACGCGGCACGTTGCCGGGGATCAGCAGTGAGGCCCACACGTCATTGTGCTGGTTAATCAGTGCTTCGGCGCTGACCCAGCGGCGATCTGCCGTGGTGTGCGCATCGGCGGCAACGGTAATCGCATAGCCCGCACTGGCACCGACTTTTATCGTGGTATCCAGGCAGTAGTCAGTGGCACAACCGCACACCACTAATTCCTCTACCGCCAGCCTCTTTAACAGCGCGGCCAGGTCGGTGTGCCAGAAGCTGTCGCAGGCAGTTTTGGTCACATAGTGTGCGCCAGCAGGCTGAGCGATTTCCGGCAGCAGCTCGAAAGCCGCATTACCCTCGCACATCTCGCCTTCGCGGTGCTGGATAAATATTGTGATATCGGCGCGTTCGGTCAGCCGGTTAATCTGTGCAATCCTTCCCGCTGTGTCGAAGCGTGGCGTGCTGAAGACGCCATTCTGCATATCAATGACCACGACTACCCGCTGTGCCATGCTTAATCCCATCTGGTTTGAAAAAAGCAGTGTTACCTGAGGCATTGCGGAAAGCAATCTTTTGCATTTTCCCCCCTGTCACAGGCATGCTAAACCGACTGGTTAAATAAGGAGAGAGAAGTGGAAGGTGTTCCGGCGAGTTTTCCCTGTGAGAAAGACCGCGCCCGGTTTCAGCAACTCGCCGAGCTGCCCGGTGTGGAACTCTATCAGGCCCACATCTCCCGCTACGCATTTGAACCCCATACCCATGAAGCCTTTGGTATCGGCACCATTGAAGCGGGCGCGCAACGCTTTCGCTACCGCGGCACCGAATATACTGCGCCGGAGAACTCGCTGGTCATGATGAATCCGGATGAGCTGCATACCGGTGAGTCAGCGTGTGAAGAGGGCTGGCGCTACCAGATGATCTACATTCAGCCGCAGCTGATGGATGAACTGACCGGCGATCGCGGCTGGTGGTTCAACGAGGCGCTGTTGACCGATCCGCGCGTGGCGCGGCCGCTCTCCCGCACGCTGGCGACACTCTGGCAGGCGGAATCACCACTGGCGCGCCAGAGCCTGCTGGCTGAACTGCTGTTGCAGATTCGTCCGCTGGCACGCATGTCCTCACAGGGCAGACCGGATGCACGGCATCGTTTTGATCAGGTAAGAGATTTTCTGCGCGCAAACCTCGCAGAACCGGTGCGGCTGGATGAGCTGGCGGCGCTGGCCTCGCTTTCGCCGTGGCACTTCTTACGCGCCTTTCGTCAGCACTATCACGTTACGCCGCATCAGATGCTGATGGCTTTCCGGCTTTACGACGCCAAGCAAAGGCTGGCACAGGGTGAAGCGGCTGCCAGCGTTGCGGCGGCGGTGGGATTAACCGATCAGGCCCATCTGACCCGCGCCTTTGCAAACCGTTATGGCATCACGCCGGGCCGCTATCAAAAGCAGGTGCGCCAGCCCTGATACCACCGCAATCTGCTACAAGCATTCCCCGCCCGAACCCGCCACACTGAACGAAAAAGCTATATAAGGAAGAAATTATGTTTGCTGGTGTCATGTTTGCCGTCACCGCCGGACTGCTGTGGGGGCTGATCTTTGTCGGGCCGCTGCTGGTGCCTGACTATCCTGGCGCGCTGCAATCGGCGGGACGTTATGTGGCGTTTGGGCTGATTGCGCTGCCGCTGGCCTGGCACGGTCGTCATCGCCTGCGCAAGCTGGCCCGGGCTGACTGGCGTGAAGCGGTAAAGCTCTCGCTGGTGGGAAACCTCTTCTACTATGCGTTTCTGGCGAACGCCATTCAGCGCACTGGCGGGCCGGTCTCCACCATGATTATCGGCACGCTGCCGGTGGTGATCGCTGTGACGGCCAATCTCTGTTACGGCCATCTTGAAGGACGCCTGCCGTGGCGGCGGCTGTTTCCGGCACTGGTCATGATGGCGGCCGGATTACTCTGCGTGAATGCGGCGGAGCTACAGAGTCAGGGCCACACGCTTGATCTCAGCCGTTATCTGACCGGTATCGCGCTGGCGCTGCTGGCTGTGGTCTGCTGGACCTGGTATCCGCTGCGCAATGCCCGCTGGCTGCGTACACATCCCGAACTGCGGCCCTCGACCTGGGCAACAGCGCAGGGAGTCGTGACGCTGCCGATGGCGCTAATCATGTACGCGCTGGTCAGCGCGCAGCTCGCCTGGCAACAGCCGGCTTTTTCGCTGCCGTTTGGGCCGCGTCCTGCAGTGTTTATCTCCCTGATGCTGGCGATTGGTCTGCTCTGTTCCTGGCTCGGGACCTTATGCTGGAACGCTGCCAGCCAGCGTCTTCCCACCGTACTGATGGGGCCACTGATTGTTTTTGAGATCCTTTTCGGCCTGTTGTGGACTTTTCTCTGGTATCAAAGCTGGCCACCCCTGCTCACCGTGACGGGGATTATTTGTCTGATGGCTGGTGTCCTGTGGGCAATGCGCATCAAACCGCAGCCTCTCGTCGTCGCGATTAAAGAGTAAACCGCGAAGATCGCCAAAAGACCTCTGCCGCGCGGATAACACGCCGCGCGGCTTTTTAAGATTAAACCCTACCCCGATTTGCCCGCTCTGCGACAGATTTGTGCCGCGAAATCGATTTCATGCCTCTGCGTAATCGTACCTTAACCCCCGAAAGCCTCTCTCATCCCCTGTTTGTCAGTGAAAAAACGGGACTGATGGTCTCCTGAACATAGCCATGTTCAGCGCTGGCAGCGGGTAACTGTTCAGATATCGGTCGTTAATCAGGAAAAATAGCGCAGCATTATGGACGTTATGCTTTTATCAGCGGCTTTTTATTGCGGTATGGTCCTGAGAAAGGGAGGCAGAAAACCACTATTAACTTCACTCAGTGATGAATGAGTAAGAAAACTCCGCCGCTGCGTTAATAATTAAAGATTAATCTCTGGCATCAATGATGCGCAATGAAGAGAGCGAAAAGATAGACACATAACGTTAGTGATAAGGAGCAATAAACTATTTATCCTGGATTAATCCTGGAGAAAGTATATGCCATTAACCCATTCCCCGGAATTAAACGCAGCCGCAAAAATTTGAGTCAGGTCCAGCATTAACTCAAATGTACGGTGATTATTTTTTGCGCGATGTTTAAATTGGCTTAATGATATTGAGACGATTTAGTTCCGACGATTAGCTGGGCTTACGTAAGAAAGGGAGGGCCCAATCCCGCGTAAACGAGATTGGGAAGGGAAGAGTAGCCGTAGAATGCGAGACGTTTGCTGTTGTGAATCAATTTTACCGCAAAAAAAGAAGCTTAGCCGTGAAGCCATTCATTAGTTATAAATGGAGCGGAAAAGGGTGCCGCAATTGTCCTGTTAAATGATCTTCATCTCTTCTGGTAAGAACAAATCTCAGCGTTAAGTCTAAAAAGCGCGGTAGCATTGGGGTTTAGCGGTTCTCCGTGCCTGACGGATAATGGTATACGCTGCGACTGATATCTAATAAGCGGCAGCTGCGACGGGTGCCAATGTCAAAGGTGGCCTGCAGGAAATCCACAGCCTGACGTTTTTCATTAGTGGTAAAGAAGTGCTTCAGAACGCTCTGCAGCATCTCTTTGTCCGAGTTGAGCGTCTGCAGTTCACGCGTGATGTTCTGCAGTTTTTCTTCCAGCTCTTTGATTTTTCTGCCTTCTTCCGAAGACAACCCAGAAAACTTCTTCTTCCAGCTGTAGAACGTGGCTTCAGAGATGCCTAACTCTTCACAAATCTCTCTGACTTTCACGCCCGATTCAGAAGCTTTAATGGCATTTGTGATTTGATCTTCGCTGTATCGTGACTTTCTCATAAATGCTCTTACCTTTCTTATCGATTAATGGATGAGAATGACTTTAATAATTTCTGGCACTGTAAGATTCTATTAAGGCAGTATTAAAGTGCGCGAATTGAATTGCGAAGCCTAAATTAAGATATTTAGAATAAATATCATCATGGGATAAATCTTATTTTATTCTTATCCGGTGGGCGTGCCTTCCTGGAGGGGGATTTTTGTTATAAATTCATCGCATCCAAAATACGAAAAAATTCTACGTACATTGGATATTTAGCCTGACCGACTTGATTAATATGGCGGGAAGGGCTCTTAAAGGTTGTTTTATTTTCAGCCTGAAATCGTTTCCATCTGAAGTGATTCGCGCCATTTATAATAAGAATTATCCTGAATTAACACTCCGGATCATGATTTACATCTCAATTTTCGGACCAGCTTGGTCTGAAGTCTTACATTTTCGCCAGGCCCACTGAGCGCTTATTAATTCGTTACAGGGATGTTGTACCGAAGCGGTTGTAGTTGAGTAATACTAAGGAAGAGTCGATGAAATTGAGCGTAATGTCTAATGCCGCCTGGATGATGTCTGAGAAGATCATCTCCGTTTTTGGCGTCATTTTTGTGACGTCTTACGTGGCGAAATCCTTTGGCCCAACGGTGTTTGGCCAGATGGCGTTTTCTACTTCACTATTTGCGATGGTGCAAACCGTTGCAATCTTTGGCACCGAAACCATTCTGTTTAAACGCGTCAGCAAAAATGCGTCAAAAGGCCTGCGCCTGATGACCATCGCCCGCACGATGAGAATGGTGCTGTTGCTGGTCACTTCGGTGCCAGTCTTAATCTGGGTCTGGTACAACATGCAGGAAAATTTCCTGGCGTTTGCACTGGCCTCATTTGTTGCCTCGGTTTTTGTCACCCAGGACACCTTCAGCGTTTATAACAACGCGCGTCTTGCCTCGCGTCTTAACACCATCGCCAACGCCGTGGGCATGCTGCTGAGTTTCGGCATCAGCTTCACCGTCGCCTGGCTGCGTCTTAATCCGCTCTGGCTGACGCTGTCGATTGTCGCAGTGACACTGGTGCCTTACCTGATTAAGCGTCACAACTTCTATCAGGACCATCAGGATCAGATGCCACCACGCGAAAAGCGCACGGCCTATCTGCGTTATCTGATGTATGCCGGTCTGCCGCTGGCGATCTCCAGCATCTTTATCTCTGTGCAGGTAAAAGCGGCGCAGATGTTCCTGGCAGGCACGGCACCCGCGCGCGACCTCGGGCTGTTTGCGGCGGCGAATACCATTTCCGCCTCATGGATTTTTATCCCGGTGGCGCTCATCACCTCCTGCTTCACTGAAATCTTCAGGGAGCGGGGCGAGGTCGCCATTAAGCTGGCTGCGCGGCTCAATGGCTATGTTATGGCGGTTTCATTGCTGATGCTGCTGGTCATTTCGCTTTATGGCGAGCGGATCATCATTGCGTTGTACGGCCCGGAATTCACTCAGTCAGGAAGTCTCATTACGTTGCTGTCGATAGCGACCAGCTTTTCGGCAATGGGGACCGTAGCGTATCGCTACATGGTCAAAGAGGGAGGATTTAACTACTTGCTGAGGAAAATCATCTGCCTGATGGTCATCAGTTTGCCGCTCTCCTGGTGGTTGATCCAGGGGCACGGCATCATGGGGGCCGCGTGGAGCGTTTTCCTTTCAGAACTTTTGTCCCTGACCGTAATGAATTACTTCTTTAAAAACGGCGTCATTCAAAAGATTCAGGTTTCCTCACTCAACTACAAAACATACAAATGAGGTCAGATATGCTCAAGTTGAAAGAAGAACTCAGAAGAAGTGTGCAGTATTTTATTAAGAAGATGCCCTGGGCTTATCAGGACCGCATCTACTACTTCCATAAGTTCAGAAAGCTGCCCAATCTGCGTCAGCCAAAAGTGTTCAACGAGAAGGTGTTGTACCGTAAGTTTATCTTCGGCGATTACCAAAGCTATGGTCGTCTGTCAGATAAGTACTCGGTGCGCGAATTCATTGCTGAAAAAATCGGTAATGAATACCTGATCCCGCTGGTACACGAAACGACTGACCCGACCACGCTGAACAGCTTACCCTGCTGGAAGGGGACGGTGATCAAGCCGAACCACGCCTCCAACATGGTAGAGATTCTGCTGGAGGAGCCAGACGCACTGCGCAAGCAGCAGATCATTCATGACTGCTATCGCTGGCTGAAGACCGACTTCGCCAACGAAGCGCGTGAGATTCACTATCGCTACATCAAGCCACGTATCCTGGTTGAGAAGTACATTGGTGATGGCAAAAGCGCGCCGATTGATTACAAGTTTCATATGTTCAACAAGCGTGATGGCAAGTTCGAATATGTGCTGCAGGTGATCTACAACCGCTGCCAGCCGCTGCTGTCGATGAATTTCTACGTGAATAACCTCAATGAGGCCTATCACAAGATTCGCGATACCGGTCTGGATGTCTCACCGATTATGCCGTCACTGGAACATGCGCTCGAACTGAGCAAGAAGCTGGCCAGTGATTTCGACTACGTGCGTGTGGACTGGTATATCCATGACGAGCGGATCTACTTTGGCGAACTGACCTTCACCCCAGGTGCAGGACTGGTCACCGGATTAGATCGTGGTTTAAATCAGATGATGGGAGATATGTGGATTCAGGACCGCCGCGGAACGCAGAGCCCGGGCGTTACAGTGCAGGATGTTAATATCCCTGCCATGTTGAAGAAAATTTAAGCACACACAGCAATATAAAAAACCCCGCTAAGCGGGGTTTTTTATGCGCAAAAATCAGGGCATCGGCCAGTCAGCAGGCGCCTGGCTCATCACATCGATAAAGGCATGCTTTGAGATTTCCAGAAAGTTATGCACGTTATCCATGCTCAGGGTAATGCCCATCAGACCGGTAACAAACCAGCAGGTCATGCCTAAACCAATCCCGCCACACATAAATGCCATCACGTGACGGCTATCCTGACGAAGTTTGGTTTTCAGGGTGCTGGCAAAAAACATCATGATTGCGCTCAGCAATTCCCAACGCATAACAAGTAAACTGGCGGTTAACGTAGCCATCGGCCGGACCTCAATATCAGTAAGTATTCCTGACAATCTGCGGACATCACCGGCGGCGGAAAAGTGTGTCAGGGGGTGCTTTTTCGCCGTCAACCCAGGTTCAAAGTGTGACTTGGGTCACATTATATCACCCGATTTTAAATTTTGAACAAAATTTGACTCTGGTATGGTAGCGGCGTGAGGGAATAGTGAGCAGTAGAAGAAGAACGGCGGGGAAATCAGTCAGATGCGCCCGGGCGGGCGCATCTGAGGGGTCAACGAACCGGACAGCACTCGCCGGTCGTGCGCTGGGTGAAGCTACTGATACCGTCATTGCAGCCAAAACTCAGCAGGCGAGGGCGCTGAATCGCCTGGCGGCGCATGGTATGGCGGTAAGCGGTAGGCGTCTGTGAAAACTGACGACGAAACACGCGGGAGAAGGTCTGCTGCGAGTCATAGCCATACTGCATCGCAATATCAAAAACCGGCCGCTGTGTCTGTGACAGCGCTTCCGCTGCCAGCGTCAGACGGCGCTCGCGAATATAGCCACCCAGCGTCTGTTTCGTTACCGAACGGAACATACGCTGCAGATGCCATTTCGAATAGCCCGATTTTGCGGCAACCTCATCGATCGACAGGCTCTTATCCAGGTTCTGGTCAATCCAGTGCGTCAGGGAATGAATGATCTCTTCTTGCATCATGGTCTCATCCTTCTGGTGCTTAATAAGCGGTAATGGGAGTTTAGTGGTTTTGATGGAGAGCGAGTATAATTCCTCAAGTTAACTTGAGGTAAAGAGCCTGATGAAAAAAGAACGCAACTATCCGAAACCGGTCTTAACACCGGGTGAAGTGGCGCGCCGCAGCGGTGTGGCGGTTTCGGCGCTGCACTTTTATGAGACAAAAAGACTTATTTTCAGCACCCGCAACAGCGGCAATCAGCGGCGATATAGCCGTGACGTGCTGCGACGCGTCGCGATTATCAAGATTGCGCAGCGTATCGGCATTCCGCTGGCAACGGTCAGTGACAGCCTGGATCACATTCCGCCTGACAAGCGCATGTCGACACCGGAGTGGGATGCGCTGACGCAGCACTGGCGCGAAGAGCTGGATAAGCGCATTGAAACCCTGACCCGCCTGCGTAATGACCTGGATGGCTGTATCGGCTGCGGCTGTTTGTCGATGCGCGACTGCCCGCTGCGCAATCCCGGCGACCGGCTGGGTCAGCAGGGCTCGGGTGCGGTGCTGCTTGACCCGGAACAGGATGATAAACATCCGGATGTGGAGTGACGTCTATACTTGGTGAAGGTCAAAACACAGGGAATCATGATGATCACCGTTCACCATCTTGAGAAATCGCGCTCGCATCGGGTGCTGTGGCTGCTGGAAGAGCTGGAAGTGCCGTACCAGATTAAACGCTATCAACGCGAACCGACCATGCTGGCCCCGGAGGCGCTGAAAAAAGTGCATCCGCTGGGAAAATCACCGGTGATTACCGACGGGAACCAGGTAGTGGCAGAGTCAGGTGCCATTCTCGAATATCTTGAAGAGAAATATGATCACGAGTTCCGGCTCAAAGTGAGTGATGAGGCGTCGCGGCTGCAGTGCCGCTACTGGCTGCACTATGCCGAAGGCTCGCTGATGCCGCTGCTGGTGATGAAGCTGATCTTCGGTCAGATGGGTAAAGCACCGGTGCCGTGGCTGCTGCGCCCGGTCGGGGCGGCATTCGGTAAAGGCGTGCAGAAGGCGTTTCTGGATAAACAGTTTAAGCCACACATGCAGATGATCGAACAGCATCTGGCTGCAAATCCCTGGTTCGCCGGTCAGCGCTTCAGTATCGCTGATATCCAGATGAGCTTTCCGCTGCTGGCGCTTGCGCGACGTGCCGGACTGGAGCAGATGCCCGCCAGCCAGAAATGGCTGCAGACTGTGCAACAGCGTGCCGCCTGGCAGCGCGCGATCGATCAGGGCGGCGAGCTTTCGCTGCCAGGTTAATTCCCCTCTTCCACTGGCGGGTCGTGTCTCATCACGGCTGCGCCAGTGCGCATCCCCCTGAAAATCGCGTTAACTTCAGGGCGTCAGCGTTTGACGTCGGCCTGGGCCACGTGGCTGCTGGCGACTTAAGCCTGATCTTTATGCTGAAGAATCTCCCTCTGACAGTTGAAAATGTGCCGCTAAACGCCGGATAATCGCATGCCTTTTTATCTGGCCGCTTCTGGCGGCCAACTATCTGCGGCAAGGTAAACGTTTGCCTGCCGGGTAAACCCGACAGTGACGCCGTCTACCCGCTTATTCCAGGGACAGCGATGGTCGCAGAGCGATCCACACAACAAAAATTTTTGAGGCTCAACTATGTCAACTGAATCACGCCCGGCCAGTGGAAAACTGGACGCCTGGTTCTCGATCTCGGCGCGCGGCAGCAGCGTGCGCCAGGAAATTCTGGCCGGACTTACCACCTTCCTGGCGATGGTCTACTCCGTCATCGTGGTGCCGGGGATGCTGGGCAAGGCCGGTTTTCCCCCCACTGCCGTGTTTGTCGCCACCTGCCTGGTTGCCAGCTTTGGTTCCATCATCATGGGACTGTGGGCCAATCTGCCGATGGCGATTGGCTGTGCAATCTCCTTAACCGCCTTTACCGCTTTCAGCCTCGTGCTGGGCCAGCACATCAGCGTGCCGGTAGCGCTGGGCGCGGTGTTCCTGATGGGCCTGCTGTTTACCCTGATCTCAGTGACCGGCATTCGAGCCTGGATCCTGCGTAACCTGCCGATGGGCGTGGCGCACGGCACTGGCGTCGGAATTGGCCTGTTTTTGCTGCTGATTGCGGCTGACGGTGTAGGCCTGGTAGTGAAAAACCCGGCACCGGGCCTGCCGGTGGCGCTGGGCCACTTCACCACCTTTCCGGTAATGATGACGCTGCTGGGACTGGCAGCGATTATTGGACTGGAGAAGCGCCGGATGCCCGGCGGTATTCTCATGACAATTATCGCCATTTCGCTGCTGGGGCTGATTTTCGATCCGGCGGTGAGCTACAAAGGATTGTTTGCGCTGCCGAGCCTGCGTGATGCCAGCGGTGAGTCGCTGCTGTTCAGCCTCGACATTATGGGTGCGATGCAGCCGGTCGTGCTGCCAAGCGTGCTGGCACTGGTGATGACGGCGGTCTTTGACGCGACCGGCACCATTCGCGCGGTCGCGGGTCAGGCAAATCTGCTGGATAAACAGGGCCAGATTATCAATGGTGGCCGTGCGCTGACTAGCGACTCCGTCAGCAGCCTGTTCGCGGGTCTGGTGGGCGCGTCACCGGCTGCGGTTTATATCGAATCGGCGGCAGGAACGGCAGCGGGAGGTAAAACCGGTCTTACCGCGATTGTGGTCGGCCTGCTGTTCCTTGCCATTCTGTTTATGTCACCGCTGGCGTATCTGGTGCCGGCTTACGCCACCGCGCCTGCATTAATGTATGTGGGTCTGCTGATGCTCAGTAATGTGGCGAAAGTCGACTTTAATGATTTTGTCGATGCGATGTCGGGCCTGTTAACGGCGGTGATTATCGTGCTCACCTGTAACATCGTCACCGGCATTATGATCGGTTTCGCCAGCCTGGTCGTGGGGCGTCTCTTCGCGGGGGAATGGCGTAAGCTCAACGTCGGCACCGTCATTATTGCTATCGCGCTGGTGGCGTTTTACGCCGGTGGCTGGGCGATCTGACTGTACAACCGGGCGTGCGGCTGCACGTCCGGAATTTTCCACTATTTTCCCGCCCGGCGCACGCGTAGCTGACAATCTTCACCGCAGTTTGTTTTACACTTTAGCGCTTAACCAATGATTGAAAGAAACGACGCCTAAGGAAAGCATGGAAATCTTTTTTACAATTCTCATCATGACGCTGGTCGTGTCGCTCTCTGGCGTCGCGGCCCGCATTCTCCCTTTTCAGATCCCGTTGCCGCTGGTTCAGATCGCCGTGGGTGCGATGCTGGCCTGGCCAACTTTTGGTCTGCATGTCGACTTTGATCCGGAGCTGTTTCTGGTGCTCTTCATTCCGCCGCTGCTGTTCGCGGATGGCTGGAAGACGCCGATCAGTGAGTTCCTGCATCATGGTCGCGAGATAATTGGCTTAGCACTGGCGCTGGTCCTGATTACCGTGATCGGCATCGGCTATCTGATTTACTGGCTGGTACCAGGGATCCCGCTGATCCCTGCCTTTGCGCTGGCGGCGGTGCTGTCACCGACCGATGCCGTGGCGCTTTCCGGCATTGTTGGCGAGGGCCGCATTCCCAAAAAGATTATGTCGATCGTGCAGGGCGAAGCCCTGATGAATGACGCATCGGGCCTGGTATCGCTGAAATTTGCCGTGGCAGTCGCCATGGGTACCATGGTGTTTACCTGGGGCGGTGCCAGCGTTGAGTTCCTGAAAGTGGCGGTGGGTGGTCTGATTGCGGGTGTCGCGATTTGCTGGCTCTACGGTAAGTCACTGCGCCTGCTCAGCCGCTGGAGCGGTGACGATCCGGCTACCCAGACCGTACTGCTGCTGCTGCTGCCGTTCGCCTCTTACCTGATTGCTGAACATCTGGGTGTCTCAGGCATCCTGGCGGCCGTGGCTGCCGGTATGACCATCACCCGTTCCGGTATTATTCGTCAGGCACCGCTGGCGATGCGCCTGCGTGCCAACAGCGTCTGGCAGATGCTGGAGTTCGTCTTTAACGGCATGGTCTTCCTGATGCTGGGCCTGCAGTTGCCGGATATTCTGCAGACCTCTGTTGATCAGGCGCAGGCCGATCCGAACGTCGAGCTCTGGATGCTGTTTGCCGATATTGGGCTGGTCTATGCCGCGCTGATGATCGTGCGTTTTGGCTGGCTGTGGATTATGCAGCGCTTCAGCAAACGCCTGCTGAAGAAGAAGCCGCTGGAGTTCTCCAACTACTCGTTGCGTGAACTGCTGATCGCCTCCTTTGCGGGTGTGCGCGGCGCGATTACCCTGGCCGGTGTCCTGTCGATTCCGCTGTTCCTGACCAACGGCGAGCCTTTCCCGGCGCGTTATGAACTGGTCTTTATCGCCACCGGCGTGATTCTCTTCTCGCTGCTGGTGGGAGTGGTGATTCTGCCGATTCTGCTGCGCGGCATTGATACCATTGATAAAGGCGCACACCGTCGCGAGTTGCAGAATGCGCGAGCGGTAATGGCAGGCGCAGCCATTGAGAGCCTGCACAAGATGGAAGAGCGGCTGGAGAATGAGTCGGAAGAGAACATCGACCCGGAGCTGCTTAAAGAGGTGAGTCTGCGGGTGATTGGCAACTTACGTCGTCGCGCTGAAGGGAAGAATGACCTTGAACACGCGCTGTTCGCCGAGAACCTGGAGCGTCGCTTCCGCCTGACCGGACTGCGTGCCGAACGTGCTGAGGTCTATCATCTGCGCGCCACCCAGCAAATCTCCAATGAGACGATGCAGAAGTTACTGCACGACCTGGATCTGCTGGAAGCGCTGCTGATCGAAAAAGAGGAGTAAGTCCTGACTGGCACGCCTGCGCGTTAATGCGGCGTGCCAGCCTTTCACACCGACAGGCGCGGCGGCTCATCCGGCCAATGCTCGCGACAACAGGCTATCCACGCCTGCGCACTGCGCGACAGATAACTCCCTTCCCGCCAGATCAATCCCAGACTCCACTTCAGCTCCGATTCCAGCGGCAGCCACAGCAGCGACTGCTTATCCAGCCGCTGACAGATCGGCTCCGGCAGAATCGCCAGCCCCATCTCCGCCTGCACCATCGCCGCCAGAAAATCCCACTGTCCGCTGCGAACCGCCACCGTTGGCGTCAGGTTGAGCCGCTGAAACGCCTGCATCAGCTGACGATTCAGCGAGAACTCCTCATTAAAAATCAGCAGTGGATGCTCTGCCAGTTCTGCCAGTCCAATCTGCTGGCGGCTGAGCCACTCCGGGCGACGCGGCAGCAGTACGCAGAGCGGATGATGCATCAGGGGCAGGGTGTTCAGCGGCAGCTCGGCATCGACCGGTAGCGCGGTCAGGGCGATATCCAGACTGCCCGCCAGCACCGCCTGCTGGACGGTCAGACCGCCGAATTCAGAGATTTTCAGCTTCACACCGGGATAGCGGCGGCGAAACGCGGAAATCGAACCGGCGATCTGCATACCGACCATCGGCGGAATACCCAGTCGCAGCTCACCGGTTTTAAGCTGGTTGATGTCACCAATCTCCGCTTCCAGCTGATGAAACTCCTGCAGGATCGCCAGGCCGCGCTGATAGACCGCCTGGCCGCTGTCGGTGAGGTGCAGACGACGACCATCGCGCAGGATCAGCGTGCAGCCCAGCTCCTCCTCCAGCTGGCGCAGCATTTTGCTGATGGTCGGTTGTGTCACAAACAGCTTCTGCGCCGCACGGGTAAAGCTTTGCTGGCGTACGACTTCAGTAAAGTAACGCAGGGCGCGGACATCCATAACTATTCCTTTCAGGCATGATTTCGGTAATTTTAATTCATTTTTTTCACCTTCTGTTGACGATTTATACTGGTGACATCAATTTAATCGGGGAGACAAGGTGATGGCGTTAGCGCTCACTTTACGCAGCAACCGCGCAGTGCAATGGCTCAGCCTGCCGCTCCAGCTGGGTTTCTATATCGGCCTGTTTATCGCCTGCGACCGGCTGGTGAGCTGGCTGCATCTGCCGCTGCCCGCCAATATCGTCGGGATGCTGCTGCTGCTGGCGTTAATCGTGACGCGGATTGTGCCGCTGAACTGGGTGAAAGCCGGGTCACGCTGGCTGCTGGCCGAGATGCTGCTGTTCTTTATTCCGGCGGTGGTAGCGGTGGTGAACTATGGCGATCTGCTGCGGGTTGATGGCTGGCGCATCTGTGTGGTGATTGGCGTCAGTACGCTGCTGGTGCTGGCCTCGACTGCCTGGGTGGTGGACCGGCTTTATCAGTATGAAGTCGCGCGCGCCGCGCGTAAGCAGGATCCGCATGCGTGATTTTCTTCTCAGCCTGCTGTGTGTAGCCGTTACGCTGCTGGTTTATGCGCTGAATAAACGGCTTTATCGCCGCTGGCGGACGCTGCTGCTGATGCCACTGGTGATGACGCCGCTGGTGCTGGTGGCATTGCTGCTGCTGACGCATATCAGCTGGCAGGATTACATCGCCGAAAACCACTGGCTGCTCTGGCTGCTGGGGCCGGCGACGCTGGCGTTTGCGGTGCCGGTCTATGAGAACGTGGAAATTATTAAGCGCCACTGGCTGTCGCTGAGCGCGGGCGTAGTGACCGCGACGCTGGTCGCCGTCTGCAGTTCCGTCTGGCTGGCGCGGCTGTTAACCCTGCCGGAGTCGATTCAGCGCAGCCTGGCCGTGCGCTCTATCACCACGCCGTTTGCGCTGGCTGCGGCGGGTCCGATTGGCGGGCAGCCCGATCTGGTGGCGCTGTTCGTGGTGATTACAGGCGTGTTTGGCATGGCAATCGGCGACGTGCTGTTTCTGCGGCTCGCCATTAAGCAGGGCGTGGCGAAAGGCGCGGGATTCGGTGCGGCGTCACACGGTGCCGGCACGGCACGCGCCTATCAGATTGGCGAGCAGGAGGGCGTGGTCGCCAGCCTGGTGATGATGCTCTCTGGCGTGGTGACCGTGGTGCTGGCCCCGCTGATTGGGCACCTGATGTGGACAATATAGGCTACACTCCGTCGCACAGGGACTGGTCTGCGCTGAGACACGTATTTTTACGTAAAGTTTTCCAGATTTTGTTGTCTCCCCATTTCAGGCTGTTAACCTTGCGGCCGAATTAATTGTCCTTTCACGGAGTGGAATCATGTTTAAGCAACTTGTTGCCGGGAGCGCCCTCGGGCTGGTTTTAATGAGCGGTGCCGCTCAGGCGATTGAAGGCAGTGTTGATGTCAGCGAACATAACACCAACCTGAATGTGGGTCTGGGCACCACAACACCCGGTCTGTTTCTGAAAGGTAACTGGCTGCGTAGCGACCATGACGGCAGCACCTACGGTGCCGGTCTGGGTTACAACGTTGATTTCGGACCGCTGCGTCTGGCGCCGACCGCAAAAGCGATCTTCACCCATCCTGAAGATGGAAAAGATGGATTTGCGGTGGCGCTGGGTGGTGCAGCACACTACAGCTTCAACAGCATGTGGGGCCTGTATGGCGAATATTATTACGCGCCAGAGTCTTTCACCGATCAGCTCGACAGCTATCAGGAAGCCGGTGGCGGCCTGAGCTTCACGCCGGTTTCACTGCTTAACCTGCGTGTGGGTTATCAGTACATCGAACTGAACAACAAAGATGGACGCAAAGATAACGTGCTGGTCGATGGCCCGTACGTGGGTGCATCGCTGCGCTTCTGATTCTGCTGCGCAAAAGAAGAGGGCGACTACTTCGGTAGCCGCCCTTTTTTATTGCCTGCTCGTTATGAACGAAAAGCCACGATCAGTGCGCTTTGCCCTGTTCGATGCCGGTGCCGGTCTGTGAGCGGATAAACTGTGCACGGAAGCGTGAACGTTCTTCTGCGCCCTGCTGCGAATGGTCGGTAATGGAGAAGAGCCAGATGCCCACGAAGGCCACCGCCATGGAGAACAGCGCCGGATACTCATAGGGGAAAATCGCCTTCGCGTTGCCCAGCACCTGTACCCACACCGTCGGGCCGAGGATCATCAGGATAACGGCGGTCAGCAGACCGAGCCAGCCGCCCACCATCGCGCCACGCGTCGTGAGTTTTGACCAGTACATCGACAGCAGGATGATCGGGAAGTTACAGCTGGCCGCAATCGAGAAGGCCAGCCCGACCATAAAGGCGATGTTCTGTTTCTCAAACAGAATACCCAGCGCAATCGCCACCACGCCCAGCGCCAGCACGGTAATTTTTGAAACCCGCAGTTCATCTTTCTCGCTCGCCTGACCTTTACGATACACGCTGGCATAGAGGTCGTGAGACACCGCCGATGCACCCGCCAGGGTTAAGCCTGCGACAACGGCCAGAATCGTGGCGAAGGCAACCGCAGAGATAAAGCCCAGGAAGGTGCTGCCGCCCACGGCGTTCGCCAGATGCACCGCCGCCATATTGGTGCCGCCAATCAGCGCGCCGCTGGCATCTTTAAAGGCCGGATTAGCGCCCACCAGCAGGATGGCACCGAAGCCGATAATAAAGGTCAGGAAGTAGAAGTAACCCATAAAGCCGGTGGCCCAGAAGACGCTTTTACGTGCCTCTTTAGCATCCGCTACGGTGAAGAAGCGCATCAGGATATGCGGTAATCCGGCTGTACCAAACATCAGCCCCAGCCCCAGCGACAGCGCCGAGATAGGATCTTTAACCAGTCCGCCAGGCTGCATAATCGCGATGCCTTTTGGATGGACCGCCATCGCTTCGGTGAACAGCGTATTAAAACTGAAACCGGTCGCCTTCATTACCATGACCGCCATGAAGGTGGCGCCAAACAGCAGCAGCACGGCTTTGATGATCTGCACCCATGTGGTGGCCAGCATGCCGCCAAACAGCACATACATCACCATCAGAATGCCGACCAGGACTACCGCAACATGGTAGTTAAGGCCAAACAGCAGCTGGATCAGTTTACCGGCCCCGACCATCTGCGCGATCAGGTAGAGCGCCACGACCACCAGCGAGCCGCAGGCTGACAGGGTGCGGATCGGCATCTGCTTCAGACGATATGAGGCGACATCGGCAAACGTGTAGCGACCCAGGTTACGCAGTCGCTCAGCGATTAAAAACAGAATCATCGGCCAGCCGACCAGGAAGCCGAGCGAGTAGATCAGCCCGTCATAACCGGAGGTGTAAACCAGCGCCGAAATGCCCAGGAACGAGGCGGCCGACATGAAGTCACCCGCCATCGCCAGGCCATTCTGGAAGCCAGTGATATTGCCGCCCGCGGTGTAGTAGTCTTTACGTGATCGGGTGCGCTTTGAGGCCCAGTAAGTAATTCCCAGCGTGGCCCCGACGAAAATCGTAAACATGATAATCGCCTGGTAGTTGGTCGCCTGGCGCTGCACGGCACCGGTTATCGCATCGGCAGCCAGCGCTGAAAACGGCAGCATTAAGGCCAGCAGCCATAAGGTGAGACGAGTCATGATTTCACCTCGCTGAGGATCGCTTTCGTTAAACGGTCAAACTCACCGTTGGCACGCCAGACATAGACGCCGGTCAGCACAAACGACATCACAATCAGCCCGACCCCAATCGGGATACCGCGCGTGACGTTGGTGCCGGCATGCAGCGGGGTACCGAGCCAGCCGGGTGCAAACGCGATCAGCAGGATAAAGCCGACATAGAGCACCAGCATGATCAGCGACAGCAGCGTCGCGAACGCCTGGCGCTTACGGACTAATTCATGAAAAAGGGGATTACGCTCAATCTGTTGATTGATGGCATCCTGATTCGAAAGGGCGTCATTCATCACATTTTCTCCAGAGGGCTTGCAGGCGAGAACCTCGCGACAGGGCGCGGATTCAGCTGGTTATAATATTTGTGACTACCGAAACAGACTGCGTAGGGCGGGTGTGGCGGGAAGCGATCTTCCCGCCGGACAGCGTGCGCTTAAGGCATTTTGATCGACTGTTTCTCCTCAAGCAGTTTTTCTACTACGCCAGGATCGGCGAGCGTAGAAGTATCACCAAGATTACTGGTATCCCCGGTGGCAATTTTGCGCAGAATACGCCGCATGATTTTGCCGGAGCGGGTTTTCGGCAGTGAGTCGGTCCAGTGCAGTACATCCGGTGTGGCTATCGGGCCAATCTCTTTACGGACCCACTGGCGCACTTCGGTGTACAACTCCGGCGACGGCTCTTCGCCATGATTCAGCGTGATATAGGCATAAATCGCCTGGCCTTTGATGCTGTGCGGAATCCCCACTACCGCCGCTTCGGCAATTTTAGGGTGCGAGACCAGCGCCGATTCAATTTCGGCGGTGCCGAGTCGATGACCGGAAACATTGAGTACGTCATCGACGCGTCCGGTGATCCAGTAGTAGCCATCTTCATCACGACGGGCACCATCACCACTGAAGTAGACATTTTTAAAGGTAGAGAAGTAAGTCTGCTCGAAACGGTCGTGATCGCCATAGAGGGTACGCGCCTGACCCGGCCATGACTCGGTGATCACCAGATTGCCTTCACAGGCGCCTTCCTGTGGCTGACCTTCGTTATCCACCAGCGCGGGCTGCACGCCAAAGAACGGTCGGGTGGCGGAACCCGCTTTCAGCTCGGTCGCACCCGGCAGCGGCGTGATCATGAAGCCGCCGGTTTCGGTCTGCCACCAGGTATCAACAATCGGGCAGCGGCTGTTGCCGATTTTCTTGTAGTACCACTCCCAGGCTTCCGGGTTAATTGGCTCACCGACCGATCCCATAATGCGCAGGCTGCTGCGGTCGGTGCCGGCAATCGCCTTATCACCTTCCGCCATCAGCGCACGGATGGCAGTGGGCGCGGTGTAGAGCAGCGTGACTTTATGTTTATCGACCACTTCCGCCATACGGCTCGGCGTTGGCCAGTTCGGCACCCCTTCAAACATCAGTGTGGTGGCGCCACAGGCCAGCGGGCCATAAACCAGATAGCTGTGGCCCGTCACCCAGCCAACATCAGCGGTGCACCAGTAGATATCATCCTGATGGTAATCAAAGACGAACTTAAAAGTGGTCGCGGCATAGACCAGATACCCGCCGGTGGAGTGCAACACGCCTTTGGGTTTGCCGGTTGAACCGGAGGTATAAAGGATAAACAGCGGATCTTCCGCGCCGACTTCTGCGGCAGCGTGGTTGGTGCTCGCGTTCAGCATCAGGTCGTGCCACCACTGATCGCGGCCTTCAACCCAGCCCACATCTTTACCAGTGCGCTGGAACACCACCACGTTTTTCACGCTGGTGACATTAGGATTTTTTAACGCGTCATCGACATTTTTCTTCAGCGGAATGCTGCGACCGGCGCGGATCCCTTCATCGGCCGTGATTACCAGCGAGGCGCTGGAATCGACGATGCGGCCCGCGACCGCCTCCGGTGAGAAACCGCCAAAGATCACCGAGTGAACGGCACCGATACGCGCACAGGCCAGCATCGCTACTGCGGCTTCCGGCACCATCGGCATATAGATCGCCACCACGTCGCCTTTTTTCACTTCCAGCAGTTCCAGCACGTTGGCGAAGCGACAGACTTCGGCATGCAGCTGGCGGAAAGTCAGGGTTTTGCTTTCGCTGGCGTCGTCGCCCTCCCAGATAATCGCCGGGTGATCGCCGCGTGTGGCTAAATGACGGTCAAGGCAGTTTGCCGCCAGGTTGAGCGTGCCATCTTCGTACCAGCGAATGTTAATGTTACCTGGTGCAAACGAGCAGTTTTTCACTTTGCTGTAAGGCTTGATCCAGTCAAGGATTTTGCCCTGTTCGCCCCAGAAACTGTCTGGATCGTCGACAGATTGCTGATACATCGCCTGATACTGTTCTGCAGTAATCAGGGTGTTTGCTGCAATATTCTCTGGAACGGGATGTTTGTGTATTTGGCTCATGGCGGATCTCCTTGAAGATGTTAATGATATGTCAATCAATGGTTAATTAAAGCCTGTGCCAAAGCTTTGTTTCTTTTTTGCGCCACAGATCACGTGATACACATCCCCCAAGAAGCGTTAAGCCATTCTGATCTATCAGGTTAACGCTCTGGCGGCGCTGGAGAAGTCAGGCATCGCTTTTACGCTTTCATCCTGAATAAAAAGCGAGCAAACGCGCCGGATCAGTTTTTAATCGTTTCTGCATAGCTATGCGTAAATTCATCGAAGTAATACTTTTCATAACAGCAGGTTAGGGTTTTTCAGCTCCAGCAGCACTTTATGCTGCTTAGATGGTGAACTTTTAATCGGATCCGCCAGGGGTTGCATTTACCACAGTGAAAATGGTACTTATCTCGCCCCTGTTCTGCAGGTATCAACTCAGACCGCGTCTGAAAATGGGTATGGGAATCATCAGATTTTCATACGAGGCGCTGTTTCAAGACACCCTCTAATTTACCGGGCTTTTTGCTCACTCCCTGTGTGTATTGTCTTCTGCACCTTCGCAGTAGAGAGAAACGGGTTTTGACTGAGGAAATTACACGTTATGAAAGGTTTTAAAATCAGCCTGGCCTGGCAGATTCTGACAGCCCTGGTGCTTGGCATCGTTGTGGGTGCTGTGTTGCATAATCAGCCAGACAATCGTGAATGGTTAGTCACCAACATTCTCAGCCCGGCAGGCGATATCTTTATTCATCTTATCAAGATGATTGTGGTACCGATTGTGATTTCATCCCTGATTGTCGGCATCGCTGGCGTGGGTGATGCAAAGAAGCTGGGACGCATCGGCGTCAAAACGATTCTCTACTTTGAAGTGATCACCACCATTGCCATTGTGGTCGGTATTACGCTGGCCAACGTATTTCAACCCGGCACCGGCATTGATATGTCAACGCTGGCAACGGTGGACATCTCTAAATATGAAGCGACAACGGCAGAGGTACAGGGCGGTCCGCACAGTCTGGTGACCACCATTCTGTCGCTGATCCCGCAGAATATTTTCGCCTCAATGGCGAAGGGCGACATGCTGCCGATTATCTTTTTCTCGGTGCTGTTTGGCTTAGGCCTGTCGTCACTGCCGTCAGAACAGCGCGATCCGCTGGTGAACCTGTTCCGTGGCATTTCTGAAGCGATGTTTAAAGTGACGCACATGATCATGCGCTATGCCCCGGTGGGTGTGTTTGCGCTGATTGCGGTGACGATTGCTAACTTCGGCTTTGCCTCGCTCTGGCCACTGGCTAAGCTGGTGCTGCTGGTTTACGCGGCAATTCTGTTCTTCGCCTTTGTGGTGCTGGGCGGAGTGGCGCGCTTCTGTAAGCTGCGGATTACCACGCTGATGCGTATCCTGAAGGATGAGCTGATTCTCTCTTACTCCACTTCCAGTTCGGAAACGGTGCTGCCGCGCATTATGGAGAAGATGGAAGCCTACGGTGCGCCGAAAGCGATCACCAGCTTCGTGGTGCCGACCGGTTACTCGTTTAATCTGGATGGTTCAACGCTTTATCAGAGTATCGCGGCGATCTTTATTGCGCAGCTGTATGGCATTGACCTGTCGCTGACCGACGAGATTGTGCTGGTAATAACGCTGATGGTGACCTCGAAAGGTATCGCTGGCGTGCCAGGCGTCTCCTTCGTGGTGCTGCTGGCCACGCTGGGCAGCGTCGGCATTCCTCTGGAAGGTCTGGCGTTTATCGCCGGTGTTGATCGCATCATGGATATGGCGCGTACCGCGCTGAACGTGGTCGGTAATGCGCTGGCGGTGCTGGTGATTGCCCGCTGGGAAAACCAGTTCGACGTCGAAAAGGCGAAAGAGTATGAGCTGGAGCTGCGGACACAGACCGCAAGCTGAACACGGCATTAACGTAAGAATGGGCTCAACGAAAGTTGGGCCTTTTTTTTTATGAGATTTTTCATGGCAGATATACAGGTTGACTGAAAATTAAAAGGTTATAATTTTATAACTAAAAACCATGTTTATACGACAGGGATATTGTGATTATGATTGATTATAGTTATATTTCGTTGCGGTAAGTTGACTGTCTTCTTTGACAACATGGAGTGTTGACGGATGCCAGAAATTAACTGGACGAAAAAGGCATTGAAACAGCTTTATGGGCTGCCTCAGAAAGAGGGCAACGCTATTGAAGATGCTGTAGAGGCGCTGGCTAAATGGCCGGATATTCCCCATCTGAAAGTCGAAAAGCTGACTGATGATAAACAGAAGCGAATGAAGCTGGTAGTAGGTCACTACCGCGTACTCTGGAAGATAGAGAAAGGTCAGCCAGTAGTGATAGATATACTTGAAGTCGTAAGAAGAACATCGACCACGTACAAAAAGCGCTAGCAGTGTGGCAGGAGCAATGTGCGTCATCAATAAGTTCTGTGCAGCCGGGTTTAGCGTTCCGCAGCACAGGCAGACGATCAGACAGTGTTGCCTGCCGTACCAGTAAGGAGTGATTACCCATGAATGCTATACAGTTTCTGACGGACGAGCGCGGGAACCGCACTGGTGCTGTCATCCCTATAGAGCTGTTTAATAAGCTCATGGCTGAACGTCATTTAGATGATGTGTTTGAGTCTGTCCCTTATGAAGTGGGTCCAGACGATGATGAAACGATTCCTCACGATGTAATGAAAATCAGCCGACGGCAATCTGTTCCTTTGCATGTTGCCTGGCGTTTGCATCGTCACCTGTCACAGGAAGAGGTGGCGAATAAACTTGGCATCACGCAGGCTGGCGTGTCGAAGTTAGAGTCGAGAAAAAAACCTCAAAAACAAACGCTTGAGAAGCTGGCTGCTTTATATGGCTGCAGAACGTCACAACTTTATATTGATTAAATGGATGCGCGTTTAACCTGCGATTGGTGGGTTTTAATTGTCTTTTGGATGAGTGACATAGGATGGGAGGCGAGGTCTTTGCAGGGAAAACAGTGCTCCGTTCAGTCGGATACCAGCAGTGACTGCGTAAAGTCGTCGAAAACCCATCCCTGGGGCCTCGGCCGCCGGTTCACTCACCTCATGGATGAGGTGCGTAATCGCGTGGGCCGAGCGTCATGGATGACGAATGCGTCTTTACGATCAGGTGAACCTTTTCTGACCTGTACCGGTCTCCCAGCGATTCCACTCACATGCACCGCACCCAGGTCGTAATGCTTATACTCATCACTCACCCAACCTGATCCCCGGCAACATGACTCACCCCACATCCATCGAAAAAAGATCTCACCCAATGAATTAATCATTCGTTATGATAGTTAGTAATTTGAATAATTTATTCCTTTGCGGAGCCCGCCATGAAACTCGACCTCAGCCAGATGATCACCGAAGGCCGCAACCCGGCCAGCCAGAATATTGACGAACTCTCCACCGAAGCGATGCTTCGCGTCATCAATGATGAAGATAAAAAGGTGGCGCTGGCGGTTGAGGCCATCGTGCCGCAGATTGCCGCCGCCGTTGACGCCATCTGCGCCGCATTCCAGGCCGGTGGACGACTGATCTATTGCGGCGCAGGCACCTCCGGTCGGCTGGGCATACTGGATGCCAGCGAATGCCCACCTACCTTTGGCACACCCCGCGAGCAGGTGGTCGGCCTGATTGCAGGAGGTCATACCGCCATACTCCAGGCGGTAGAAAACGCGGAAGACAACCGGGAGCAGGGCGCGCAGGATCTGAAAGATATCCACTTCAGCCGCCACGATGTGCTGGTTGGCATCGCCGCCAGCGGTCGCACACCCTACGTACTGGGCGCGCTGGCATACGCGAACGAACTTGGCGCAACCACTGTATCGCTCACCTGTAATCCAGGCAGCGCCATGTCGCAGGTTGCCGCGATTGCGCTCACGCCGGTGGTCGGCCCCGAAGTGGTCACCGGGTCTTCCCGTATGAAAGCGGGCACGGCACAAAAACTGGTGCTCAACATGCTCACTACCGGGTCGATGATCCGCAGCGGAAAAGTGTACGGCAACCTGATGGTCGATGTGGAAGCCACCAATCAGAAACTGGTACAGCGTCAGGTTAACATCGTCATGCAGGCCACTGACTGTGATGAGGCGACGGCTAGCGCCGCGCTCACCGCCTGTGGCGGACACTGCAAAACCGCCATTCTGATGGTGCTGGCTGACCTGGCTGCCGATGAGGCGAAAGCGCTGCTCAGTCAGCATCAGGGCTTTATCCGTCAGGCTTTACAGGCAGCGGGAGCACGCTAATGGCCAGAATCACCGAGGCACTGTTGCGCGACATCCTGCATGCGGTCGGTGGCGCGCAAAATATCGCGGCCTGTGGTCACTGCATGACGCGGCTCCGCCTGACGCTCAATCAGCCGGGAGAGAGTAATCTGGCACGGTTAAAAAGCCTGCCGGGTGTCTTAGGCGTTATCGACAGCGAGGCACAGTTGCAGATTGTGCTGGGGCCTGGCAAGGCGCAAACCGCCGCCGAGGGGATGCAGAATCTGCTGGCTCAGGGTGATACCGCGCTGGCACCGCAGGGCGAAACAGCGGAACTTCGCGTGCTGGCGCAGCAGCAGAAGCAGCAGCTAAAGGCGAAACAGACCAGCGGCGTGCATCAGTTCCTGTCGCGCTTCGCCACCATCTTCACTCCGCTGATTCCGGGCTTTATCGGCGCGGGACTTTTGCTGGGATTTGCCACGCTGATTGAACAGAGTCTCCACCT
This sequence comes from Pantoea sp. CFSAN033090, assembly GCF_001264395.1. Lineage (NCBI taxonomy): Bacteria > Pseudomonadati > Pseudomonadota > Gammaproteobacteria > Enterobacterales > Erwiniaceae > Pantoea > Pantoea sp. CFSAN033090. The sequence goes on along the minus strand of NZ_LGYX01000007.1, from coordinate 451,174 downwards.
CAACGCACCCGGTGACCACGCGCCCTGGCTGCTGCATACCGTGGCGTATATGAAAGTCTTCGGTAAAGGGCTGTTCACCTTTCTCAGCATCCTGATTGGCTACAACGCGCAAAAAGCGTTTGGCGGCAGCGGCGTCAATGGCGCAATCATCGCCTCGCTGTTTGTGCTCGGCTATGTGCCCACGGCCACCACCGGCTACTACAGCGGCATGGAAAACTTCTTTGGCCTGACAATCGACCCGCGCGGCAACATTATTGGCGTGCTGATGGCGGCGATTATCGGGGCCTGGATTGAAAAACAGCTGCGCAAAATCATTCCCGACAATCTCGATATGATCCTCACCTCGCTGTTTACGCTGTTGATCACCGGCACCATCACTTATCTGTTGATCATGCCGCTGGGCGGCGAACTGTTTAAAGGGATGTCGTGGCTGTTTATCCATCTCAATAACAATCCCTTTGGCTGTGCGCTGCTGGCCGGGCTGTTCCTGATCGCGGTGATGTTCGGCATCCATCAGGGCTTTATTCCGGTCTACTTTGCGCTGATGGAAACCCAGGGTTTTAACTCGCTCTTCCCGATTCTGGCGATGGCGGGAGCAGGCCAGGTCGGCGCATCACTGGCATTGTGGTGCAAAGCAGAAAAAGGGGCGCTGCTGCGGGCGCAGATCAAAGGCGCTATCGTGCCGGGGCTGCTTGGCGTCGGTGAACCACTGATCTACGGCGTCACCTTGCCGCGCCTCAAGCCCTTTATCACCGCCTGTGGCGGCGGTGCGCTGGGCGGGTTCTTTATCGGGCTGGTGGCGTGGCTGGGTTTACCGGTCGGGATGAACACGGTATTCGGACCCTCCGGCCTGGTCACGCTGCCACTGATGACCTCCAGCCAGGGGATCTTCGCTGGCATGGCGGTCTATCTGGCCGGGCTGATGGTGGCCTGGATCGGCGGATTCCTGCTCACCTGGTGGTTTGGCACCCGTAATGTCGACCTCAGCTGACCCGCTGCCGGAATTCTCCAGTCCGGCTAACGGATGGATAATCAACCAAAAATGTGAAAGCCGCTACAAAGCGGCTTTATTATTGCCACTAATTTAACTTAAACGCTAAAGAGTAGGCAGAAGCATGCCGAAAATATAAAAAAAGGTAATCGTTATCTCTCAGCCCACAGTTTTCATGCCGACACTCAGACCGTCGCGTGCAGGACGTCGGGTCTCCAAGGACTTTTGATGCGTAACAACCAGCCTGTCTCTCAGCGTGAATATCTGTTCGACGATAATGCGACACTGATGTCGACCACCGATCTTAACAGCCACATCACCTACGCTAACGACGCGTTTATCGAGGCGAGCGGCTTCACCGCCGATGAGATCAACGGCCAGCCGCATAACATGGTGCGTCATCCCGATATGCCATCAGAAGCGTTTGCCGACATGTGGGCGACGCTGAAACAGGGTGAACCCTGGACGGCACTGGTCAAGAACCGCCGTAAAAATGGCGATCACTACTGGGTACGGGCCAACGCCATTCCGGTAGTACGCGACGGTAAAGTGCAGGGCTACATGTCGGTGCGCACCAAACCCACGGCAGAGGAAGTGCGTCAGACTGAGGTGCTCTATCAGGATTTTCGTGAAGGCCGCGCCAGAGGGCGACGTTTTCACAAAGGCCTGCTGGTTCGCAGCGGCTGGCGTCGTCCCGCCTCAATCCTGAAGACGCTGCCCCTTCGCTGGCGGATCCGAACAACGCTGCTGACGTTACTGCCCCTCTCGGTGGCAGGCGTCTGGGCGCTGGGCATGACGCCCGCGGCACTGGCAGGCTTTACCGCGGGAATGGCTGCGCTGCTTCTGCTCTGCAGCCTGTGGCTGGAGCAGCAGATTTCACGCCCTATCGAGCGGATGTGCAAACAGGCGCTGAGCGTGGCAACCGGTGCCAGCCATAAAGTGGAGCAGATGGACCGCGTTGATGAGGTGGGTGTGACGCTGCGCGCCATCGGTCAGCTCGGATTGATGTTCCGCTGGCTGGTGGATGATGTCAGCGGCCAGGCGATCAACGTGCTGAGCGCCAGCGACGCCATCGCCCGCAGCAACAACGAACTCAGCCGCCGTACCGAACAGGCGGCTGCCAACGTGCAGCAGACTGCGGCCACCATGAACGAAATGACCGCCACGGTGAAGAGCAACACTGAAACCGCGCATGAGGCGAATACCCTCTCAGCCGGCACCAGCCACGCTGCCAGCAAAGGCGGCGAGGTGATGACCGAAATGATGGGCATGATGGGCGAAATTGCTGACAGTTCAAAGCGGATTGCCAATATTACCAGCGTTATCGACGGGATTGCGTTCCAGACCAATATCCTGGCACTGAACGCCGCCGTGGAAGCGGCGCGGGCCGGTGAGCAGGGCAAAGGCTTTGCGGTGGTCGCCGGAGAAGTGCGCAGCCTGGCGCAGCGCAGCGCCAAAGCCGCGAGCGAAATCAAAATGCTGGTTGAAACCAGCGCCAGCCGGGTCAACTCGGGCAATGAGCACGCCAGCGCGGCAGGCCGCACGATGCAGGATATCGTGTCGCAGGTGCAGAATGTCACCGCACTGATCGCCCAGATCAGCGCCGCCACGGCCGAACAGGCGACCGCGCTCAGCGAAGTCAGTTCAGCGGTGGAAGATCTTGATGATATCACCCACCAGAATGCCGCCCGCGTGACAGAAAGCGCCGAGGCTTCAGGTCGTATGACTCATCAGGCTAACCGTCTGGTCGAAGCGATCAGCGTCTTTCGTTAAGAGAAGAGATTAAGCGGCCCGGTTAAGAGGCCAGCGCCTGCGTGCCGTCGCGTCCGGCACGCAGTGCGCCTGGTGACTGACCGACAATCCGTTTAAAGGCGCGACTGAATGCCGCAATCGAGCCGTAGCCGAGATGATAAGCCACGGCTTCCACCGCTTCACCGTTGTTCACAATCCGCTGCACCGCCAGCCGCATCCGCAACTCCGTCAGATAGCGCAGCGGCGTCATGCCGGTGGCATTGAGAAACCGTCCGGCAAACACTGAGCGCGAACAGCCTGCCACGCTGGCCAGCCGCGCCACCGTCCAGTTTTCGCCCGGCTCCCGATGCATCGCAGCAATCGCCTGGCTCAGACGTGGATCGCGCATTGCCTGCACCAGCCCACTGCGCTCGCCGCAGCCGTTCTCTACCCAGCCGCGCACAATCAGCGCGGCAACCACGTCTGCCAGACGCGACAGAATCCCGGCGAATCCCGCCTGGCGGGTGAGCGACTCCCGCTCCATCGCCGCCAGAATCGGCTGAATCTCCGGGTATTGCGACAGCAGAGTACTCACCAGCATCACATCGGGCATGGTATTGATCAGCGGCTGCATGCCGCCGAGCTCAAACGCCATGCAGGCGCTGAACAACAGCACACTGTGCTCGTCATCACAGGCATCTTCCGGTGCTGCAATGGCGCAGACGCTGTCGCAGAGCGGCTTGCTCGCCATGTTCTTAATACACTGGCAGCTCGCCTCCTCACTGGAGATCAGGCTGTGGGGTTTGCCGTGCGGCACCAGCAGCGCATCGCCGCTGTTGAGCTGAAACACCTCGCCGGAGGCGCTGCGCACCATCAGTGAGCCGCGTCCGACAAAGTGGAACTGCGCCCGGCCCGGCGCGTGCTCATAACGCAGCCCGAACGGCGCGCTCACTGCGATACGCTGATAGTTCACGCCATAGAGGCGCATCCCCATCAGCAGCTCGCTGGTCAGATCTCCATAGTGGCTCATGTGATTCCAGACGAATTATCAAAAATGAAGGTGTAAGCATCATAGATCGTCCTGACACGGCGTTCTATGCTCACACTCACTTTTTTATCTTCCGGAGAAGCAGCATGAGTCTGACAACCGAAGTGGCTGATGAGGTTTCCTCGCCGACCCGTCCCGCGTGGGGCGCGGTATTTGCTATGGCATTTGGGGTGTTCAGCCTCATCACCGCCGAATTTTTACCCGTGAGTCTGCTGACGCCGATGGCTCACAGCCTGGGCGTATCCGAAGGCCAGGCGGGACAGACCGTCACCATCACAGCGCTGGTGGCGCTGTTTACCAGTCTGGTCACCGGCAGCGTCACGCGGCGCATCGACCGCCGCATCGTCATGCTGGTGTTTTCGCTGTTGCTGATCGCTTCGGCACTGATGGTGGCGTTTGCGGCTGACCTGACGGTGATCCTGCTGGCGCGGGTGCTGCTGGGTATGGCCATTGGCGGCTTCTGGACACTCTCAACCGCCATCACCATGCGCCTGGTTCCCACCGATCAGGTGCCGCGTGCGCTCTCTATCGTCTTCAGCGGTATCTCGCTGGCGACGATTATCGCTACGCCACTGGGCAGCTATCTCGGCGGACTGGTGGGCTGGCGCAACATCTTTATGCTGACTGCCGGACTGGGTGCGGTGGCGCTGCTGTGGCAGTTCTTTACCCTGCCCGCCATGCCGGCAGAGAACAAAGCCCGCAACGGCGGGGTGCTGGCGCTGCTGCGTATTGGTGTGATGCGCTGGGGAATGCTGGCGGTAATCATGATGTTTACCGGTCACTTTGCCTTCTTTACCTATCTGCGTCCATTTCTGGAAAGCGTTGCGCAGCTCAACCTCAATCAGCTGTCGCTGGTGCTGCTGGCCTTTGGTGTGGCGAACTTTTTTGGCACCTCGCTGGCCGGTTTCCTGGTCACCCGCAGCGTATCACTGACCCTGAGTGGCATGGCGCTGTTGATGAGTGTCACCGCGCTGCTGCTGGTGAGCTTTGGCGATGTCAGCTGGATGGTAGGCGCAGGCGTGGCGATCTGGGGTATGGCGTTTGGTTCGATGCCAACCGGCTGGTCAACCTGGATTTCGCGCGCGGTGCCGGATGATGCGGAGTCGGGCGGCGGTTTACTGGTTGCCACCATCCAGCTGGCGATTACTGTCGGCGCGGCGGCGGGCGGCTGGATGTTTGACCTGCGCGGCGCAGGCGGTGTGTTCGTTGCCAGCGGAGTGCTGATGCTGTTGGCCGCGCTGACCATCTTCACCCGGGTACGGCATCACGGTTAAATTCTCAAGGGCAGCAATATATGCTGCCTTTTTTAATGGGCGTAGATTATTAACCTTTTGAGTGATAACTGTGCGAAATGTGCTTTTTATCATCAATTTTACTGAACGAGTTAAGCAAAACCCTCCGCTTTTTACTGATCAACTTCCGGACTAATATATCTATCAACAAGGCAGCAAGCCTTACCTGATAAAAATTAACCGAGGAATTGACCATGAAATCTATCAAAACTTTTGCAGCTGTTATCGCGCTTTCTGTTCTGCCATTCGCCAGCTTCGCCCAATCTGTGACCGCCATCGACTCTACGCTGGATGGTGCTGAAGCGAAAATCGCTGCGCAGGCTCAGGAAGCTGGTGCTTCATATAAAATCACTGAAGCTTACACCAACAACGGCGTTCACATGACCGCTGAGCTGCTGAAATAAATTAAGTTTTACCCTCTTGTGCTGACAGGACGCCTTTGGGCGTCCTGGCGGCGTTTATCCGCTAATAATCCTGTCCCTTTCCCCCCGAAATAATTATTATTCTCAAAAAAAATTCTGCATCTGACTGCTGGTCAGCTGTTTCTGGTTGCAATGTCGGGCTTTCTTTTCACTGCGTCTGCAGTGGATTAACTATGGAGAAGTTATGAAAGCGATTACCAATACGTGCCGGACCCTGCGTCCGCTGTTACTGGCTACGGCCCTGTTCTCTGCCTCAGGATGGCTGGCGGTGCAGGCTGAAGATCTCAATCAGGCTGTGGGTAAAGGCGTCTATGAACTGGCAGTCAGCCCGAAAGATAACGCGCTGTTCGTGGCGACAGCGCAGAACAGCAGCGGTGACGGCGGCACAGTTTTCCGTCTCGACCCGGCTACGCTGGCGGTACAGCAGTCGATCAACACGGAGCTGAAATCGTTCGGCGCGGCGATCAACCCGCAAACCAACGTGCTCTACATCGGCAACACCGTAAACGGCTCGGTTACGGCCATTGACGCCAGCAGCGGCAAAGTGCTCAACACGCTGGTGCTGGATAGCCGTAAGCGCAGTGAGACCGTGCGCCCATTGCAGCCGCGTCAGGTGGCGGTTGATGCTAAAACTAACCGGGTTTATATCACCGGCCTGGGACCGCAAAGCGTGGTCTGGGTGGTGGATGGCAGCACGCTGAAGCTTGTCAGTACCATCCCGAATACCGGTAAAATGGGCACCGGCCTGGCGGTAGATTCAGACGCGCAAAAGGTCTACGTCACCAACGGTGATGGTGAACTGGTGACGATCAATGCGCGCACCAATGCCATTGAGAAAAAGCAGAAGATTGACGGAGATAAAGAGCACTTCTTCCTGAACATCGCGCTGGATACGCGCGGTCAGCGCGCCTTCCTGACGGATTCAAAGCAGGCGCAGGTGCTGGTGGTTGATCTGCGTAATCAGCAGGTGATTCAGCGGATTGATGTGCCGGAATCGCTGGCGGTGCTGTTTAATGGTGATCGCGATGAGCTTTATGTTACTCATCGCAAAGCGGGTGAAGTCAGCATCATCGACGCCAGCAGCTATAAGGTGAAGCGCACGGTGAAAACCCCGGCACTGCCTAACAGTCTGGCACTCTCGGCAGACGGCAAGGTGCTTTATGTCAGCGTGAAACAGCCTGGCTCGCGTAAGGCGCCGCCAAAAAATCCTGACAGCGTGATGCGTATTGCACTGTAAGGCGTGAAGTCCCGGACACTGCTGTATTGAAGCTGTTTTACATCCGGTCTTTGTAAACGAGAAAGCCACTCTGACGAGTGGCTTTTTTATTTTCAAAGCTGTTTTGTAGTCTGGGATATCCTTTTGCCCTGGCGGCCCGCGAGACACTTGCCTTTATAGCGAACAGGCTATAGCATTATTTATAGCTTATTCGCTATAAGGATGTTGCGATGTGGGATGTGGATACAACCAAAAGATTTGATGAGTGGTTCAAGGCTCAGAGTGAGGAACTGAAGGAGGATATGCTCGCCGCGATAGTTATCCTGTCTGAGTATGGGCCGCATTTAGCGAGGCCGTTTGCTGATACTGTAGACGGCTCTGATTTTCCGAATATGAAAGAATTAAGAGTGCAGCATCAAGGCAAACCGATACGGGCCTTCTTTGCTTTTGATCCTTCTCGCCGCGGCATTGTGTTGTGTGCAGGCGATAAAACCGGGGTTAAGGAAAAGAAATTCTATAAAGACATGATCAAATTGGCAGATGCTGAATTCCGCAAATATTTGAATGGAGGGGATAATGGCTAATTTAAAAGAGCTGATGGCAAATCAAAGTCCGGAGAGTCGCGAACGGATTGCCAAAAAAGTCGATGCAATGCGGCAGGTTATCGCACTACACATGTTGCGCGAAGAACTTAACCTGTCACAGACAGAGATGGCGCATGCAATGGGTGTGAAACAGCCAACTATCGCCAGAATGGAACAGGCTGATAATGATCCTCGCCTTTCTACGCTGAAGCGTTACGTTACGGCTCTGGGAGGCGAGATAAGTATCGATGTCAAATTGCCGACAGGCAAAAGAATAGCTTTTGATCTGTGATTAGAAGAGAGAAGCCACATTATCGTGGCTTCTCTCTTTCCAACCCGTTACACCTCTTCCGACGCTTCGCGCATCATCTCATCGTGCGGAACATCATCCAGAATCTGCTCAAAGCTGCGCAGACGCTTATAGATCGACATTAGTTCAATCAGCGTCGACCAGGAGGCGATCAGATACTGGAACGAGCCGCGCACCTGATCAAACACGTTGGTGATCTGGTTGAGTAAGCCCAGCGTGATGGTGCCCGCCACAATGGATGGAAAAAGCAGAAACAGACCAAACACGTTATCAACCTGCAGATAGAGAATGCGGGTGATGTTGAAGTAGAGATAGTGAAAGTAGAGACGGAAGTAGTTAACCCGCACCCGACTGAACAACTCCTGAACCGTCTGCGGTGTGGCGCGATCGGCATTGTCTTCGCCGTAGACCAGTTCTTTACGGTAGGCGGCTTCAACCCGCTGATTGCGGAACTCCAGCCCCGGCAGCTTAATCCCTACCAGCGCCAGCAAACCGGTACCAAACACTGACCAGAGCACAGCGGCAATCACCAGTGCGTAAGGAATATTGCCGAGGATGGGAATATCTTTCACGTGATGGGAGAGCGCGACCAGCACCGGTAAAAACGCCACCAGCGTCATAATCGCCTGAATGAAACTGACACCCCAGTTTTCCAGCGTGGTCGCAAACCGCATGGTGTCTTCCTGCACACGCTGTGCGGCACCTTCGACATGACGCAGACGCTGCCAGTTGTGCATGTAGTAGTTATTCATGGCGCTACGCCAGCGGAAAACCCAGTGGCTGATAAAGAAGGAGTTGAGTACGCCAATCACCACTGCGATTAATGCGATGCCGAGAAAAGAGAAAACCTCATGGTAAAACTCCGCAATCTGCACCGATCCCGCTTTGGTTAACGCTTTCTGAATCAGATCATAAAACGGTCCATACCAGGCGTTAATGGCCACTCCGACCTGCACGCCAAACCAGGTAACAAAGATGATCAGCGCGGAGCCCCAGACTGACCAGCGTTGCCATGGATGCGCATCAATCAACCGCCAGGCCCCGGCAAAAATGGCTACCATGATCCAGTAATAGAGGTAGAACCAGAGCTGACTCACGGCGATAAAACGCGCTGCCGTCGTCGGCAGGGGCTGTTTCATTGCTGTTTCAAAGGTGGGCCAGATGCCGGGCAGATGCGCGGCAAAGCCGAACCAGGCAAAAATCGCTACTAAGCTCCAGACAGCCGCAGAGCTGAAAAACAGCGCTGGCCGCGGAAAAAAAGACTTAAACATAGGCACTCCGCTGTTGTGTGTTGCCTGTTATAACGTTTTTGACGGGTCGCTGTCTGTAGTCTGTTGTTTCTGCTAATGACAGGAGGGGGATAGATGTTAATGAAATTGTGCGGTTTTGTTTCCTGGAACTAAATCTTTGTGAATGGCAGTGTTACAATAGGTTGTTTGTTACCGGTAACAAACAGGCTCCTGGCCTGTATCTGCTGATAAAAACCATTACAACGCAACCACCTATTTTTTTCATACCGCCGGTCAGCGCGGGAATGAGGCAATGTCATGTCAGAACAAAAAAAGGGTCATTCACGCAGGGATTTTTTGCTGAAGACAATCACCCTGGCGCCTGCAATGGCGGTAGGTTCCACAGCGATGGGTGCACTCTCCCTGCCGCTGGCCACACAGGCGGCTGAAACCCCGGCCACGCCACAGCAGGCGCGCGACTACCAGCCGAACTGGTTCACCGCCGAAGAGTTTGCTTTTATTACCGCCGCCGTGGCACGGCTTATCCCCAGCGATGAACGCGGGCCTGGTGCGCTGGAAGCGGGCGTGCCTGAGTTTATCGATCGTCAGATGAATACGCCGTATGCCACGGGGTCGAACTGGTATATGCAGGGGCCGTTTAACCCCGACCTGCCGAAAGAGCTGGGCTATCAGCTGCCGCTGGTGCCACAGCAGATCTACCGCCTCGGTCTGGCCGATGCCGATAATTACAGCAAAAAGCAGCACGGCAAGGTGTTCGCCCAGCTCAGTGGCGAGCAGCAGGATGCCTTACTGCAGGCGATGGAAAATGGCAGTGCTGAATTCAGCCAGCTGCCGGCAAAAGTCTTCTTTAGTTTCCTGTTGCAGAATACCCGTGAAGGCTTCTTCAGCGATCCTATACACGGCGGGAATCAGGGCATGGTCGGCTGGAAGCTGATTAACTTCCCTGGCGCACGCGCCGACTTTATGGACTGGGTAGAGCGCGGCGAACGTTATCCGTTCCCGTCAGTGTCGATTCGCGGGGAGAGAAGCTAAGCATGGCAAAAGAAATGAAAAAAGTGGATGCGGTGATTGTCGGCTTCGGCTGGGCGGGTGCCATTATGGCGAAAGAGCTGACCGAAGCGGGCCTGAACGTGCTGGCGCTGGAGCGCGGACCGCATCGTGATACCTATCCTGATGGCTCTTATCCGCAGTCCATTGATGAGCTGACCTATAACGTCCGCAAAAAGCTTTTCCAGGATCTTTCCAAAAGCACCGTGACCATTCGTCATGATGCGTCGCAGACCGCAGTGCCCTATCGTCAGCTGGCGGCGTTTCTGCCCGGCACCGGTACCGGTGGCGCGGGTCTTCACTGGTCCGGCGTCCATTTTCGTGTCGATCCGGTTGAGTTGCGGATGCGCAGCCATTACGAAGAGCGCTACGGCAAGAACTTCATTCCGGAAGGCATGACGATTCAGGATTTTGGCGTCAGCTACGATGAGCTGGAGCCGTTCTTCGACAAAGCGGAAAAAGTTTTTGGCACCTCAGGCAGCGCCTGGAGTATCAAAGGCAAAGTGGTCGGCAAAGATACAGGCGGCAACCCGTTTGCACCCGATCGCTCAGATAACTTCCCGCTGCCCGCGCAGAAGCGCACTTACTCGGCGCAGCTGTTTGCTCAGGCGGCAGAGTCGGTCGGCTATCACCCTTACGATCTGCCGTCCGCCAATACCTCGGGTCCGTATACCAACACCTACGGCGCACAGATGGGGCCGTGCAACTTCTGCGGTTACTGCAGCGGCTACGCCTGCTACATGTATTCCAAAGCGTCGCCTAACGTCAATATCCTGCCTGCGCTGCGTCAGGAGCCTAAGTTTGAGCTGCGCAATAACTCTTATGTGCTGCGGGTCAATCTCAGCGATGACAAAACGCGTGCGACCGGCGTGACCTATGTGGATGGGCAGGGCCGCGAGCAGATTCAGCCCGCTGACCTGGTGATCCTCTCCGCCTTCCAGTTCCACAATGTTCACCTGATGCTGCTGTCGGGCATCGGCAAACCCTACAACCCGATTACCAATGAAGGGACCGTGGGCCGTAACTTCGCCTATCAGAACCTCTCTACGCTGAAGGCGCTGTTTGATAAGAACACCACCACTAATCCGTTTATCGGTGCGGGTGGCGCAGGCGTTGCGGTTGATGATTTCAACGCGGATAACTTCGACCACGGGCCGCTGGGCTTTGTTGGTGGTTCGCCATTCTGGGTTAACCAGGCGGGCACCAAACCGATCTCCGGCCTGCCGGTGCCGGCGGGTACGCCCAACTGGGGCAGCAAATGGAAAGCGGCGGTGGCGGATACCTACACCCATCATCTGTCGATGGATGCGCACGGCGCCCACCAGTCTTATCGCGCCAACTACCTTGATCTCGATCCCAACTACAAAGATGCCTATGGACAGCCGCTGCTGCGCATGACCTTTGACTGGCAGGAGAACGACATCAAAATGGCGCAGTTCATGGTCGGCAAGATGCGCAATATCGCTGAAGCGATGAATCCGAAGATGATCATCGGCGGCGCGAAAAAGCCTGGCACCCATTTCGACTCCACGGTTTATCAGACTACCCACATCAGTGGCGGAGCGATCATGGGCGACGATCCAAAAACCAGTGCGGTTAACCGTTATCTGCAAAGCTGGGATGTGCCGAATGTGTTTGTACCGGGCGCATCAGCTTTCCCGCAGGGACTGGGCTACAACCCGACCGGCATGGTGGCGGCGCTGACCTACTGGTCAGCTAAAGCGATTCGCGAACACTACCTGAAAAACCCAGGCCCACTGGTGCAGGCATAAGGACATGGCGATGAAAAATGGCATTCTGGCTCTGATTCTTGGCTCACTGACGTTCGCCGCCCTGGCGGAGAGCAGCCAGGACGATCTGGTAAAACGGGGTGAGTATCTGGCGCGAGCCGGTGACTGTGTGGCCTGCCACACCAGCAAAGGCGGCGCGGCGTTTGCCGGTGGTCTGCCGATGGCAACACCGATTGGCACCATCTACTCCACCAACATTACGCCCGATCCCGCGACTGGCATTGGCGAATACAGCTACGACGACTTCCAGAAAGCGGTGCGTCAGGGCGTGGCGAAAAATGGCGACACGCTCTATCCGGCGATGCCATATCCCTCTTACGCCGTGGTCAGCGATGAAGACATGAAGGCGCTTTACGCCTACTTCATGCATGGCGTCGCGCCGGTCGGGCAGCCAAACCGGGAGAGCGACATTCCCTGGCCGCTATCGATGCGCTGGCCGCTGGCGATCTGGCGCGGTATTTTTGCGCCCGACGTGAAAGCGTTCCAGCCTGCAGCCCAGGAAGATCCGGTGCTGGCACGTGGTCGCTATCTGGTAGAAGGACTGGGTCACTGCGGGGCCTGTCACACGCCGCGCAGCATCACGATGCAGGAGAAGGCGCTGACCAACAATGAGGGCAGCGACTATCTGGCGGGCAGCAGCGCACCGATTGATGGCTGGACCGCCAGCAATCTGCGTGGCGACAACCGCGATGGACTGGGTCGCTGGAGCGAAGAGGACCTGCGTCAGTTCCTGCGTTATGGCCGCAACGATCAGACCGCTGCTTTTGGTGGCATGACCGACGTGGTGGAACACAGCCTGCAGCACCTGAGCGAGTCCGATATCACGGCGATTGCGCGCTATCTGAAGTCGCTGGGCGCGAAAGATCCTAATCAGGCAGCCTTCAGCGTCGATGACGCCACCGCCAAAGCGTTGTGGAAAGGTGACGACAGTGCGACGGGGGCAGCCACCTACGTCGACAGCTGTGCGGCGTGCCATAAAACCGATGGCAGCGGCTATAAACGTTTCTATCCGGCGCTGCGCGGTAATCCGGTAGTACTGGCGGACGATTCGACCTCACTGATTCATATCGTGCTGGTGGGCGGACAGTTGCCTGGCGTTAATGGCGCGCCGTCGACCATTACCATGCCAGCATTTGGCTGGCGTCTTGACGATCAGCAGGTGGCGGACGTGGTCAACTTCGTGCGTAACAGCTGGGGCAACAAGGCGTCGGAGCCGGTCAGCGCGAAACAGGTCGCTGAGCTGCGTAAAGATGAGAAAGATCGGCTGGGCAGTGCAGATATCCGGGTACTGGAAGGCAAATAATCAGCAGTAAAAAAGGCCGTCATCATCAGGATGACGGCCTTTTCTTTTAGATATTCTCCAGATCGATACCGCGCGTTTTCGGCCCATAAATCCCTACCGACAGCATCACCATCACCATGCTCAGCACGATAAAGGTAATCACACCTGGCGTACCGGCATACTGCAGGATCACCCCAATCAAAATACTGCTGAATACCGTAGAGAGACGGCTGAAGGAGTAGCAGAAGCCAACCGCCCGCGCCCGAATATGGGTCGGGAAAATCTCGGTCTGATAGGCGTGGAAGCTGAAGGTCAGCCAGGCGTTGGACCAGGTGATCAGGAAGCCGCAGAGAATCAGCAACACCGGCTGCGTCTGGAAGGCGAACAACGTGCCGAACACCACCGTCATCAGCGACGACAGGACAATCTGCCACTTATTCTCCAGCTTATCGGCGTAGCGGCTACAGATCAGCGATCCCAGCGGATAGGCCAGCGTGATGAAGAAGGCATAAAGCAAACTGTGCGTCACCGTGGCACCGCGGCCTGACAGCAGCGCAGGCAGCCAGTTACCAAAGCCGAAAAAGCCGATCGCCTGGAAAAAATTCATCACCACCAGCATCAGGGTGCGCTTGCGGTAAGCGGGTGACCAGATCTCGCTGAAGCGCCCCCGTTTTGGCAGCTGCGCCGCGGCGTCATCGGCTGAAAAAGCAGGTCCGGCCGGGATGCCGCAGCGTTGCTCCATCATGGACAACACCTGATGCGCCTCCTGATGACGACCCTGCTGCGCCAGCCAGCGCGCCGACTCCGGCAGGTTCCTGCGCACCAGCCAGATCACCAGCGAACAGACCGCGCCCGCAATGACCACCCAGCGCCAGCCTTCAAGGCTGAACAGCGTTTGCGGAATCAGCCACCACGACATCAGCGCCACGGCCGGCACCGATAAAAACTGCACGAAAAAGGAGAAGGCAAAGGCGCGGCTGCGCAGATGGGTCGGCACCCATTCCGACAGATAGGTGTCGATGGTCACCAGCTCGACGCCCAGCCCGATCCCTACCAGAAAGCGGAACAGAATAATCATCTCCGCGCTCTGCTGGAACGCCATCAGCAGCGAAAAAAGCCCGTACCACAGCAGCGCACACATAAAGGTGAGTCGGCGACCAAAGCGGTCAGCGTAGGGTGCCAGCAGGCTGGCACCAAAAAACAGACCGAGAAAAGTGGCTGAGGCGAAGGCCGCCTGATCGGAGAAGCCCAGCACGCCTGCCGCACCCGTGTGAAATACGCCCGCCGACAGCAGGCCGGTACTGATGTAGCCGGTTTCAAACAGGTCATAAAGCTCAAAAAAGCCGCCCAGCGCCAGCAGCGTAATAAAGCGCCACAATCCGGCGGAGGAGGGCAGCGCATCAACCCGAGCGGCTAAGCTGTTACGGGCCGCCGATGAAGCGTGCATCGGTGGCAGGCTGGTGGAGGAGGTGGTCATGTCAGCGTGAACCTCTGGCAGTGTGGAGACGACTCGCAGCCGGTCGGAGGCTTATTAAAATAGTTAACCGTTAGCAAGCGAAGAAATAGCAGAATAGTCAATTCATCCGCCGTTGCCGAGAGGGTCGTTGCTGACTATTTAGCAACGTACGTTGCAGGTTTTGCCATCCGTGGCACTGTGCTTTACGGCAGTTTCGGCCAGGGGAGCCAAAAAATCATATGGGTTTCGGGTGCTATCTCTTTCGGGTCACGCAGCTACAGGCCAGGCTGGCTGCAGAAATAGTGCATGTTCGACTACTGACCTCCCCGATTCACTCTTCTCATAGCCATACCTGGGGTGTACTATGTACTCTCCAGGGAATGGAGGAACAGCCAGTGAGTCAGGCGATTGAGTTTATTGAGACCCCGATGTTTACCCGGCAAATAAAGCAGATCGCCACAGATGAAGAGCTCCGGGAACTTCAGAAGGCGCTTATTGAGTCACCGGAAAAAGGCGATCTCATTCAGAAAACCGGCGGGCTGCGTAAAATCAGGATGGCGACAGGTAATCAGGGCAAAAGCGGCAGCGCAAGGGTGATTTACTTCCTGGCCACCGCTGAGGTGATCTACCTGGTGATGGCCTACCCAAAGAGTATTAAAGAGACTCTCACGAACGCGGAAAAAGCTGAGCTGAAGAAGCTGACACAATTACTGAAAGATGAGGTGTAACGTGAGTTTTTTTGACGAGCTGAAAGCATCGCTGGAAGAGGCTGTGGAGATCAAAAACGGTATCAGGGAGCCCGGTCGTGTTACCCGTTACGCGGTTGCCGACGTGAAGGCTATCCGGGCACAGCTTAACGTCTCACAGAGCGAGATGGCGACGGCATTGGGAACCAGCCTCGATACCATAAAGAGCTGGGAAGCCGGACGGCGTAACCCGACCGGGCTGGCAGCTAAAGTACTGGTCACTATCCAGAAAAACCCGGAATTTTTTAAGGAGCTGGCGGCGCAATGAGCCGTTGTTCCCTGCACGCCGTTTAACAAAAAATAAAACGTGGCACCGATGAAACATTCATCGGTGCCACTGTGCTTTACGGCAGTTTCGGCCAGACGCCTGGCCCGATCGGCAGACCCAGCAGATACCACACCAGCAGCAGCGCTATCCAGCTGATAAAGAACACCAGCGGATAGGGGAAGATCAGCACGTAATAGGTGCCGAGCTGCGCATCTTTCTGGTAACGCTGCAAAAAGGCGAGAAACAGCGGCAGAAACGGCGACATCGGTGCCAGTGGCAGCACGGCGGAGTCGGCAATGCGGAAAATCATCTGGGCAAAGGCGGGATGGAAGCCGAGCAGCATAAACATCGGCACAAAGACCGGCGCCAGAATCGACCAGATGGCTGAGCCGCTGGCGATAAACATGCAGAGAAACGCCGACAGGAACATCAGGCCGAGAAAAGCGGGCGCGCCGCTGACGCCTGCGCTCTCCAGCACATCGGTCAGCCCGATCGCCATGAATTTTCCCATGTTGCTCCAGTTGAAGAACGCCACGAACTGCGACAGCGGAAACACCATCACGATAAAACCCGCCATGCCCTTCATCGGATCGACCAGCAGCTGCGGGATATCATCCGGACGGCGGATCTGTCGGGTGACCACGCCATAAGCAATCGCCACCACAAAGAAAAACAGAATGATGATTGGCACGATGCCCTGAATAAAAGGCGAGGGAATAATGGCGCCGGTGGCGGGATTGCGCAGCGGTGCATTTTCCGGCACCACCAGCAGCGCCATCAGGGCGATAAACAGCAGCGCGGCGATCCCGGCAGCCCGCAGACCGCGGTTTTCAAGCGGCGTCAGCGCCGCCAGCTTCTCGCCGTTGCCCTGCCACTTTGGCAGTCGCGGCTCGACAAATTTATCGGTCAGCAGCGCGCCCACAATCGTCAGCACAATCACCGACGTGGCCATAAAGAACCAGTTATCGATGACGCTGACATGCACCGTGTCGCTGACCGCTTTAGCCGCTTCAGTGCTGATGCCCGAGAGCAGCACATCGGTGGTGACAATTAGCAGGTTGGCGGTAAAGCCGGAGGCCACACCGGCAATGGCGGCCAGCAGGCCCGCCACCGGATGACGGCCCACCGCCAGAAAGATCAGTGCGCCCAGCGGCGGCATCACCACCAGCGCGGCATCCGAGGAGATATGGCTGAAAAAGGCGATAAACAGCACCATGTAGCTGGCATAACGGCGGCTGACGCGTGACGCCATCTTCACCATCAGCGACTGGAGCAGGCCGACCTTTTCCGCCAGTCCGGCACCAATCACCAGCGCCAGAATCGATCCCAGCGGGGTAAAGCTGCTGAAATTTTTGATGATATTTGGCAGGATCCACTGAATGCCTGCGACGCTCAGCAGGTTATTCACCCGCACGATTTCGCCGTTGCTCGGATTCTTCACCGCCAGATCCAGCGCGCTGATAATGGCGGTCGCCACCATCAGCACCACGATCAGATAGACAAACAGTAAAAACGGGTTGGGGACTTTATTCCCCACGCGCTCGATCCAGCTGAAGAGCCGGCCAGGACTGCGGTTCTCGGATGTTGCTTCCATGGTATTGGTTCTCGTCTTGTGTCCCTTTTATCGGCGGTAGCAAGGCCTGACGCCGGTCGCGTTGTGCGACAGGCGGTGAGTTCAGTTCCGGCACCGCTGAATCGGGGAAGTGTTTGCAATATTTTTTTATAGTGGTCCGCGTCAGAGACACGGCCGTTGGCTCATTCGGCCAGTTTTGTTGGTGTGATCCCCGCCGGGATCGGGCAGTGATAGGGCTGCGCGGCGCGTACCCGATCAAACTCGGCCCGGCAGCCAGCCAGCGCCTGCCGATCCGTTAACAGCGTTAACACCGTGGCCGCCATCACTTTGCCCGCCAGAAACATCCCCTTATGCCCGATACTGGTGCGTCCCTGCGCCACCAGTTGCCAGGTGTGCAGCGGCGTGCCGAAGGTAAAGCAGGGCGCAAAACACTGTGCAGTCGGCGTCACCCAGCTGACATCGCCGACGTCGGTGGAGCCATAAAGCAGTTCACGTGTGACCGCATAGGGCGCGACCTCATCCATAAACAGCTTGTCGCCCAGTTTTTCAGCCCAGGCGTGACCTGCTTCACCACCGGTTCGGGCGGCATTGAGCCGGGCATTGCGCAGATCGTCATCAGTGAGCGTGGCACGCAGTTCAGCCGCAAACGCGCGTTCTTCGTCGCTGTAGTCGGGCAAACCAAACTGATGCAAATAACGCTCCATGACCGCTTCCAGCGCGCGATTCGGGACGTAATCCGAGCAGGCTTTGTCAAAACGTACGGTCAGCGTGGTGTCGGTCATCAGTGCTGCCCCCCTGGCGATATTGATCACCCGTTCATAGATCGCCTGCGCCTGTGGCAGTTCCGGGGCGCGGATCAGGTAGAGCACCTCCGCATCGGCCTGCACCACGTTCGGCGATACACCGCCGCTGTTGGTGATGGCGTAGTGCAGACGCGCCTCCTGGACGATATGCTCGCGCAGAAAGTTGGCCCCGGTATTCATCAGCGTGACGGCATCCAGGGCGCTTCGACCCAGATGGGGAGAATTGGCCGCGTGCGCCGCAACGCCTTTGAAGCTGAACGCCGCCTGAATATTGGCGAGGGTGCGCAGATTGAACATGCCGCTGAACCCCTCCGGATGCCAGGTCACGGCGGCATCAACGTCGTCAAACAGCCCTTCGCGCACCATAAAAGTCTTGCCCGAACCGCCTTCTTCGCCAGGGCAGCCGTAAAAGCGCACCGTGCCACCCGTGTGATGCTGTTCCATCCAGGCTTTCACGGCGCAGGCCGCCGCAACACCTGCCGTGCCGAGCAGGTTGTGACCGCAGCCGTGTCCGTTGCCGTTGGCTTCCAGCGGTTGTGGCCGGGCGCAGCCCGCCTGCTGACTCAGGCCCGCCAGCGCATCGAACTCGCCAAGGATGGCAATCACCGGCTTGCCGCTGCCCGCACTGGCGATAAACGCCGTATCGATGCCACCCACGCCGCGTTCCACTCTGAATCCCTCTTCTGCCAGCGCATCAGAAAGCAGGGCTGACGAGCGGGTTTCGGCAAAGCGGGTCTCCGGTGTGTCCCAGATGGCGTCACTGAGCGTGCTGAAACGAAGCTGATGACGAGCGATATAGTCGGCAATAAAGTCTTCCATCATCGTGAGCCCCCATACTGCGCCTGGTTCAGCGCCAGCGTCGCCAGCAGCGTGATGGCGTCCGACATCACCCGCTCATCAAAGTCGAATTTCGCATTGTGGTGACCTGCCGCCAGCTCACAGCCAAAAATGACGTAAGAGGCCTGACCGCCGCGCTGCTTTACCCGTTCCATCATGTAGGTCGCATCTTCCGAACCCGCCGCCTGCGCTTTACGATCGACCACGGAGTCGAAGATACCGAGCGCGTCCGCCTGCTGATGGATGAAATCAACCCATGGCTGCGTCGGGGTACAGCTGCGCGCGGCCCCCATCAGCGAGACCTGCTGCTCAACGCCATACATCGCCGCCGCACCGGCAATCACCCGCAGCGCCTGCTGATAGATGTCGTCGTTGACCTGATTGGTCACGCCACGGGTTTCGACTTTCAGCAGGGCGCAGTCGGCTACCACGTTGCGGCCGGTCCCCGCCTGCAGCACGCCCACGTTGACCCGTGCCACGCCGCCGCTGTGCTGGGTTAAACCATGCAGCGCCAGCGTTGCCTGTGCGGCGGCCAGCAGGGCATTGCGCCCCTCTTCAGGACGACCGCCCGCATGGGCACCGACGCCGGTAAAGTGAACATCCAGCTTGGTAGTGGCGAGGAAGCTGTCGCTGCCGCACACCACTTCGCCTGCCGGCACGCCGGTGCCGATATGAATGGCGGTGAAGCGATCAACGTCATCGACTACGCCCGCCGCCACCATCGCTTTTGCGCCGCGCACACCCTCTTCGGCGGGCTGGAAGATCAGTTTAATCGTGCCGCTGAGCTGATCTTTCATCGCCATCAGCACCGAGGCGAGACCCAGCCCGATGGTGGTGTGGCCGTCATGTCCGCAGGCGTGCATCATGCCTGCGTTGCAGGAGGCGAACCCTTCACGCTGCGGCAGATGATCGTCAGCCTGGCTCTCGTTGAGATCCAGGGCATCCATATCGACGCGGAAGCCCATCACCGGGCCAGGACGGCCGGTCTCGAGCGTTGCCACGATGCCGCAGAATCCGCCGGAGAAGTGGCTGATCCACTGCGGCAGCGCGCCCTGTTGCAGCGCGCGCGCTTCCTGCTGCTTCAGCACTGCCTCGTCGGGCAAGCCCATCCGCGCGTCGGCGTCGATGACCTCACGGCCCAGCTTCAGTTGATAACCGAGCTTATGCAGCTCTTCAGCGACTAAGGTGGCGGTGCGGAACTCCAGCCAGCCCGATTCGGCATAGTGATGGAAGTCGCGACGCCACTGTTGCAGCTGTGGCAGCCGGGCGCTGACGTGGTCTGAAAGGGGGTTCATCGGCTCTCTCCTCGGTGTTGATTTTTTATGCACTGTTCCGAATCTACACAATGGTATTGACCGGCATAAGATGCGAATATCTTGTGACTGATAAACAACGGTTATCGCAAAATTATGTCTGCCAATCTCAAGCTCCATCAGCTGCGCGCCTTCGTTGACGTGGCGCGACAGGGCAGTATCCGGGCGGCAAGCCGTCTTTCCGGGCTGTCACAACCGGCGTTAACCAAAGCGATTCAGGAACTGGAGCGCGAGCTGGGGGCAAAGCTGTTTATCCGTCGTCAGCAGGGCGTGGTGTTAACCGATATCGGTGATAACTTTTTTCGGCATGCCAGCCTGGTGCTGGCAGAGCTGCGGGTCGCCGAAGAGGATATTCAGCAGCGGCTGGGACTGGGTGGCGGTCAGGTGAATATCGGCGTCGGTGGCAGCGTGGCGCGCACCATTATGCCGCAGGTGATTAATCAGTTTCATCGCGAATACCCGCTGGTAAAGGTGCGCATCGTCGAAGGCCAGCTGGTGTCGATGGTGCATGAACTGCGCCAGGGGGCGCTCGATTTCACCATTAATACCTACGATCAGAGCCATCTCGATCAGGAGCTGATGTATGAGCGGATGATGGAGCGCGAGTACAAGGTGGTGGTGCGCAAAGGCCATCCGCTGGAAAAGGCGCGTTCTCTGGCGGAGTTACAGCAGGCGGACTGGACGATGCCAACGCCTAAAGGCAGTTACTACCGCTTGTTGCACGATCTGTTTGGCGAGCGCGGCATGGCCCCGAAAATTGTGGTGACCTGTGAAACCTTTATGGCCTGCACCAGCCTGGTCGCGCAAAGCGATTTCATCAGTATTCTGTCGGTCGACGTCATTGACGACCCGATTCTGGGTCGGTCGCTGGTGGCGCTGACGCTCGACGAACCCCTGCCGAAAGCGATCTTCTATCTGATCCAGCGCAAAGACACGACGCTGACCCCAATGAGCAGTTATATGGCACAACTCTTTCGCCGTTATTGCCAGTAAAATCAGCGAGTAAACTCGATCGTCTACACTGTTAAGGTACTGAAAAAAATCCACCCGACAAATATAGAGGTTACGATGCAAGTCAGTCCTTATCTGTTTCTCTATGGCCGTTGCGAAGAGGCTATCGACTTTTACCTGCAGGCGACCGGGGGAGAGTTGCTCTCTAAAATGAAATTCGGTGATATGCCGGATCAGGGTGAGCAGGTCGGCGATCAGTCTGCCGCGCCGCAGCCGCCAGAAAAGATCATGCATGCCCAGCTGCGTATTGGTGACGGTGAGCTGATGCTGAGCGATGGCAACACCGATCAGCCGCCAGCGTCTGAGCATGCCGGTTACGCGGTCAGTCTCTCAACTACCGATGTCGAAAAGGGTAAAGCCTGGTTTGAGAAACTGTCGGCAGGCGGCAAGGTGACAACTGAGTGGCAGGAGACGTTCTGGTCGAACGGATTCGCGATGTTCATTGATAAGTTCAACATACCGTGGCGCATCAATGTCGAGAAGCCGCAGGAATAATCGGGCCAGTCGGCGTCGCAATTTGCGGCGCCGTATTAATTAATGGCAACTGCCCGGATTAAAGCGCGGCGGCGCTATGCAGGCCGCCGCACGTAATCAGAAGTTATAACCCGCCACCAGGTAGTAACCCCAGCCAGTCGATTTCACTTCAAACGGCCCGTTGCCGAAATTCTGTTCCTGTCCATCCGCCCACTGTCCGCCGTTGTGGAAGTAACGCGCCACCGCAGAGAAGTGCCAGTGATCGTAACCCAGTGACAGAATGTGGCTGGAGGCGATGGAGTTGCTGGTGCGTGATGAACCGCCTTTATCGCGGAGATCGGAACCCCAGTCGAAGTTGGTGAAGCCCACATAGCCCAGATTACCGCCCCACAGCGTGGTGATTGGCACAAAGTATTTCACTTTGAAGCGATAGCCATCCCAGCTGTTTTCATTCGCCGCACCGTAGTTTTCCCACTGATATTTTGCGTAGACGTTCAGCGACAGGCCGACATCGCTGTGCGTATCGATATCGGTGCCCAGACCCATATACCAGGTGTTCTGGCGGCTATCGCTGTTGCGGCCCATGTCGTAGATGTAGTTGTTAGCGAAATACCACTCTTTGAACGGACCAAACGCCAGGCTGGTGCCGGTCAGTTTGTCGATAGAGAAGCGCGGCTCAATCTCCATAAACATCGGTGAACCGTGATCAAAAATGCCGTTGGCGTTGCTGTTGCCTGCGCCGAAGAAGTTGGTCAGATCGAGGTAGCCATAAAAATCGAACCAGTCCTTCTTCGCAAACGCTTCATATTCCAGATAAACGTCGTTGTTAAACTGCGGTCCGAAACGGGTGTGGTAGCTGCCTACCACGTTAACGCTCTGATGCCACCAGTCGGAGACATACTGCGGATCGCTTTCAGCGGCCTGCGCAGCGCCACTCAATGAACATGCCAGCACGGCACCTGCTATCAACGTTTTAAATTTCATTATTATCAGCCACATGCTTTTGACCGCCGCACAGCAGACGCAGTCAGAGAGAAATCGGTCCCTTGATGGGAATGAGGGTTTCACAGCAAATAACAGCCAGTTCTTCAGCCCGCGTAGCGTGCCTGTAACAGATCGATAGAAAATAGATTTTGCTCACGTTTGTCAAAAAGTGTTGCATTACAATTCAGCTAAAATGTGATGCGCTTCACAATAATGACCAGAATCGAACGGAACCAGGCAACCGTTTACGTTGTCTGGTTCGTGATCAAACGGGCGGGATCAGGGAAGGGTGACGCGAACCTGCAAACCACAAATGGCACCCTGTGGCGTCAGGCAATTGGAAAGGGCGACGTGAATCTGATGCTTCTGTGCGACGTTGCGCACAATGGATAATCCCAGTCCGCTGCCCTGGGCTTTAACGTCAGGCGAACGGGTAAAACGGTCAAACGCGCGTTCGATAAAGGATTCCGGCATGCCTGGCCCATTATCGACAATATCGACCACTGTTTTACCTGCGACCCGATGCAGCAGCACATCGACCAGGCTGCCCTCCGGCGTGTGCAACATGGCGTTACCAATCAGGTTATCGAACAGGCTGCGCAGCTCGGAACGGCTGGCCTGCAAACGATACTGCGTGGAGCCATTAAAGCCGATATCGATGCCGCGTTTATCTGCCACCACCATCAGCTGTTCAATGCTCTCTTTCAGCAGATCGTCCAGTTCGATATGCTCGACGCTGGCGACCACGCTCTGGTCATCCTGACGCGAGACATTGAGTAACTGCGTGACCAGATGACGGGTGCGTGTGACGCCCGCTTCCAGCTGGCTGAACTGCCGGCTCGCTTCGCCCGGCTGGATATGCTGACGCAGATTTTCCAGCTGCAAGGTCACCGCCGTTACCGGCGTTCGCAGTTCATGCGCCGCATCTTCCAGGAACTGACGCTGCGACGACCAGGCCTCACGCAGCTTACTCAGCAGCGAGTTGTAGGCGGCCACCAGCGGCAGGATCTCATCCGGCAAGCCTTCGGGTGAGACATTGTGCGGATGGTGCGTCTCCTGCGCGGCAATCTGACGCGAAGCGACCTGCAGATCCCGGGTGATCTTGCGCACCACCAGCCAGATCACCAGCAGTGAAAGCGGCATCATCAGGATCAACGGAATGATCGCTGACAGCGCCCGTTTGACCATCAATGCCTTCATGTAGCTGAGGTTGTGCATCACCTGGATGGTTTTGATCTCGCTGCCAGGTAAGCCGGGCCGGGTATAGATGCGCCATTCGCAGTCGTCGCACTGACCCACATGCACGTCGCGATAGCCCCGTTGATTTTGCAGCGGAGCCTGCAGCTCCGGCCATGAGCTGGCCCGTAACTGACCCCGATCGTCCCACAGTTGCACCACAAAGGCGCTCTTCGCCTTGTCAGGCGCAATAAGCATCGGCATCAGGGCGGGCATCTGTTTATTAGTGGACCAGGCATCAGCGATTTTTGCCAGCTGATCGTCCTTCATGGTGCCAACCATATCGCCATAGCAGCTGAAGAAATACCAGGTGACGCCACCGATCATCAGCAGATGAATAATCAGCAGCGTAGAGAGTAATTTGTTGCGTAATGAACGCATAAAGGTGAAGGGTTTCATATTGCCGGTACCCGCCAGCCCAGCCCGCGCACATTGCGGATCACGTCGTTATCCAGCTTGCGGCGCATCCCGTGGATCAGGACATCCACCGCGTTGCTGCTGACTTCATCGCCCCAGCCATAGATGCGATTTTCCAGCTGCTCGCGCGACAGAATAGCGCCTGGCCGCTCCAGCAGGGCGTAGAGCAGGGCATATTCGCGCGCCGTAAGCTGCTCTCGCTGTCCTTTGTAGAGCACTTCGCGGGTCATCATATCCAGCTGTACATCGCCGCTGCCCAGCACCGAGTCTGCTGCGCCGTGACTACGTCGGGTAATCGCGCGCATCCGGGCCATGACTTCCTGTAAATCGAACGGTTTAAGCAGGTAGTCGTCAGCGCCGCTGTCGAGTCCCTCAATCCGCTGCGCCACCGTGTCGCGTGCGGTAAGAATCAGCACCGGCGTGGCGTCGCCGCGCCCGCGCGCCCGGCGCAGTACCTGCAGGCCATCATCGCGCGGTAAGCCGAGATCGAGCAGCACGCAGCTGTAGCCGCCTTCGCTCCAGGCATTCTGGGCATAGATGCCATCACGCACCCAGTCCACCGACCAGCCCGCGCCCTCCAGTGCCTGCTGCAGGTTCGCGCCGATCATTTCATCATCTTCAACCAGTAACACGCGCATGGCTGATCTCCTTCAGAAAGATGAGGGGAGTTTACTCACCAATTGTTAGGCCAGAATTATCCGCCGTCATACTTCGCGCTGTAGCGGCGTTGGCTGCTTTTGCTCACCCCAGTCACTGACTTATGTCAGCTCCTGGGGACTCACGCAGTTGCCGCCTTGCCACAGCATGAATTATTTTGGCGGACTACTGCCGTCATACTTCGCACTGTAGCGACGTTGGCTGCTTTTGCTCACCCCAGTCACTGACTGATGTCAGCTCCTGGGGACTCACGCAGTTGCCGCCTTGCCACAGCACGGATTATTTTGGCGGACTACTGCCGTCATACTTCGCACTGTAGCGACGTTGGCTGTATCAACAGTGCTCTATCAGAACTCTATCCGCATTTTTCATATTAAACGAGAGTAAAACTACTGGCCTCAGTGTAAAATTTTGACGCTTTCATGATTAAATAAACACAATCCTGAACAAACGTGAAGGATGCCATTTCACCCTTATATTAATAATCCACGTTAAAAATAATTGTTATTCGATACACGTTTCAGTTTCGGTTATTCAACCATTTGTAGATAAATGTTAAAACTATGCAATGAAAATTAACTCTAAGAATAAATTGTGTTTGATGTCACAAAATTACGTAAATATTAAGATTATTTCAATGTGACCAGACAAAAAATATCGCATAACAGCCTGTTGTTTCCATTAATCTATTTGATATGAATTGTTTTTTTCTAAATCACAACAGGGATGATAACTATTTGCTCATGGAAAATTCAATTGATATAAACGTGCTGGCAATAGAGGTTGCTATCAATAGATAAAGAACAGAAGGAGTTTGTTAAATGAAGATCTTAGAACATAATCAATTGCTTTTAGTCACTGGTGCAAGCGGTGCATATGATCCTGCTTATGCCGGAGCGTCTTCTCATGCTAGCCAGCATGGTAATAAGTCGGGTGGTTCCAGTAATCTATTTGGGCCGAGTAATGGCGTAGTACAGGTCGTGGCAGCTCATCCTGAAATTGCGGGCTGCCTCAATGGTATTCTCGGCGGGATGATTGGTGGTTCAGCAGGTGGTCCGGGCTCAGCTGTGGCAAGTGCCATTGGTGGTGGTATTGGTTCATGTTTTAATAATTCTGGAAACAGCAATGCTGGGAATAATTTTGGTGGTCAATGTACCTGGTGAAGTTAGTCTCCATGACTAATGACAGCTGAGGGTCTTATGCAAAAAATAGTCTGCTATCTATCTATATTAATCAGCATATTAGTAGGCGCAATGTTTTTGAGTGGCGCAGGCGTCTCCTATGTAGGCTGGTATGCTATGCCAGAAAACGCATCAAAAATGGTGGTTACAATCGCTACATTGGCTACGTTTGTTAAAGCTGCTATTTCTTTGTGTTCACGGTTTTTCAGTGCATCTGGCAGCGGTAAAAAAAGTTAAGCGTGGATATTAAATCTGCAGGGGCTTCGGCCCCTATGTTTATTTAATAAAATCAGTAAAACAGGAGGCTAATACATGTCACCTGGAACTATAAATGGTTAAACAGCGATGCTTTGACAGGGTTTGCTCAGAAATGGAGGATTTGTGTGTGGGGCAAAGATTTATTGATAACGTAAACGTTTAGATGCGACCAGGAACTAATCACCACATCACTTCCCACACAAAAGATGCTCCCGGCTGACTAAGTTTTTTAAAAATCCCACTTCTTTTCAACAGCAATCTCACTTTAGAATTTCCCTCCAAAGCCCCGCTGGCCGCGCGATCCCGCCTCCGTTTCCGCCGTTGCTAATTCTGCGCTAATTTTCTGCTAATTAAGGGATAAATTTTAGCGGGTAGAGTGGCTCCACTGCACATCAGCATCAACAGGAGGAACCATGAATCAGCGCGAGTTTATTCGGAGTTTGCTGGACTGGATTGAGAACAACTTAGGACACGATCTGCATCTGGATGAGGTGGCGCGCCGCTCGGGCTATTCGCGCTGGCATCTGCAACGGCTGTTTCGCCAGCATACCGGCTTTTCACTGGCAGAATATATCCGTCAGCGCCGTTTAACCGAGTCTGCGCTCACGTTGCTGAGCAGCAACGAAGCGATACTGCAGGTGGCGATGAACTATGGCTTTGATACCCAGCAGGCCTATACCCGCACGTTTAAAAACTACTTTATGGTGACGCCTGGCCAGTTGCGCCGTCAGCGTCGCGTCGAGCCGGATCGGCTGCTATTCCCTCTGGCGATGGCCAGCTGATGCCTGATAAGACCTTCCCGTCACAGCCTGCGGACGGGAAGGTCGGCCCGCGCTTTGCGCTTCTCTCCACTTGTTCTTCGCCTCGCCTTTTTTTACCCATCAGCCACAGTGACCCCGCCCGAACGTGTTAGTTTGTTGCCAGCATCCCTTTACTGTCGGAGTCGGGAAACATGGAAAACGGCGCGAATTTAACCGCCATGTTGGTATTTGCACGGGTTGTGGAATTACAGAGTTTCAGTGAGGCGGCACGCGCACTCGGCTTGTCCAAATCCCATGTCAGCCGGGAGATCGCCCGTCTGGAGCTGCGGCTCGGTATCCGGCTGCTGCAACGCACCACCCGGCGGCTGGCGCTGACCGAGCTGGGCCAGGCGTACTATCCCTACTGTGTGCGGATGCTGGCCGAAGTGCAGCGCGCCGAAGCCTTTGTGCAGCAGGTGCATCAGCAGCCCGCCGGCCATGTCAGGCTGCAGGCACCCGTTACGTTTGGCTGCCAGTGCGTAGTCCCTGTCCTTAACCGCTTTCTGCGTCGGCATCTGCATATCAATGTCGATCTTGATCTGACCGATCGCAGTCACGATCGGCTGGATGATCAGGCGGATCTGGCGATTGTGATCCGATCCCGATCGCCACAGCAGGGCAATTTTCGGGTACTGAGCGAAATCGAGTGGGGGCTCTATGCCGCGCCTGCCTACCTGGCGCAGCGACCCGCTATCACACATCCTGAGATGCTGCCACGGCACGACCTGCTGCTGTTTCATGGTCCGGCGCACACCGCCGCACTGCCGTTCCGCCGTGATAAACAGCGGCTGGCACTGGATGTACGCAGCCGTTTTCGCGCCAATAACAGTATGGCGCTGCTCAATGCGGCACTGGCGGGGAGCGGCATCGCCTATCTGCCCTCCTACATGGCCCAGGACGCGATGGCGCGCGGTGATATTCAGCAACTGCTGCCGGAGTGGCAGATGGATCGTCTGCAAAGTTATCTGCTGCTGCACGACACGCCTGAACCGGCGTCGCCCGTGACGCTGCTGTGCGATGCCCTGGTTGCGGCGCTGAATACAGGCTGATTGTTGCCTGCTGACAACAATCAGCGCCACAGAGTAACTATCCCGCCGCGACTGTTGTTACTCCGCTACGCCGGTTAGGCTGTATCCCTGATTACTCACCGGATATCATCATGCAACAGTCACCCGAAACTGCAGAGTTTCAGCACTGGCGACGTAACTTAGGGGTCTGCGTCGTCGGCTCTTTTACCACTATCGTGGCGATGACGCTGCTGCTGCCGTTCCTGCCGCTCTATGTGCAGCAACTCGGCGTTGAGCAGCCTGCCGCTATTGCCCGCTGGTCCGGCCTTGCCTACGGCGCGACCTTTTTCAGCGCCGCACTGACTGCGCCGTTGTGGGGCAGGCTGGCTGACCGCTATGGTCGTAAGCTGATGCTGATTCGGGCCAGTCTCGGGATGGCGATTGCGATGTCGCTGATTGGCATGGCGACCGCGCCGTGGCAACTGGTGGCGCTGCGCCTGCTGGCGGGGCTGCTGGGCGGCTACGCATCGGGATCGACCATTCTGGTGGCGGCACAAACGCCGAAAGCGCAGACCGGCTGGGCGCTGGGGGTGTTGTCTTCCGGCATTATGGCCGGCAACGTGGTCGGACCGCTGCTGGGCGGTGTGCTACCGCCACTGATCGGGATTCGTCAGACTTTCTGGCTGACCGGCGCCGTGATTTTTCTCGCCTTCCTCGCCACCACCTTTTTACTCAAAGAGCAGCCACGTGCTCCCGCTACATCGCGCGCCAGCCAGCAACCGCATCCTGAAGCCGGGCCGGTTAATCACAGCCTGATACGGCTGATGTGGCTCTCTGGCATGTTGCTGATCTTCGCCAGCATGTCGATTGAGCCGATTATTACGCTTTACGTGGGCGAGTTTGTGCAGGGCGACCACCAGATTACCCTGATAGCCGGACTGGTGATGTCCGCGGCGGCGCTGGGCACGGTCCTGGCGGCACCACGACTGGGTCGGCTGGCCGATCGGGTAGGGCACTGGCGGGTGCTGACCGGCGGTTTAGTCGTTAGCGGGCTGCTGCTGATACCCCAGGCATTTATCACGGCGGCCTGGCAACTGGTGCTGCTGCGTTTTCTGATGGGGATGGCGCTGGGCGGGTTGATGCCGTGCATCACGGCGATTATTCGTCATAACGTGCCGGGCTCACAGGTTGGGCGGATGCTGGGATATTCGACATCGGCACAATATATCGGCCAGGTCAGCGGCCCGCTGTTCGGTGGGCTGGTGGGCGGTGCATTCGGGATGCGGCCGGTGTTTCTGGCAACCTGCGTGGTGATGCTGTTTTGCGCCTGGCTCAACTGGCGTGGCATGAAAAAGTAGTGCGATCAAAAAAGGCGGACCGGAGTCCGCCTTAGTTTATTCACAGCTGCGTGAATTACTTCTGGTCTGGCAGCGCGTAGGCAATGACATAATCGCCCAGCCTGGTACCAAACGAGCCGTGACCCCCTGCCGCGATGACAACGTACTGCTTGCCATCCACTTCATAGGTCATTGGTGTCGCCTGGCCGCCTGCTGGCAGACGTGCCTGCCATAACAGTTCGCCGGTATCAGTGCTGAAAGCACGCAGGTAGTTATCTGCGGTCGCACCAATGAAGAACACCTTACCTGCGGTGGTGATAGGACCACCCAGCATCGGCATACCCATTTTGAACGGCAGCGGAACCGGTGCGCTATCGCGAACGGTACCGATACGCTGTTTCCACACCACGTTGTTGGTCTTCAGATCCACCGCGGAGATGTAACCCCAGGCAGGCTGTTTGCATGGCAGACCAAACGGTGACAGGAACGGGTTCAGCTCGACGCCATACGGCACGCCATACTGTGGCTGAATACCGGTTTCAGTACCTGAACCACCTTCAGCGCCTTTCGGCGGCTCAATCGGGTTGCCTGGGCCACGTGGAATCAGCTTAGAGACAAACGGCAGCGCCATTGGGTTAGCAATCGCGATCTGACGATGAGGATCGACTGCGATGCCGCCCCATTCGAACATACCGAGGTTACCCGGGAACACCAGCGTACCCTGCTCAGATGGCGGGGTGAACGGACCTTCATAGCGCAGGCGCTTGAAGATCACGCGGCACACCAGTTGGTCAAACATCGTTGCGCCCCACATATCCTTGTCCGTGAGATTCTGTTTCGGACGGAAGGTCAGCTCAGAGTAGGGCTGAGTGGCGGCAACGTGATCGCCTTTAGCAGCACCCTGTGGCACTGGCGTTTCCGGCGCAGGCACGACTGGCTTGCCGGTACGGCGATCCAGTACAAAGATGTTGCCGGTTTTCGCTGGCGCGTAGACAACCGGTACGGTGTTGCCATCTTTGTCGGTGATGTCAGCCAGCGTAGGCTGCGACGGCAGATCCATATCCCACAGATCGTGATGCACAGTCTGATAAGACCAGACCAGCTTACCGGTGGTGGCGTTCAGGGCCAGCACGCTGCTTGCATAACGCTCCTGCTCTGGTGTGCGGTTACCGCCCCAGATATCCGGTGTGCTCACGCCCATCGGCAGGTAAACGGTATCCAGTTTCGGATCGTAAACTGCCGGTGCCCATGAGTTCGGAGAGTTCATGGTGAAGGTGTGTTCATCAGCCGGTATGGCATTAGGATCTTTTGCGCCTGGATCAAACACCCACAGCAGTTTGCCGGTATTCACATCAAAGCCACGAATCACGCCTGACGGCTCGCGGGTTGAGTAGTTATCGGTAACCGCACCCGCCATCACGATGGTGGTGTTAGTAATCACCGGCGGTGAGGTCGGCTCATACTGACCCGCAGTGGTGACAGGCTGTTTGTGTTGCAGATCCAGCTCGCCGTTGACGCCAAATGCCGGGCAGCGTTCGCCGGTCTCTGCGTCCAGTGCAAACAGACGACCATCGTTGACCGGCAGATAGATACGACGTGAACACAGCGCAGGCTGAGTGTTCGCTGCATCGGCGGCTGCCGGCACTTCGTGGTAAGAAACACCGCGACAGGTCACGTGCTGGAAGGTCGGGTTGACCTTCATGCCCGGATCAAATTTCCACTTCTGCTTACCGGTGGCCGCATCCAGTGCAAACAGGATCTGGTGTGGCGAACAGAGGTAAAGCGTGTCGCGGATTTTAATCGGCGTGACTTCGTCGGTAATTTCACCCGGATCGTTAGGGGTTTTCATGTCGCCAGTCTGGAACTGCCAGGCAACCTGCAACTCTTTCACGTTCTGGTGATTAATCTGCTTCAGCGGAGAGAAACGGGTTCCCTGCTGATCGCGCGCATAAGCGGGCCAGTCAGCATCCGGGATGTTGCTCAGCGGCGCAGCCTGCGGGGCGTTGTCAGCGGTTTCTGGTACTGACCCGTTGATGACCTGCGGATCGTTGAATACCGCATAGGCCAGCACAATGGCACTGGCAATCAGCGCCACAGCCATGGTACCCAGCGCGGCTTTGCTGCCCGCATTGAAGCTGCGATAGACAAACGGCAGGATCAGCCAGACACCGAAGATCACCAGCACATCGGTGCGTGGTGCCAGTGCCCAGAAGTCGGTGCCCACTTCCCATACACCCCAGATAAGGGTGCCGATCAGCAGCAGCGCATAGAGAACCAGCGCAGTGCTTTTACGACGGGAAAGCAGATAAGCGGTGATAAGCATCACCACACCGCCAAAAACGTAATACCAGGAACCACCAATGGCGGCTAACCAGCCACCGCCAATCAGCATAAACGCGCCCGTCAGCACTGCGAACAGCACCGTCAGGAAACGAATTACGCCAAAAGATGAGGAGTTTTTCCCCATAATATCGACCTCGTTTCGTTGCCATAAAACACACGAAAACAACCAGATAGGCTGTTTCCAGTTATCAAGTACAAATGATTAGGGTGTTCTGAAGTATCTCTTCCGTTAAGACAGACGATCCCTTTGTGTTAAATGTTATAGCAAAATCAGATCGAGGTTTGATTTTTTTGGCTTAAACCGCTTAACAACTGGAATAAAACGACATTTTATGGGGGATTAAAGGACGTTAAGCGCACCGCCGTGTGCCCTTAACGCCGGAAGGCAGGATTTGTGAATCAGCAGCTAATAAGATCGCCGTCCGAGCGTTGCTGTTGCCAGCCGCTGATATTTATCTCAGCAAACTGCTCAGCGGTTAAGGGCGGCGTATGACTTCGTACGATTACCTCTGCCCCTTTTTCACGAAACGTCGCCATAAAAAAGGGAAAGGTAAACTTCTCATAATTATCATTAAAGAAAGATTCGGTTAAAACAATTCCTGAAAAAGGAAAAGATTCCAGCAGTCGCCAGTCTGCACCCGGCGGCGCAAAATCATAAAGCCAGAAATCAAATTTCTTTGTTAATTCAAGCAGTGACGTACTGTGTGCTGCCAGACTGGAATAATTAATTCCAATCCGGACACGCGCATTTTGTAAATGCGTATAGGCATCCGGAACCGCGATCATTCCCCGTAATCGAATATCTTCCACCGGCACAACCATTAATGCTGCTTCAGTAGCAATTTGATTGTGTAATGAAATAATGTTGTTTGTATTAAGTATATTGCCGCTATCCTGGTTTTGCTGAAGATAAGGCACGCTATAGCAAATGCCAGTGACATTACGCTTAACGTGATGGATTGGTTCAGTAACATAGGGGTTATATAAACTGTTTTTCATTATCTCTATGAAATTCAATAGAAAGGATTTGTTGTTAATTAAGCATATAAAAAGTCGCATTTTTCTAAACGCGTGAATAAATATAGATCACATGCTTAATCCAAATCATCCTTTTGTTGCCGGAGAAAGTAAATAAACCTGTTAGCAAAGAAACGATAATTCCTTTGGCGTCTGATGATGTGCTGGAATATATTCAATAGTCGGGACCAATAGGCTGGTAATAATCATGAGGGGTCTGACGCGCCTCGGCCGGACAGGGACGCTGCTTATCGCGCAGGGAGGCTGCGCTGGAGCCGCAGGCCTTCTGCTCGCATCCGGTCTGCTATCGTGAAGCCGACAATCACCACACCAATAACACCGCGCAACGACGCGGGTTTCCTCACCTGATTTGGGATAAGACATGGGATTTATGGCATCGGCAGCGGAAGAGTCGCTGTGGCGATATCGGACATTTGTCGCCTTCTGGGTGGCGCGTACCTGCTCATCATTTGGTTTTCAGATGTTCTCGGTCGCAATCAGCTGGCAGATCTATGCGCTGACCAACAGCGCGATGGCGTTAGGGATGATTGGCTTAATGCAGTTTCTGCCGTCGGTGTTGCTGGCGCTGCCAGCGGGCCATCTGGCGGATCAATATGACCGGCGGCGGATCGTGCTGTTGGGTCAGCTGGTAGAATTTGCCGCACTGCTGGCATTAGTGGTGCTTACCTTATTCCATACCCCCGATAAGACCGCGTTGTGGGGGCTGGTGTTTATGATTGCGGTGGCGAAAGCGCTGGAGTGGCCTGCGATGTCTTCGATGCTGCCGTCGCTGGTGCCACCTTCGATTCTGGCGCGTGCGATGGCGATGAACTCCGTGGGCGGTCAGGCAGCGGTTATCGTCGGGCCGACGATTGGCGGGCTGCTTTATGTCGCCGGGCCGCATGTGGTGTATGGCGTTTCCGGGCTATTTTATCTGGTTTCGCTGACGCTGGTGAGTCTGCTGCGTTATGAACGCCCGGTGCAGGCTCGTCTGCCGATGAATATGAAGAATCTGTTTGCCGGGATTCACTTTATTCGTGAGCGCAAAGATGTGCTTGGGGTAATTTCGCTCGATCTGTTTGCGGTGCTTTTGGGCGGGGCAACGGCGCTGCTGCCGATTTTTGCCAAAGATATTCTGCATACCGGACCGTGGGGGTTGGGGATGTTGCGCGGCGCGCCGTCGGTGGGAGCATTGCTGGTGGGCATCTGGCTGAGCCGTCACAAGCTGGAGAAGCATGTCGGGATGATTATGTTTGGCTCGGTGGCGGGCTTTGGCGTTGCCACGCTGGTGTTCGCGCTTTCCACGCAGTTATGGCTGTCGCTGGTGGCGCTCTGTGCGCTGGGTGGCTTTGATATGGTGAGTATGGTGATCCGGGGTGCGCTGGTGCAGCTGGATACGCCGGATACCATGCGTGGTCGGGTGAATGCGGTTAACGCGATTTTCATTAATACGTCGAATCAGCTGGGCGAGTTTGAGTCTGGGTTGCTGGCGGCCTGGATGGGTGCGGCACCGGCGGCGGCGATTGGCGGCATCGGTACGCTGGTGGTGGTGGCGCTTTGGATGAAGTTGTTTCCGCATCTGCGACGGCGTCAGAAGCTGGAGAATGAGGTGGATCCGGTTTGATGACTGGCGTTGGGGTTAGGTGAGGGGGGTTGTGCGGTGGTTAACCACGGCGCAGGCGCAGGGAACAAACACCTTTCGCAAAGACGCAAAAGCGCCATCCATTCGCTCATTCGCTTTGAGTTTGTTCGTTGCCTAAGGCTGCGGAGAGATGGATTGAGGCTGGCTGGGTTATTGCGGTTGTAGAATTGTGTGCAGGCATATGCTGCCATCGCTTTAAGTTTGTTTGTGACCAAAGCCTGTCTGCGGCCCTTGAGAGTCCTTTAATGCTTTTCTGATACGAACGGCTCGTTTCCGGCACCTTTAACTGTTCCGCCATTTAGTGATGCTGCGCAGCGGCAATGATTAAAAAATGCCCTTTTCTAATCCCAGTTCTTGATCCTGGCATAGGAGTGAATGACAAATCAGTACCAATTAAAACCATATTAATGGCACTCAAGAGATCAGTTTTCGTTTACGGAAGGCAGCGTGGGCTGATATTTTTCAGGCTGGTATCTAAAACGGTAGAAGAATGAATGGACGCAAAGACGCTCGCCGTATCAGTTGCTCATGGTATTGCTTCACTTCCGATGGATTTTTATTTGGGTATTGAAAGAACCTTTCAGGATCTCAACCTGGCAGATGGCGGCAAAAACATTCAGCGCCGTAACTTCGGTGAGGATGAGAGGATGTATCGGGCTTTGAACAAGCTCTTCCGTAACAGAGCCATTCTGGGGCAGATTGCAGAGATGATAATCAAAGACTCTCTTTCCTACCTTCCGGATCCAGCCCTTAAAAAAATCACAGATAAACTCATCGGAGCAGCGTCTTCACTGGGTTCAAGACAGTCCATGCAGCTGGCCATTACAGGTTATCTTGGTTCAAAAGTTGTTGGAGGAATGATGGCCAGCGTGATAACGAAGTTATCACTGCGATTATGGACAGGCACCCTTGCGGGCGGCATAGTTCTGCAGGGGGTGCTTTCGCGTGCTTCTGCAGCTTCACGGCGTTTGAGGCATCAAAATCCTGAATTATGGTCAAGGCTTTATATACTTGATTTTGAAATGCTTTACTTCCTCTTTGAAGAACCTTTAGCCAATTACATCGAGCTCGGTGAGACTCTACGTAAAAATCCTTCGAAAACGGAGCAATTTCTGGGTGCAATCGAAAATCTTTAGACTAATCAGAAAAGTCATTTCTGAGTTATCAGGGGCGGTTGTTGTCAGCGCTGTAGTGATTGGAATTTTCATCGCAATATTTGCGAATGAAGGAATTATGCGCGTTATCGCCCCCTTACTCGTCTTTATCGCTGGCCTGGTTCTTTACTGGTTAGCCTGGAAGATTTCATCCAAAGAAGATTGAAACCAGGTCACTAATAAACACATTACCATCAGGGATGAAAGACTGTCGCGTATCAGCACAAGATCACCCGGTGCAGGCTCAGCGCGGGCGATTACGCACCTCATCCCTGAGGTGCGCCCGAAGCCGGGCCAACGCTTTGCGTTGTTCAAAAACGCTCCCGGCGTTTTTGTCCGTGGCCCGCGATGCTTTGCTACAGGCATATGTTCCCATCGCTTTAAGTGTTTAAGTTGCCTCTGACTGAGACGCAAACCGGACGAACGCAAAGCTCCGGGACGCCTTTCAAAACGTTCCTGATTTACACGAAAACACGTTCCTTGCTATAACTTATCTCTCATCGGCAGGCCTGTGGCCTCCTCAGTCAGCTTAAGCGCTTATAGAGGGTTCCGTTATGAATCAGACTCACTCCATTCCGGAAATTTATAATCCTGATGTGCCGTATTCAGTAAAGTGCGAGATCGTGGCGCAGCTGTGCCGGGCGCTGGCTTCCCATAAAAACATCCCGGTTAGCGCCCTGAGAAAATATCTTCTGGAAAAAACTCACGTTGATTTCGAAAATCTGGAGGATAACCCGGTAGGAATGCTGCTGCTGTATGAGTACCTTCACTGCCAGCGCCCCTCGGTCTGCGCCCGGAATGAAAAAAACCTTCATTAAGCGCTGCCTCCAGCAGGGGGCCATTTAATCAAATATGCCTTCGGAGAAGAGGGCTGGAGAGGGTGCGGTTGAGTTGTCGCTGGCAACGGTTTCCCGAGCCAGCTCAACCTCAATATTGTCACTGGCCCGAAGGCCAGTACAGGAAGTTACCAGTCATACTGCCATTAAAATCCTGGGGTCAGAGGGGGAGGCCGACCCGCAGGCTGGAGCCATCAGGCCCCGGTTTTTCCCAGGTTGGCGTCAAATGTTAGCCAGCTTTCACGCATGTCCACTACGCTGCGGGTTTTACGGGCCTCATCGATTTTTATTGCCGTGAGGCCCGCTTCCAGCGCGTCCACTACTGAAACTTTCAGCGGTGTTCCCTGTTTAATATGTTTAACGATCTCTTCAGCCATCAGCGCATCTGCGCCGTAATGGCCATCATACGCATTGCCGCTGTAGGCGGTATCGACCTCTTTCTCGCCGCTGCGCGCGTTGTGTACGCGGAAGTAGTTGCGCACGAAGTCGCCTTCCGCCATGCCGTCGGTGCCCATGACACAGAAACGGCGGAACTCATCCGGCACATTCAGATTGGCGTGGAAGGCCAGCGTCGCGCCGCCTTCGTACTCAATCAGGGCAGTCTGGTAGTCGACAATATCGGCATCGCTGTCGAACACCGCATCGGTGCTCGACCAGCCGCTGGGCTTCACGTGATAAAGTTCTGAGTCAGCGGTGATAGCTCCCTGCGGCGCATGAGCGGGAGTAAAAGATTTCCTGCCACCAAAGCTGGCGACGCGGATCGGGCGCTCCTGCAACAGGCCCTGATAGAGATCGATGTCGTGACAGCATTTTTCCAGAATGTACGGGCCGGCATATTTCTCCAGACGTCGCCAGTCGCGCTGAAAGAATGCGCCGTGATAAGGCTTGATATGTTCTGTCGCCTCAATCGAGGTGATCTCACCCAACTGACCCGCATCGCGTGCCGCCAGCAGATCGTGATAGAGCGGGGAGTAGCGCAGTACCAGGCCGACCAGAATGCGCGCTTCGCCATACTGACGCACCAGCTTCGCCATCTCCATGGTCTGCTCTTCATTGATCACCACCGGCTTTTCGGTAAACACCGTGTAACCCGCTGCCAGCGCCTGACCCACATGCTCCAGATGCAGAAAGTTGGGAGAGCCAACCAGCACGACATCCATTCCGCCATGTTCCAGCAGAGCATCGATTGACGCAAAGGCCTGGCCGGGCGCGATACCAAAGCTGTGCAGATTAGGCAGTCCGGCAGGTGCCGGATCGTAATAACCCACTACCGAAAAGGCGTCGTCGGCTTTGCTGAACTCTTTGATCACGTGGGACAGTCGAAAGCCGAGACCGATAATGCCTACTTTCATGTTAAACCCCTGCTCCTGAAATCGCATGATGCATAGCCCGCCTGTGATCGGGCGCGCCTGTTGATAATCTGACCATCAACTTATTACGACAGAAAAACTAATGTCAATAACGCACTACGCGTTTTGCGAGGGGGTTTTTTTTATCATGATGTAAAATAAGAAGAAAATTCAGATATGATTTTGCTATATTTATTTGTTATTGCGATTTAAGTTTTTTTATCCTATCGTTCGCTCATTATGGCTATAACCCTTAATCAGGGAAGGAAGCGCGTGCAACCACACTATCTTCTGGGCATTGATGGCGGCGGTACACAGTGTCGCGCGCGGTTAACCGACCTGCAGGGTCGCATTCTGGCTGAAGCCACCGGCGGGCCTGCCAACGTCTGGTCAGACTATGACGCGGCGCTGACCTGCGTCGGGCAGCTGATCGAACGGATATTGTCACAGGCGGGATTAGCCCCGGAGGCGCTGACGCAAACCGCGCTGGTGGCCGGATTAGCCGGTGCGAATGTCACCTCGGTACAGGCGCGGCTCGCCAGCTGGCGACCTGACTGCGCGGCGTTACAGGTGGTCAGCGATGTGGAGATCGCCTGTGCGGGCGCCCATGGCGGCGCACCTGGCGCCGTCTTTATTATCGGCACCGGCAGTCAGGGAGCCGCGTGGGATGGCGATCAGTTTACTCTGCTTGGCGGCTGGGGCTTTGCCTTGTCTGACCATGGATCGGGCGCTGAGCTGGGCCGTCGTGCGCTGCGGCTGGCGCTGCTGGCCCATGAAGCGATTATTACCCAGAGCGCTCTTACCCGGCAGCTGATGGCGCAGTTCGACCACAGTCCGGAAACCATGCTGCTCTGGACGCGCTCAGCGACGCCTGCAGACTGGGCCCGCGTGGTGCCACAGATTTTTGCGGCCGCCGACGCGGGCGATGGTCATGCACAGGATCTGCTGCATCAGACCGCAGCCGATATCGGCCTGATGGTCCGCCGTCTGACTGCCCTGAGCAGCGGACCCGTGGCGCTGATGGGGGGACTGGCCACGCCGATTCAGCGCTGGCTGGATGACGATATTCAGGCCCGGCTGGTGACGCCGCAGGGCGATGCCCTGAGCGGGGCGCTGATACTGGCGCAGCAGCTGACGCCTGCCCGATTACCGATCTGAAGCTGGCTGAGCATCCTCAGCCAGATAACCCGAGGAATTTATGACCGCTCCCAACGTAACCGCGCGCATTCTGCGGTTGATTGTTGAAAATGCGCCGATCAGCCAGTCAGACCTGAAAGTTCGTAGCGGACTGAGCATGTCGACCGTGTCGCAGGCGACTAATCGCCTGCTGGCGCAGGAAATCGTGCAGGAGCTGGGGCTGCGTCGCGTGTCGATGGGGCGGCCAAAAACGCTGCTTGGGCTCAATCCCGATCGCGCCAGCGTGATTGGCATTCAGCTCAATGCAGAACGCAACCTGATCGTCATGACCGATCTCAGCGGCAATCTGCTGGGCGAACAGCAGATGCCGAAAGGCACGCTGACACCGCGCCAGCTCGGCGATGCACTGGCGAAATTCCTGCGCGGCGTTGAGGAGAAGCGGGTGGGCGCCATTGGCCTGGCCTTGTCGGGACTGGTCGATGCCGAAAACGGCTACTGTATCCGCTCCAAAGTGCTCGACTGGGACAACGTCCCGATTGCGCGCCTGCTGGAAGAGCGTTTCTCGCTGCCGGTGTTTATCGAGAATGACGCCAACGCCATGGCAATGGCGGCGCTGGTATTTGGTCAGCTCGGCAACGCGCAGTCGGCGGTGATCGCCACCTACGGCAAAGGGATCGGGGCGGGCATCATCCTGAATCGTCAGCTCTACCGCGGTCGTCACGGCAAGGCGGGAGAGATTGGCAACGGGCTGGTGGGCGACGGATCACTGCGTCTGCTGGAAGATGTCGCCTCATCGCGCGCCATTCTGCAACGGCTTGCTGAGCAGGAACCGGTGGAAGGCCTCACGTTGCAGGCGCTGGATCAGCGGCCAACGCCCGAGGTGCTGGCGGTGCTGGAAGAGGCAGGACGCGAGCTGGGAATTTCACTGGCGAACCTGTCGGTGGCTTACGATCCGGATGTGGTTTATCTGGCGATGGAGCCGCACATGGCGTCACGCATTCTGCTCGATCACATTACCCAGAGCTTCCAGGCCTACCGGCTTAAACTGACGCCGCACATGACGCCGCTGCAGTTCCTGACTGAATCGAACCGCATGTGGGCGCTGGGCGCGGCGGGTTTTGCCGTCAACCGGCTGCTTGATCTGCTGGCGGCGCAGGCCGATGAAGAGCCGGTCACCTGAGTTATCCCTCCAATAAAAACGGGCGCCGCGGCGCCCGTTTTTGTTTCCGCGCTTCCCTTAGCGCAGGCGCATCCCCTGTTCATCAAACAGCAGGCAGTGCGCAGCAGAAAAGCCCAGTTCAACCTGCGTTCCCAGATCGCGCGTGGTTGCTTCGCGCTCTTCCACCACCAGCATCTCTTCACGCCCGATATCCAGGTAGAGATAGTTGGTGTGGCCCAGCATCTCGCCATAGGCTAGCTCGCCGTGAAAGCGCAATGCCTCCGGCGTCTGCGCGGCAGGCTGGAAATGCTCGGGACGAATTCCCAGCGTCACGGTTTGCCCCTCGCGGCAGTCGGCGGCGATTTTCAGCACCAGCCCCTCAATCTTCAGTTCCGGCACCCGCAGCTGCACTTCACCCTCGCCCGTGGCGCTGATTTCCGCCCGCAGGAAGTTCATTTTTGGCGAGCCGATAAAGCCGGCGACAAACAGGTTATCCGGGTCGTGATAGAGCGTCAGCGGTGCGCCGACCTGCTCAATGCGGCCCTGACGCAGCACGACGATGCGGTCAGCCAGCGTCATCGCTTCCAGCTGATCGTGGGTGACATAAATCATGGTATTGCCGAGCGAGGCGTGCAGCCGCGCAATCTCAATCCGCATCTGCAAACGCAGCTCGGCATCGAGGTTAGAGAGCGGCTCATCGAACAGGAAAATACGCGGATGACGGATAATTGCCCGGCCAATCGCCACGCGCTGCCGCTGTCCGCCAGAGAGCGCGCGCGGCAGGCGGTCGAGCAGTTCGGTGAGATGCAGGCGGGCGGCCGTCCGGGCAATCGCCTCGTTGATCTCCGCCTTAGACTTCTTCATTACCTCCAGCGGATAGGCCAGGTTGCCGCGCACCGTCATGTTGGGGTAGAGCGCATAAGACTGAAACACCATAGCAATGCCGCGCTCGGTGGCGGGCTGCTGCGTCATGTCCTGCTCCTCAATCAGCAACTGCCCGCTGCTGATCTCTTCCAGCCCGGCGATCATCCGCAGCAGCGTCGATTTGCCGCAGCCGGATGGCCCGACAAACACCACAAATTCGCCGCTGTTGATCGTCAGATCGATGCCATGAATGACATTAACGTGTTCATAAGACTTCTTCACATTCTGCAAGCGCAGGCTGGTCATCGGCTACCTCACTCAGAGTAACTGGCCCATGTAGATGGCATTGCTGCGCAGGATTGGGGTGAACCCCATGCGCTGATAAAAGGCACAGACCTGCTCATTCTGCAGGCTAACGCCAAGATGGACACCAGTGACACCGGCAGCGCGCAGCGCCGCCAGCTCATGCTCAATCATCCGGCGACCCCAGCCGCCTTTCTGTGCCGCCGGCAGCAGGTTGATATGCAGATGAGCGGGCCACTGCGTCACCAGCGTGTCAGCGGCCTGGTCAGGATGGCGTATTGCGTCGAGCACTTTGCTGTCGAGCGGCGCGCTGGCGCTGCGATCACGATATTTCTCCTGCAGTTGCGGCCACCATTCGGCCTGTAGCTGCGCTTCAAACGCGTGGGTATCGGGCGCGGCGACCACATAACCCTGCACCTCACCGTCCCGCTCCAGCACAAAAGCAAAGTCAGGCGCGAAACGCGCATAAGGCACAGCAAAACGCTGGCCGGGATAGTCAGGATCGGAATAGAGCGCGCGGGCATCGCCACCTGCATCGGCTGTTTCCAGGCAGATGCGGTAGAGCGCCGGGTAGTCCGCCGGGGTGGCCGGACGAATGACACCTTGATTCGCCATGGTGAATTCTCGTGAGTGAGTGAATCGGTCAGGGATTGAACAGATCCGCAGATAAAAGTTACGTTAATGAAAGTGGACTTAGTTTTCAAGATAGAATAATTACCTTATCTCACTAACACGGGCGCTTCGGCAATGTTTACCGGCATCGGGATGCACAACTGTGATCGCCAACACGCCCGGATCGTGGCGGCTGGCAGCAGATTCACGGCCAGTGAAAGGGGAAAAGTGTGAGCGTGATAGGATTTTCGTATGTTTTATCAGGACGTTATTTTGCAATGATTGCACTGGCATCTCCTGCTGCAGAAAAAGTAGCTGGCGACGCACCGCCACGGTTAATCGCGTAAATGCCAGCGCAGTGTGCTGAATTTCACGCCATGTCGCTGTTTATTTGCGCGTGCTCACAGCGTTGCAATTCCCCGCGCAGGCTGTTTGACTTTATTTTTTTATTAAAGTAAGTATGAGTGAGTGCGTTTGTGTGCGGCTGCAGCCTGCAGGATGTCAGGCGGTGAGATGAAAGGATGCCGATCCTGGTCTGAAGAAGGTGAGCATAATGTCTGTTTCCTCCGTTCGTTCGTTCCGAATTCGCAATGTGGGTCGGCTGCTGGCAGCGGGCCTGCTGGCGGGCAGCGTCTCGCATGCCGCCCACGCCGCCGTTACCCTGAATGAGTGGGATATCTACAACTACCCGGAGCAGACTGCCGCGGTAGATGAAGGGATTAAAGAGTTTTCCCAGCAGAATCCCGGCATTGTGATTAACCGCTCGGTTCACTCCTTTGAAGATACCCGTATTCCCCTGAAGCTGGCGCTGACCGCCGGTGATGGCCCGCAGATCGCTCAGGTCAACCAGGGCGGCGGCGATATGGGCTCGCTGGTTAAAGATAAGCTGCTGCTGCCGCTCGACAGCTACGCCGCCAGCAACGGCTGGACCACACGCTTCCCGGACTCGATTCTGAAACGTAACCGCTGGTCAGACAGCGGCGAGTTTGGCAGCGGCAAACTCTATGGCGTCGCCAGCCTGGGCGAGATGGTCGGGCTCTATTACAACAAAGCGCTGCTGGATAAAGCAGGTATTGCCGTGCCGAAAACGCTGGCTGAGCTGGAAAGCGCGATGGCGAAACTGAAGCAGCAGGGCACCGCGCCGATGATGCTCGGTCTGCTGGATGGCAACATGGGCCAGCAGCTGCTCAGCACCCTGTGGCAGGCGCAGATTGAGAGCCACGACCGCAAGACGCTGGATAATCTGATTTACGATGTGGGCGGCACCTTCAAAGACAGCAAGCTGGTCAATGCCGCCTCTATGATGAAGAGCTGGACCGACAAAGGGTACTTCTTCCCTGGCTTCCAGGGCATCGGTCACGACGATGCGGCGACGCTGTTCCAGAACGGCCAGGCCGCGTTCCTGGTCAGCGGCACCTGGTATCTCGGCCAGTTTAAAGACAACAAAGATATTCACTTTGCCGCGATGCCTGCCGGTGAAGGCGTGAAGCAACCGCTGATGGTGGGCGGTACCGATCTGGCGTTCTCCATCACCAGCACTGCCAAAGGCAAAGATCAGCAGGAAGGTGCGGCGAAGTTCATCAACTATATGGTCTCTGATGCCATGGCGAACCGCTGGCTGAAGGTGGGCTTCCTGCCTGCCAGCACCAACAAAGCGGCGAAAATGCCAGCGGACAATCCGCTGCTGGCCGAGGCGTATCAGGTCTGGCTGACGCTCAATGATTACGACGGTTTAGGCCACTACGTGGACTGGGCGACACCCACCATGAACGCCGAGCTGAATCAGAACGTTCAGCTGCTGCTGGCGGGCCGTCAGACACCCGATCAGATGGTAGTTAATTTTGATAACAACTATCAGCGTTACCTGAAAACGCTGAAGCATTAAGCCGGAGGCCCGGCGAACAGCCGGGCCTGAGCCTCGTTCTGAACCACGAGTAGAGTTATGTTGAATTTAAGTGGCTGGCGTAATTTTCTCTATGTTCTGCCTGCGGTGCTGGTCTATGCGGTGTTTCTGCTGTTCCCGCTACTGGCCTCGCTGGGCATCAGTTTTACCGAATGGGACGGCACCTCGCTGCCGGTGTTTAGCGGCGTCAGCAACTATCTGCGGATGTTCAGCGATCCGGTGTTCTGGATTGCGCTGGGCAATAACGCCATCCTGATGCTGTTCTATACCCTGTTGCCGATTGGCGTCGGCCTGCTGCTCTGCAGCTTTCTGTATGACACGCGCAACAACAGCGAACGCAGC
This sequence comes from Pantoea sp. CFSAN033090, assembly GCF_001264395.1. Classification (NCBI taxonomy): domain Bacteria; kingdom Pseudomonadati; phylum Pseudomonadota; class Gammaproteobacteria; order Enterobacterales; family Erwiniaceae; genus Pantoea; species Pantoea sp. CFSAN033090. Next base: position 407,192 of record NZ_LGYX01000007.1, on the reverse strand, counting down.
GTGCTGCGCATTCTCTTTTTCCTGCCCTACATCATGCCGATGGCGGTGCTGGGCGTGGTGTGGCGCTGGCTCTATAACCCGGCGTTTGGTCCGATCGACCAGATATTACGCGCAATCGGATTGCCCCAGCTGGCACTCTCCTGGCTGGGTGATTTTACCTGGGCGCTGCCCGCCGTGGGTCTGGTCGCCACCTGGTACTTCTTCGGCTTCTGTCTGGTTCTGTTTATGGCGGGCCTGCAGCGCATGGATCCCTCACTGCTGGAAGCGGCCGATCTCGATGGCTCGTCGCGTCGCCAGAAGTTTATGCGCATTACGCTGCCAGGCCTGCGACCCGAGCTGCGGATTGCCCTGCTGCTGACGGTGATCGCCAGCCTGAAAGCCTTTGACCTGGTCTATGTGATGACGCAGGGCGGCCCGGGCACCTCCACCATGGTGACCAACATCTTTATGTATAAGCAGGGCTTTGATCTGCACTACTTTGGCTACGCCTCGTCGGTGGCGGTGTTCAGCATGGTCATTGTTTTAGGGATTAACTATCTGATCCATCTGGCCTTAAAGGAGCGTTACTGATGCGAAGCACGCCGGTGATTTCACGCGCGCTGATCTGGATCGTGGCGCTGATGACGATTCTGCCGTTCCTGATGGCGCTGATGACGTCGTTCAAAACCCAGATGGAGCTGTTTCAGGGGGTCTTCACGCTGCCCGCCTCGCTGAATTTCAAAAACTACCTGACCGCGTGGCAACAGGGCCACTTCAACGTCTACTTCCTCAACTCAGTGCTGGTGGTGATTCCGGTGGTGCTGTTCAGCGTGCTGCTGGGCATTCTGGCCGGGTTCGGTTTCGCGTGGCTGAAAATCCCTGGTAAAAAAGTCATCGGAGCGATGCTGGCGCTAGGGATGGTATTGCCGAGTGAAGCCTTTATCATTCCGCTCTATCACGAGCTGCGCTGGATGGGGCTGACCAACACCTATCTGGCGCTGATCCTGCCGCAAATTGCCCTGTCGCTGCCCTTTACCACGCTGATGATCGCCAGTGCTTTCCAGCAGGTGCCGAAAGAACTGGTGGAAGCGGCGGTAATGGATGGGGCATCGCGGGTCAAAATTCTGTGGGGCATTCTGGTGCCCGCTATCTGGCCGACCCTCTCAACGCTGGGGCTGCTGCTGTTTATCTGGACCTGGAATGAGTTCCTGATCCCGCTGATTCTGGTCAACAAGGATGAGTTACGCACACTGCCAATTGGCATGATGTTTTTCCAGAACAAAAACACCATCGACATTCCGGTGCTGATGGCGGGCGCGATGATTGTGATTATGCCGCTGATCGTGGTGTTCCTGATTTTCCAGCGCAAGTTCATCAGCGGCGTCACCGAAGGGGCCGTGAAGTAATCTGTGATAGCCCGCACGAAACGGCGCACTGGCGGCCAGACAAAGGTTTGCCGCGTCGTATCGTGCTGCAATTCCTCCTCCTCAATCCTGCGGGAGACGCATGATGCACCTTTCCCTTGCTGATTTTCACCCTGTCGCCGATGGCGAAACCCCGGACACGGCCGTGCTGCAACGCGCTATGGATCAGATTGCGGCTGCGGGCGGTGGCCGTCTGACCCTGCCTGCCGGGCGTTATCGCAGCGGCTGCCTGAATCTGCCCTCTGATTTTGAACTCCACCTTGAAGCGGGCGCGGTGCTGATCGCCAGTCAGCGGCTGGCTGATTACCAGGCGGTACAGGCGCTGAGCTGTGCTGAGAAGTCCCACAATGTGCTGCTCTATGCGCTGGGCCAGCGCAATATCACCATCAGCGGCACCGGCCGTATAGACGGTGACGGTGAAGCCTGGTTTGCCGCTGAGCGTGACGAGCAGGGCTATCGCCTGCCGCGCGCGGACCGGCCGCGGATCATTGTGTTTGAAGATTGCGAGCAGGTAACGCTGACCGTCTTTACCATCGTGCAGGCGCCGATGTGGACGGTGCATCTGGTGAGCTGTCGCCATGTGCATATCGACCACCTCACCATCGACAATGCCATGACCATGCCGAATACCGATGCGCTCGATATCGACAGTTGCGAAGCGGTGTTTGTCAGCAATAGCTATCTCAGTGCCGCCGATGATGCCATCTGCATCAAAACCACCTACAAACCGGCCGCGCTGCGGCGTCCGGCGCGGCAGATTATGATCACCAACTGCCTGCTGCGTAGCTACAGCTGCGCCTTTAAAATCGGCACTGAAACCTGGGATGATGTGGAAGATGTCACGGTGACCGGCTGCACCATTTTTGATTCCAACCGTGGCATCGGCATTCTGTCGCGTGACGGCGGCGCGATGCGGCGTCTGCTGTTCAGTAATCTGACTTTTGCCTGTCACCATGCGCCGCCCTGTCACTGGGGAAAAGCCGATCCGCTGCATATTTCGGTGCGCAGGCGCGATCCCGCCATTACGCCCGGCATCGTAGAGCAGGTGCAGTTCAGTAACGTTACGGGCGTGGCGGAAGGGGCGATTAACCTGCATGCGGCAGAACCGGGCTGGATACGCGATGTGGTCATCAGCCAGCTGCAGATGCGGCAGACCGTGGCACCGGTTGCACAGGGACACTATGATGTACGGCCGCCCTGTAACCCGGACTCCCCGACCGGCATGGGGCTGGATAACGCCTACAAACTTGACCCGAAAACCGGAGAAGCTTTTGGCGTAGAGCGCTATCCCGGCGGGCTGCCGGGCCTGTTCGCACGCGGGGTGGAGAACCTGCAACTGCACAGCCTGGCGATAATACGGCCGGAACCGTTACCGCCAGGCTGGCACCCCGAGTGCGTGGTGCAGTTGCCGGACTAAATCACAGCGCGGCGGCGATGGCCATACCGAGCTGTTCGGTGCTGGCGCTGCCGCCGAGATCGCGTGTCAGGTGCTCACCCGCTGCCAGCGTGCGTTCAATCGCGTCTAACACCGCATCACCTGCCGCTTTGTAGCCGAGGTGCTCCAGCATCATCGCGCCACACCAGATCTGTCCGATGGGATTGGCGACGCCTTTACCGGCGATATCGGGCGCAGAACCGTGAACCGGTTCAAACAGGCTGGGGAACAGGCCTTCCGGATTGATATTGGCCGAAGGGGCGATGCCGATGGTGCCGGTACAGGCCGGGCCGAGATCGGAGAGGATATCGCCAAACAGATTGCTGGCGACCACCACATCAAACCAGTCCGGATGCAGCACGAAGTTAGCGGTGAGAATATCGATGTGATACTTATCGACGCGAACCTCGGGGAACTGACCGGCCATGGCTTCAACGCGACTATCCCAGTAGGGCATGGTGATGGCAATGCCGTTCGATTTGGTGGCGGAGGTCAGGTGTTTCTTCGGCCGACTCTGCGCCAGCTGATAGGCAAACTTCAGGATGCGATCGACGCCGGTGCGCGTCATCACCGTCTCCTGAATCACCACTTCACGTTCGGTGCCGGGGAACATGGTGCCGCCGACGCTGGAGTATTCACCCTCCGTATTTTCGCGTACCACATAGAAGTCGATATCGCCGGGCTGACGATTCGCCAGCGGCGCTTTTACGCCTGGCATCAGTCGCACCGGACGCAGATTCACATATTGATCGAACTCCCGGCGGAACTGCAGCAGCGAGCCCCACAGTGAAACGTGGTCGGGCACCACATCGGGCCAGCCGACTGCGCCAAAATAGATCGCATCAAAGGCTTTCAGCTGTGGAAACCAGTCGTCAGGCAACATTTTGCCATGCTGCTGCCAGTAGTCGGCACTGGCGTAATCGAACCACTCCCAGCGCAGCGGAATGTTAAATTTCTCTGCGGCCGCATTCATTACACGGACGCCTTCCGGCATCACTTCTTTGCCGATGCCGTCGCCAGGGATCACGGCAACAGAGTGAATTTTGTCAGTCACAGGGTACCTTTCCGGTTGATGTTCGAATTGTGTACGCAGTATAACTGTCGCTTACGGGGAAATAATGAGCCTGAAAGGCAATCCAGTGTTGAATAAAAGTAGAGAATCCCGCACCTCCACCGATGATTTAGCCTTCTTTGTTCGCCTGGCTGCGCTGGATAGCCTGACTGCGGCGGCGCGCGAACTGGGACTGTCGCTGGCGGCGGTCAGCAAACGTCTGAGCCAGCTGGAACAGCGGCTTGGTGTGCAACTCCTGCGCCGCACCACGCGACGACTGGAGCTGACGCCGGAAGGGCGCCGTTATCTGGCGGGTGCGCGTCCGTTGCTGGATCAGCTGGCGGCGCTGGAAGAGGCGGTCAGCGGCGAAACCGCTCAGCTGCGCGGCACACTTAACATTAACGCCTCATTTGGCTTTGGCCGTCGGCATATTGCGCCCTGCGTCTCGGCTTTTGCCGCGCTGCACCCGGAACTCTCGCTGTCGCTGCAGCTCAGCAGCCAGCCACTTAATTTTCTTGATGCCCACATGGATATTGATATCCGCGTCGGGGAACCGCCCGACTCACGGCTGGTGGCGCGCAAACTGCGTACCAATCCGCGCATTCTCTGCTGCTCACCCGCCTATGCCGCCCGGCACGGTCTGCCGGAGACAGTGCGCGATCTGGCACAACACAACTGCATTTTACTGCGCCAGCACGACAGCGATTTTACCCTGTGGCGACTGACCAGCGGCGAACAGAGCATCAATCAGAAAGTCCGCGGCAGTCTGATCACCAACGATGGCGAAGTGGCGATGCGGCTGGCGATGGATGGGCATGGCATCTTGCTGCGTTCCTGGTGGGATGCGCAGCACAGTCTGGCGACGGGCGAACTGCTGCCGGTGTTACCCGACTGGCAGGCACCGGATGGCGATATTTTTGCGGTCTGGCAGGCGCAGCGTCAGCTTCCGGCGCGTATTACCGCATTTGTGGGGTTTCTGCAGAGCAATCTGCAATCGGTTGATTAGCCAGGCTTTTAAAGGCAGTTTCTGGCGCGGCCAGACGCCTGCGGACAATAAACATACCGCATTAAGCTGATTCGGTTGCGTCATCATGCCGCTGCGTTTACAGCGTTTTAGCGGCTGCGTATGATTCTTATTCTTTTTATTTCCTGCCTGTCCTCTGCGTTGTGGCCAGCCGGGAGCAGCAGGCAGATAGGGGAGTTAAGTATGAAAGCGTTGTTCAGTCCGCGTACAGCGGCACTTACACTGGCGATGGTGACCACCTTCAGCCTGACGGCGTGCCAGATGCCGGCGAAAAAAGTGGATGCCAGCGCGCCGGTGGTGATGCAGCCCTCCAGCCCGGATAACCTGATTCAGCGCGAGCTGGGTGAAGGTTTGTATGAGATGGCCTATCTGCCAGCAAAAAATGCCCTCTATGTCGCCAGCGCGCAGGGATTTAAAGATATCAGCGGCGGCATGATCTATCGTCTTGATGCTTCCACGCTGCAGAGCACCGGCGCGGGACACTTCGACCTGAAAAACTTTGGTCTGATCAGCGCGCCTGACGGCAGCGCACTCTACGCCACCAACACGCTGGATGGCGGTATCTCTAAGATCGATCCTGATAACGGTAAGGTGCTGAAGCGCCTGATGTTTGACGAGAAAAACGAGAAAGGCATGCCCTATGGCACGCGTGAAATCTTTCTGCATGACGGGCTGCTCTATGTCGGCGGCGTGGGCGATCCGGGCGTGATCTGGGTGGTTGATGCCAAAACCCTGACGCTGAAAACCCGGATAAAAAATGCCGGGAAGTGGGTCACAGGCATCATCTTCTCGCCGGTCAGCGACCGGATTTATGCGGCGAACGGCAGCGGGGAAATCCTGGTGATCAATCCGCGCAATAACAAAATCGAGCAGCGCCTGACGGCGGGTGACGGGCAGGAGTATCTGTTCCTGAATATGGCCGAGGATCCGGCAACCGGTCGCCTGTTTGTTACGGATAATTCAAAAGCGAAAAATACGCTGGTGTTTGATGAGCGCAGCGGCAAGGTCATTAAGCGTCTGAATCTGGGCGACTCACTGGGGATTAAGTTTAATGGCAAGCGCAATGAGATTTATATCAGCCAGCGCGAATCGAAGAAGGTGCTGCAGCTGGATGGCACCACCTATGAGGTGAAAAACAGCTGGTCATTTAATAGCCACCCCAACAGTCTGCTGGTCTCACCGGACGGGCAGACCCTGTTCGTCACCCTGAAGCAGGGCTTCAATGACGATCACAGCAGTCAGGGGCTGGATGGCGTGGCGCGTATCACACTGCAATAAGAAAAGGCGGCATCGCTGCCGCCTGCATCTTTACTTAGCCACACCTTCTACCAGCACCACGCGATAGTTCGCGCCTTTCAGACGGTGCGCTTTGGCAGCCTGATATTCCGGGCTGTCATACCAGGCATGTGCGGCTTCGCGGCTCGCGAATTCCAGAATCACCACGCCTTCTGCTTCCTGTCCTTCCAGCGTTTCCAGTTCGCCATAAAAGGCGAGAGGATTGATCTGATGATCGCCGCGAGCCTCGCCCGCTTTCTCGGCATAGATCGCCATTTCGTCCTGGTTCAGGGTGTTATCACGAATAAATACAACATATGCACTCACAGATCTCTCCTTAAGCTTTTTTATCCTGGGTTTTGGTATCGAAGTCAGCGGCATCATGACGCTCGTGCAGCTGATCGGCCGGGTCGCCCATGACACGATTGACCTTACGGCCACGAATTACAGCAGGTCGCAGCGCGATCTCTTTCGCCCAGCGCACTACATTTTTATAGGAGTGCACATCCAGGAATTCGGCACCGCCATACTGATCATTCAGCACCATGTTGCCGTACCACGGCCAGGTGGCGATATCAGCGATGGTGTAGTCATCACCGGCCAGATAGCGGTTATCTGCCAGCTGACGATCCAGCACGTCGAGCTGACGCTTCGCTTCCAGCGTGAAACGGTTAATGGCGTACTCAATTTTTTCTGGCGCGTAGTGATAGAAATGACCGAAACCACCGCCGAGGTAAGGCGCTGAGCCCTGTAACCAGAAGAGCCAGTTCAGGGTTTCGGTGCGGCCAGCGATATCTTTCGGCAGGAAGTAGCCATACTTCTCCGCAAGATAGAGCAGGATGTTGCCCGATTCAAATACCCGAATCGGCGGCGTTGCTGAGTGGTCGCTCAGCGCCGGGATTTTCGAGTTCGGGTTTACGTCGACAAAACCGCTGGAGAACTGATCGCCTTCGCCGATACGGATCAGCCAGGCATCATATTCCGCATCGTTGACGTTAAGCGCCAGCAGTTCTTCCAGCAGGATGGTCACTTTCTGGCCGTTAGGCGTGCCAAGCGAATAGAGCTGTAAAGGATGCTTGCCGACCGGCAACGCTTTTTCATGGGTGGGACCAGCGAACGGACGATTAGTTTTAGCGCCGTTACCTTTGGCTTCAGGGTCCCAGGTCCAGACTTTTGCGGGCTGATATGCATTTTCCGACATAATGAAAGTTCGCCTTATGGTGTGGTATTGGTCTGGAGTGTAGCAGGTGCTGCGAAGGGGGTTTAACTCTGCTGGCTGCGCAAGGCCGTGCTGCAGGGGGCTGATGTCAGGCGGGCAGCGGCACAGGAGAAAAGTGAATAAAAGTGTGTCAGGCAGGTGGTTCGTTATCCTGAGCGGAGGTGGCCGTGCAGTCAGCAGCGACTGCACGGCAGGCAGGGTTACAGCAGTTCACGCTCAATCAGTTCGCGGGTTTCTACCGCCTGAACCTTCATCTTTTCCGGGTAGCCAAACAGAGACGCCGCGATGATCGGTTCACCGCCGACTTTATAACTGCGGGTGGCAAAGCCGGTGTCGCGCAGTGTTTTAAACAGGGTGTCGAAGTCCACTTCGCCTTCGCCCACGCCGACATGCTGGTGAATGGTGGCATCCACCCCTGGCGGGTTAACGATGTAGCGACAGTGTTTTGTATGGTTCATGGTGTCGGCGATCAGCATGTGTGACAGATCGTCACCGGCATACTCCAGCATCGGTTTCACATCACCTTTGCCTTTGTCATAAAAGAAAGTGTGTGGCGCGCTGTAGATATACTTCACATTATCGCTGCGGAACGACTTCACGATATCCACGGTTTCGTTGTTCTCTTCGCAGAAATCCCACGGATGGGCCTGGATTTCGACGCGGATGCCTTCACGTTCGATGATCGGCAGCAGCTCTTCCATGGAGCGATAGAACATCTCTTCACAGATTTCCGGCTCGTTAGGCGTGCCGGAGAGCTCGGTGTTGATCACCTGCACACCCATCTCAACCGCGATCTCGATCATCCGCTTCCAGTTCTTCACCGCCGCCTGACGACGCAGCTCATCCGGGCCGGACCAGCGATAGACCACGATAAACGAGGAGATCTCCAGCCCGGTGGCGTTTAACGCATTCTTATACTCGGTGATGATTTCACGGCTGGCTTTAGGATGTTTATAAAACGGGTTGATCTGCGGATGCGGCGACTGTTCGATATATTTGTATCCCCAGTCGGCCACCTGATGAACCATACGGGTGATGCCTAAATCTTTAATCACATCCACATCAAAAGCGATTTTCATCTTTCTGCTCCGGGCACATTAAGGTTGCTGTTCTTCATTGAAGGTCACGCCAATCTGCTGCCTGACGTTGTCCATCGTGGCCAGGGTGGTAATCGCCTGGTCAAGCGAATGGATGGGTGAATCGATCCGGTTCTGACCGATACACCAGGCGAAATGGTTAATTTCATGACAGAGCTGTTCATAGCGGCTGGCAGGCTCCTGCCACTGCAGGCGATGACGCCGATCGCTGGAGGTCAGGGTGAAGTTACCAGGCGCATAGAACTGGCCCGCCAGTTCCAGCGTGGCCTCGCGTCCGGCGATCACCGCGCCGCCTGGCGTGTTGCTGAACAGGGTGGTATTCAGCACCGAATGCATGCCGTGCTGATGGGTAAACAGCATCGACGTCTGACCGTTTACACGCCCAGCCGGGACGGGCTGGCCCCGGGCGACGATCGTGTCAGGCGCACCGCCGCCAACAAACACGCTAAGCGCCACCAGATAGCTGCCCAGATCCAGCATCGGGCCGCCCGCCAGATCGGCGTTGAAGATGCGATGGTCTGGTGTGAAAAACTCGCCATGATCGGCAATCAGGGTGTGAACATCGCCGAGCACGCCATCCTCCAGCAGCTGACGGATAACGTCATATTTCGGTGTGAAGTTGCACCACATCGCCTCCATACAGAGCAGGTTCGCGGCAGCGGCGGCCAGTTTAAGCTGTGTCGCCTGCTGAGCATTCAGCGCCAGCGGCTTTTCAATCAGCAGATGCTTTCCGGCGGCAATCGCGCGCAGACCATCGGGAAAATGGTGGTTGTGGGGCGTAGCGATATAGACCGCATCAACATCCTCCCGCGCCAGCAGCACGTCGATACTGCCCGTGGCATGGCTGATTGACCATTTGTCGGCAAAGGCCTGTGCTTTTGCCGGGTCACGCGCAGCCACCGCCGTGATCTGCTGGTGGGTATGCTTGCGCAGTGCATGGGCAAAATGGTCGGCGATCCAGCCCGGCCCGATAATGCCCCAGCGCAACTGTGGTACCTGGCTGGCAGCGGTCAGGCGTGGAACCGGAAGCGTTGAAGGGAACATAACTTTTCCTTTTATACGTGCAGGCAGGTGCTGCTCAGGGCTCCACTATAGAAAGCCCGCCGTCGTCGCTCTAACCTTTTAATGATGTGATCCCATCAACCCGATCGGCGCAGGATTTTTATCCGTTTTAGCAAATGGGCGTTTTAAAGAGAATGCAGAAAGAAATGAATGTTTCATTTTGCGAGGACGATCAAGATTAACGCTGACTTTCTATCAAATAAATGAGAGGAAATGGCTGTGCCGCGATAGAGTGTTGATGTCTCAGACAACAGAATATATAGGCGTAGCCGTCAGCCAGCGCTACAGAGAGCAGAAGCAGGGAGAAGGATGATGTCAAAAGTGACGATGACCGCTATTGCGCAGGCGGCGGGCGTGGGCGTGGCCACCGTGGATCGGGTGCTGAATGGACGCGCGCCGGTGCGCAGCGTGACCGAGCAGAAAGTGCTGGCTGCGGCCCGCGAGCTGGGCTATCACCTGACGCAGGCACACATCCGGACAACATCGCCGCTCGCTGCGGCAACAGTTCGCGTGAGCTTTATCCTGCTGCCTGCCCGTTATTCGTTTTATCAGCAGCTAGGCGAGGTGCTGAAACAGCAGCTGAAGGCGCAGCAGCCACAGGGCAGCGAACCTGAATTCTGCTGGCATGATATTCATGAAGTGGAGGCGGTGGCGCACTCGCTGCGTCTGCTGGCACAGCGCAGTGATGTGATTGCGCTGGTGGCGCTGGATCATCCGCTGATTCGTCACGCGATTCAGGATGTGTCACGACTGGGCGTACGGGTTTACGCGCTCTTTTCTGATTTCTCGCCCTGTGAGCATGCGGGGTTTATCGGCATTGATAATCAGAAAGCGGGACGTACGGCGGCCTGGATGGCACAGCATCTGCTGCGTCAGCCGGGATGCGTTGGGGTGCTGCTGGGCGATCACCGCTTTACCTGCCAGGAGAGCAGCGAGATCAGTTTCCGCTCTTACCTGCGCGAGTCAGGCATCAGCCAGCGGGTACTGGAACCGTTAAAAACGCATGAGTCGGGTGAAGGAGGCTATCAGGCGACCCGGCAGTTGCTGGACACCCATGATGATCTGGTGATGATTTATGCGCCCTGCGGCGGCATAGAGGGCGTGGTGCAGGCGCTGCGTGACAGCGGACGCAGGCAGATCGATCTGCTGTGCCACGGTCCGCTGCCCGGCGATGAGCTGGCGCTGATTGATGGCACCATTACGCTGATGTTGCGCCATCGTATTGATGCCATGGCTGCGGCGGTGATCGCCACCTGCCTCAACAGCCGGATGGAACAGCGCGACCATTTTGCTCAGGTGACCGTACCCTTTGAAATCGTGACGCGTGAAAACCTGTAGAAAGAGCAGGTTAGCGGGTATTTGATAGAAAACTATCATATAAAGAAATATTTAAACGCGATCTCTATCAAAAAATGAAACTTTCATTGTTGTCTGAGATGAAATTTTCATTTGATACTGCCAGCAGTTCTCACTGCACAGGCAGATATCATGACCTTTCACATTGCTAATGCGCCCTGTAGCTGGGGCGTCGACGATCCCGCTAATCCCTGGCTGCCGCCATGGCAGAAAGTCCTGACTGAAGCCGCTCTGGCTGGCTATCCCAGTATCGAACTTGGCCCCTGGGGCTATCTGCCAGCGGATGCAGCCGAACTGACCCGGCAGCTTAATGCGCATCAGCTTTCGCTGGTGGCGGGTACGATTTTTGATGATTTGGTCAGTGAAGCGCATTTCCCTGAACTGGTGACGCTGACCCACAACCTGTGCCGTACCCTGGCCAGTGTGCCAACCGCCGTCAAAACGCCCGGCGCCAGCGCGCCTTATCTGGTGATCATCGACTTCGGGAATCCGGAGCGGGCGAAATATGCCGGTCAGTCAGAAAAAGCGCCACGGCTCTCCGCTGACGACTGGCAGCGCATGATGCGACACATCACCATTCTCAGTGAGATTGCCTGGCAGGAGTATGGCGTGCGACCGGTGATCCATCCGCATGCGGGCGGCTGCATTGAGTTTGCCGATGAGCTTGCGCGGCTGGTCAGTGATATTCCGCATCAGGTGGCTGGTTTATGCCTGGATACCGGCCATCTCTATTACGCCGGGATGGATCCGGTCGCTTCGCTGCAACAGTACTGGACCCGCATCGATTACCTCCACTTCAAAGACGTTAACCAGCGGGTCTGGCGAGACGCCCTCTCTCACGGACTCGACTTTTTCACTGCCTGCGCGCAGGGGGTGATGTGTCCGCTGGGGCAGGGCGCAATTGACTATCCGGCGGTGCGCACGCTGCTGACTGAGCGTAACTATCAGGGCTGGATCACCATCGAACAGGAGCGTGATCCGCGCCATGCCGACACCAGTCTGCGGGATGTTAAAGCCAGCCTGGACTATCTCCGATCAACAGGATTCTGAGGACAACAGCATGATTAACGGTAAAAAAGCGGCTAATCGCTCGCTGCGCTGGGGCATGATCGGCGGCGGCGGCACCAGCCAGATTGGGTATATCCATCGCTCTGCGGCACAGCGTGACGGAAACTTTGTGCTGCTGGCGGGGGCGTTTGATATTGATGCCGCACGCGGGCGTGAGTTTGGTCAGGCGCTGGGTGTGGCACCGGACCGCTGTTATCCCGATTATGCCAGCCTGTTCGCCGGGGAAGCCGCGCGTGAAGATGGCATTGAGGCGGTGTCTGTCGCCACGCCTAATAATACTCATTTCGCCATTTGCCGCGCGGCGCTTAATGCCGGGCTGCATGTGGTGTGCGAGAAGCCCCTCTGTTTTACGGTTGAAGAGGCGGATGAGCTGGAGCAGCTGAGTCGGGAGAAGCAGAAGGTTGTTGGCGTCACCTACGGTTACGCCGGGCATCAGCTGGTTCATCAGGCCAGGGAAATGATCGCCGAAGGGGCTTTGGGTGAGATCCGCATCGTTAACATGCAGTTTGCCCACGGCTTCCATAATGAGGCGGTGGAGTTGCAGAGTGAAAGCACCCGCTGGCGGGTTGATCCGCGCTTTGTCGGCCCGAGTTACGTGTTAGGCGACCTGGCGACGCATCCGTTATTTATCGCAGAAACGATGTTGCCACAGCTGAAAGTGACGCGTCTGCTCTGTTCGCGTCAGAGCTTTGTCGCGTCGCGTGCGCCGCTGGAGGACAACGCCTTTGTGATGATGGAGTATGATAACGGCGCAGTCGGCACGTTATGGGCGTCGGCGGTGAATGCCGGATCGATGCACGGGCAGAAGATTCGGGTCGTCGGATCGAAAGCCAGTCTGGAATGGTGGGATGAGCAGCCGAACCAGTTGCGCTATGAAGTGCAGGGCGAGCCAGTGCGCATTCTGGAGCGCGGCATGGGCTATCTTAATCCGCGCGCGCTGGAAGAGGACCGCATTGGCGGAGGGCATACCGAGGGGTTATTTGAAGCCTGGTCCAATCTTTATCGTCGCTTCGCGCTGGCGATGGATGCCACCGATCGCCATGACACCGACTTCCTGCAGAATTTCTGGTATCCCGACGTGCATGCCGGATTAATGGGCGTGCGCTGGGTCGCGCAGTGCGTGAAATCGGCGGATGCCGGTGCGGTGTGGGTGACGTGCTGAAGCAGAGGGTGAGCCACAGGATGTGGCGAGTGTATCGAACCTTCGATAACGGGTTCGCTCCACAAAAGCAAAAACCCGCCAGAGGCGGGTTCTTTAAAGATGGTGCCCGAACCCGGACAAAAATGCCGGGAGCATTTTTGCATCGCGTGGCATCGCGCGACCCGGAGGGCGAGCCACAGGATGTGGCGAGTGAATCGAACCTTCGATAACGGGTTCGCTCCACAAAAGCAAAAAACCCGCCAGAGGCGGGTTCTTTAAATTTTGGTGCCCGAACCCGGAATCGAACCAGGGACACGGGGATTTTCAATCCCCTGCTCTACCGACTGAGCTATTCGGGCAACGGGGCGCATTAAACCGTAAAGGCCGCGGGTCGTCAACGGCTTTCACTAAAAAACCCCTGGAAACGTGACTGATTGCCTGATTTTCAGTCAAAGCGGGTAAAACCTCAGGCCAGCGCGCCATTTTTACGGCACAGCGCGATGCTGTAAACATCCTCCGCCAGCCGCTGTGCGGTGGCGACATCCTGCACATTGCGCTTCACCAGCAGCTTGCTGAGGCAGCCTTCAAGAATCAGCTCCATCTGATCGGCCACCATGCTGGGGTTGTCCAGCGCCTGCTCCACCAGAATGTCGTGGGTGAACTGCCATGAGCCGCGTTTCTGCTGTTCGGCCAGTTGATGGATGGGCTGATCGGGCTGCGGGTAGAAGCTACAGGCGGCAATAAACAGGCAGCCTGGAAAGCGTCCTTTGCTGACCTGCTCACTCAGGACCTCATAGCGTGCCATCAGCTTCTGGTCGGGCGACAGCGATTCATCCAGCAGGATCTGGCGTCGCCAGGTATCAATCTGCTGCCCGTGATAGCGCAGTGCATCGTAGAGCAGGGCGTCACGATCGGGCCAGAACTGCTGAAGCTGGTCACGGGTTAATTCGGATCCCGCCAGGGTTTCCAATGAGAGGGTGGCGGCGAGGCCGTTCTGTTCAAGCACATTCAATGCATGCTCGAGTATCTGTTCACGCTGCAAGTGACTCTCCTCTGGTATGCAGGCCCGGTAATGCACCGGGCAATGACCTGACTCCAGTGTTGTTTACGGGGTAAGTTTCTGCAAATGCGCCCGGAAGTCGGCGGCATTGAGAAACCCGGTGATGCGCGATCCAGCGATTTCGCGGCCCTGCGCATCAAAGAACAAAATCGTCGGTAAGCCCAGCACCTGAAGGTGCTGCAACAGCACGTTATCACTGGCGTTGTTGGCGGTGACGTTGGCCTGGAGCAGCTGTACCTGACTCAGGCTATCGCGCACGGCGCTGTCACTAAAGGTATATTTTTCAAACTCTTTGCAGGCGACGCACCAGTCAGCGTAGAGATCGACCATGGTGATGCGGCCGCGGGCCTGCTGCAGCGCGCTATCAAGCTGCTGCGGCGTCTGGATAGTATGGAACGGCAGCGGTGCCACAGCCTGCTGCTGCGCCGGTCCGCCAAAGGCCCAGTCCTGCAACGGGCGTGCGCTGATCAGCGCAGCGGCCAGCATGAGAATCTGCACTACGCGCCACTTACCGCTGCTGGCGCGCAGGCTGACGCTGAACGCCCAGCCAAAGAACGCCACGCCGAGCAGGCTCCAGAGCCGCAATCCCCACGCATCGCCCAGCACCCGCTCCAGCAGGAAGACCGGCAGCGCCAGGATGACAAAACCAAAGCCCTCTTTAACGGTTTGCATCCACGGGCCGCTTTTCGGCAGCAGCCGGTTGCCAAACAGGGTCACGGCGATCAGCGGTAATCCCATTCCGACCGCATAGAGCCACAGCGTCCCGGCACCGGCCCACAGATTTCCGCTCTGCGCGATGTAAAGCAGAATGGCGCTGAGCGGGGCGGTGGTGCAGGGCGAGCAGATCAAACCCGCCAGTGCCCCCATCAGGAAGACGCCGGGCAGCGAGCCACCCTGCTGACGATTACTCCACAGGGTCAGGCGGGTTTGCAGGCTGGCGGGCAGTTGCAGCGTAAACAGGCCGAACATTGACAGCGCCAGCACGATAAACAGCAGTGAGAGCGTGAACAGCACATAAGGATGCTGCAACGCGGCCTGGAAGCGCAGGCCCGCTGCCGCGACGACCACTCCCAGCAGCGTGTAGGTCAGCGCCATCCCCTGCACATAGACCATCGCCAGCGCGAACAGTCGGCCCAGCGAATAGTGGCGCTGTCCGCCAAGGATAATGCCGGAGATCAGCGGATACATCGGCAGTACGCAGGGCGTAAACGCGACACCGATACCAATCAGTAGCGCCCAGAGCGGCGAGAAAGGCAGCGGGCTGGCGGGCGCAGGCTGAGCGCTGACCGGCGGCGGTGCGCTGCTGGCGGTTACCGCACTTACCGGAACGCTGCGCGTCTCTGGCGGATAACAGAATCCGGCGGCGGCACAGCCCTGATAAGTCACACTGAGCGTGGCGCCGCTGGCCGCCTGTTGCAGCGTCACCGGCAGCGTCAGATCCTGCGGATAGATTTCACTTTTGCCGAAGAATTCATCTTCATGCGGCTGACCGGCCGGCAGCGTTAACGGCGCGATGGTCGCGTTCTGCGGTGTGATGTGGATCTGCTGGCGATAGAGGTAATAACCCGATTTCACTTTCCAGTGCAGGTTGAGCTGCGCGCCCTGCTGGTCGAAGTCAAAAGTAAAGGCCTGATCGACCGGCACAAAGCGACTGGTCGCCGGATTTGAAAAGAGTGAAGCGTGCGCCTGCAGGCCGATAAACAGCGTCAGCAGAAGCGTAATTAAGCGAGAGATGCGTGCAGCCATGACAAGTATTCACTGTCTCCATATTGAACCGGCAGCGCCAGCAGTTCGGGCACATCGTAAGGGTGAGCGTCTTTGAGCAGATCACACAGCGCCTGCTGATGATCGCTGTCGCATTTCAGCAGCATCTGGACTTCGCTGCTCTGCTCCATTTTTCCCTGCCAGAGATACCAGGAGGTGGCGCCCGGCAGCAGTGTGACACAGGCCGCCAGCCTGGCTTCCAGCGCTAAGCCAGCAAGGTGCTCCGCCGTGACCTGATCGGGTGTGGTGCAGAGGATAACGACAGCATTCATCCTGTGACTCCTGTTTTAAAGAGCGCCGATGATAGCACGCTCCATCCGTAACACGAGGAGTGCGCTATAGCAGCAATCCACCAAAAACGAAGCCAGAGAGCACCGACAGCGCAATGGCGATCACGCCGGGAATGATAAAGGCATGGTTAAATACATACTTGCCAATACGGGTCGAGCCGGTGTCATCCATCTCAACGGCAGCCAGCAGGGTCGGGTAGGTCGGCAGTACAAACAGCGCCGAAACCGCCGCGAAGGAAGCGATGGCAGTAAGCGGCGTAACGCCCAGCAGCAGCGCGGCGGGCATCAGCGCTTTGGTGGTCGCCGCCTGCGAGTAGAGCAGCATCGAGGCGAAGAACAGCACCAGCGCCAGCATCCACGGATAGGTTTTCAGCGTATCGCCCGCCAGCATCTGAATCTCCGCCAGATGTGCCTTCACAAAGGTATCGCCCAGCCAGGCGACGCCCATTACGCAGATACAGGCGCTCATGCCGGACTTAAAGGTGCTGGCGCTGAGGATTTCGCTGGTGTCGAGTTTGCAGGTCAGGCTGATCAGCGTGGCGATGGTCAGCATAAACACCACAATCGCTTCATTGCGTGGCAGTGGCGGATTGACGATCAGCCCGACGCTGGCGCTGGTCGCGGTGGCATAAAGCACCACGGCCACAATGCCCGTCAGAAACAGCAGCACCGATTTTTTCGCGCCCGGTTTTGCCTGGTAGAGGCTGGCGCCGCGCAGCGTGACTTCGCCTTTGGCGAGACGCGCCTGATAAACCTCATCATCCTTTAGCTCACGGCCTAAGAAGTTAGTCACCAGAGCCGCCAGGAAAAGGCCCACCATGGTCGAGGGGATGGCAATCGCCAGCAGCGTGATATAGCTGACGCCGCGCGGCTCAAGCAGGGTGGCGAAGAAGACCACTGCGGCTGAAATGGGTGATGCGGTAATCGCGATCTGCGAAGCCACTACCGCAATCGACAGCGGCCGGGAAGGGCGAACGCCTTGCTCTTTCGCCACTTCTGCAATCACCGGTAATGTCGAGAACGCGGTATGTCCGGTACCGGCCAGCAGCGTCATCAGGTAGGTCACCAGCGGGGCCAGCAGCGTAACGTGGCGAGGATGGCGGCGCAGCAGGCGTTCCGCCAGACTCACCAGATAATCCATGCCGCCTGCCACCTGCATGGCGGCTATCGCGGCGATCACCGCCATGATGATTTCAATCACATCGAACGGAATAGCACCGGGTGCCATGCCAAATCCCAGCGTCAGGATCAGCACGCCCATTCCGCCTGCGAACCCGATACCAATGCCGCCAAGACGTGCGCCCAACCAGATCGCCATCAAGACGATAAGCAGCTCAACCACAAACATGAATGACTCCTGAAAGATAAACCGGTAATAGCCGGGTGTGCTGTTTAACAAAAAAAAAGGCACACCGTGTTGATCGCGGTGTGCCTTTGGTTAACCAGCGTCGGTTAAACCTTACTGTTCGTTTTCATCAGTATAACGTTTGGCTTTATAAACCGGGTACATCAGGTTCTGCACCGAGAAGATATCGTCCAGCTCACTTTCCGTCAGCAGGCCGCGCTCCAGCACGACTTCACGTACGCTTTTACCGGTTTCCGCACAGATTTTACCGACGATGTCGCCGTTGTGGTGGCCGATGTAAGGGTTGAGGTAAGTCACGATACCAATCGAGTTGAAGACATAGGCTTCGCACACTGCGCGGTTGGCGGTAATGCCGTTGATGCACTTCTCCAGCAGGTTATAGCAGGCGTTAGTCAGAATGCTGATCGACTCAAACAGCGCCTGGCCAATCACCGGCTCCATCACGTTGAGCTGCAGCTGGCCCGCTTCAGAGGCCATCGTCACGGTGATGTCGTTGCCAATCACTTTGAAGCAGACCTGGTTTACCACCTCCGGTACAACCGGATTGACCTTGGCGGGCATGATAGAGGAACCCGCCTGCAGCTCTGGCAGGTTGATTTCATTCAGACCAGCACGCGGGCCTGAGGAGAGCAGGCGCAGGTCGTTACAGATTTTAGAGAGCTTCACCGCCAGACGTTTCAGCGATGAATGGACCATCACATAGGCGCCGCAGTCGGAGGTTGCTTCAATCAGATCTTCCGCTGGCACCACCGGCAGGTTGCTGACTTCCGCCAGACGCTGTACCGCCAGGTGCTGATACCCTTCCGGCGTATTGAGGCGGGTGCCGATGGCGGTCGCGCCCAGGTTCACTTCAAGCAGCAGTTCCGCGGTGCGCAGAATGCTTTTGGTCTCTTCGTTCAGCAGTACGCTGAAGGCGTGAAATTCCTGCCCGAGGGTCATCGGCACGGCATCCTGCAACTGGGTACGGCCCATTTTCAGGATGGTCTGGAACTCATCGGCTTTGTGCTGGAAGCCTTCGGCCAGCTGGCTGATGCCATCAAGCAGTTTCAGTAGCGAGCTGTAGACCGCGATGCGGAAACCGGTTGGGTAAGCGTCGTTGGTGGACTGGCATTTGTTCACATGATCGTTGGGGTTGAGGTACTGATATTCCCCTTTCTGGTGGCCCATCAGCTCCAGGCCGATGTTCGCCAGCACTTCATTGGTGTTCATGTTGACCGAGGTTCCGGCACCGCCCTGATAAACATCCACGGGGAACTGGTCCATGCAGCGGCCGTTGTTGAGCACTTCGTCGCAGGCCTTAATGATGGTATCGGCAATGTTGCGCGGGATGGTCTGCAGCTCTTTGTTGGCCATCGCCGCCGCTTTTTTTACCATCACCATGCCGCGGACAAATTCAGGTATGTCGCTGATTTTGCTGTTGCTGATATAAAAATTCTCAATCGCACGCAGAGTATGAACGCCATAATAGGCATCCGCCGGAACTTCGCGCATACCTAACAGGTCTTCTTCGATACGAATGTTGTTCGCCATGATAACCTTCTTGTTGTTGCCGCTAACCATCACAAAGGATGTGTTTATTTTGTCGTGGTGTACCCGTGCCGACATATTATCCGTCTTCATAGGGGCGTGTGCGATCATATTCTGATGCATATGAAAAGCACGCATGCAGATCACTTAATGCTGCAGCCTGGTTAACGATATGTGAAGTTGGTTACAAAATTAACCCCACAGGATAAATTTGACAGGATCGGTTGAAAATGGCGGCGCGGGTGCCCATCTCTTTTCTTATCATCCTCAGGATGAACGCTTTCTGCTGACCGGCACGCTGCCGTTCAGCCCCTACTTACAGGAGAGTACGGTGCGCTGGATACCGTTATTAGTCTTTTTCGTTCTGGCCTGGATTGAGATTTCCCTCTTCATTCAGGTTGCACACGTCATGGGCGTGCTGCTTACCATGCTGTTGGTGGTCTTCACCTCGTGCATCGGCGTCTCGCTGGTCAAAAATCAGGGCATGAAAAACTTTATGCTGATGCAGGAGAAGCTGGCACGTAATGAAAGCCCGGCCAATGAGATGATCAAAAGCGTGTCGCTGATCATCGCCGGTTTCCTGCTGCTGCTGCCTGGTTTCTTTACCGACCTGCTGGGCCTGCTGCTGCTGCTGCCACCGGTGCAGAAACATCTGACGCTGAAGCTGATGCCTCATCTGCGCGTCTGGCGGGGACCGGGAGCCGGTCCAGACAGCGGCTACACCATGGATGGCGAGTTCGAGCGTAAAGACAGCGATCGCCTTGAGCATCATGACGATCACAAGGATCGTTAACCGCAGCTGTCACCTCTGAAAGCGCAACCTACGGGTTGCGTGAGATTGTTGAAAAACCTGACCCGGCCAGCTGTGAGACCGGAGCCGCACAGGGAACAGGGTCAGATCGGAAAGTCGCAAAATCGTCATCCATGACTGCTCGGCCCGCGCCATCCGTGGCGCGTGACGCTTTCCTCTTCTGACCCTGTTTCCTGCGCCCTGAGCTTAGCCGTTGCTGCCAGGGTCATCCTGTACTGAGTTTGTCAGCACGCTGGCGCAACCTACGGGTTGCGTTTTTTATCTGCCCCATCATCTGTTCAAAAAGCCATCACTTATCACTCACAGGTAAAAAATTTGTTGTCCGCCCCCTTGAAAGTGGGTGGCAGCGGCCCTATCTCTCTGGTCACGAGGCCGGAAGCCATGCAGCCCGGTGTTCAACCCCAAAACTGAATGATTGGACTTCTCAAAGGAGAGCTATCAAATGAAAATTCGTCCATTGCACGATCGCGTTATCGTCAAGCGTAAAGAAGTTGAAGCTAAATCAGCTGGCGGCATCGTGCTGACCGGTTCCGCAGCCGGTAAATCCACCCGTGGTGAAGTACTGGCTGTCGGCAATGGCCGCATCCTTGAGAGTGGCGACGTTAAGCCGCTGGACGTGAAGGTTGGCGACATCGTGATCTTCAGCGAAGGTTACGGCGCGAAAACCGAGAAAATCGACAACGAAGAGGTGCTTATCATCTCTGAGAGCGACATTCTGGCCGTTGTTGAAGCGTAATTTTTACGCGTAATTCACTGAACGAAACGAATTTAAGGGATATTTAAAGATGGCAGCTAAAGACGTAAAATTCGGTAATGACGCACGCGTAAAAATGCTGCGTGGCGTGAACGTACTGGCAGATGCAGTAAAAGTTACCCTGGGTCCTAAAGGCCGTAACGTAGTCCTGGATAAATCTTTTGGTGCACCGACCATCACTAAAGATGGTGTTTCTGTGGCACGTGAAATCGAGCTGGAAGACAAGTTCGAGAACATGGGCGCGCAGATGGTGAAAGAAGTTGCCTCTAAAGCGAACGACGCTGCGGGCGACGGTACCACCACTGCAACCGTACTGGCACAGTCTATCATCACCGAAGGCCTGAAAGCGGTCGCAGCGGGTATGAACCCGATGGACCTGAAGCGCGGTATTGACCAGGCTGTTATCGCTGCGGTTGAGAAACTGAAAGCGCTGTCTGTTCCTTGCTCTGACTCTAAAGCGATTGCGCAGGTAGGTACTATCTCTGCTAACTCCGATGAAACCGTGGGCCAGTTGATTGCTCAGGCGATGGAGAAAGTGGGTAAAGAAGGCGTGATCACCGTTGAAGAAGGCACCGGCCTGCAGGATGAGCTGGATGTGGTTGAAGGTATGCAGTTTGATCGCGGCTACCTGTCACCTTACTTCATCAACAAGCCAGAAACCGGTGCGATTGAACTGGAATCTCCGTTCATCCTGCTGGCTGACAAGAAAATCTCTAACATTCGTGAAATGCTGCCAGTGCTGGAAGCCGTTGCGAAAGCCGGCAAACCACTGCTGATCATCGCGGAAGATGTTGAAGGCGAAGCGCTGGCAACACTGGTGGTTAACACCATGCGCGGCATCGTGAAAGTGGCTGCGGTTAAAGCACCAGGTTTCGGCGACCGTCGTAAAGCTATGCTGCAGGATATCGCTATCCTGACCGGTGGTACCGTAATCTCTGAAGAGATCGGTATGGAACTGGAGAAAGCGGCTCTGGAAGATCTGGGCCAGGCAAAACGCGTTGTGATCAACAAAGACACCACCACCATCATCGACGGTGTGGGTGAAGAAGCGACAATTCAGGGCCGTGTAACCCAGATTCGTCAGCAGATCGAAGAAGCAACGTCTGACTACGACAAAGAAAAACTGCAGGAGCGCGTAGCGAAACTGGCAGGCGGCGTAGCCGTTCTGAAAGTAGGCGCAGCAACTGAAGTTGAAATGAAAGAGAAGAAAGCCCGCGTTGAAGATGCGCTGCACGCAACCCGTGCTGCCGTTGAAGAAGGTGTGGTTGCTGGTGGTGGTGTGGCGCTGGTTCGCGTGGCAGCACAGCTGGTTGATCTGCGTGGTCAGAACGAAGATCAGAACGTCGGTATCAAAGTTGCGCTGCGCGCGATGGAATCTCCACTGCGTCAGATCGTTTCTAACGCCGGTGAAGAGCCATCTGTTGTCGCTAACAACGTGAAAGCGGGCGACGGTAACTACGGTTACAACGCGCAGACTGAAGAGTACGGCAACATGATCGACTTCGGTATCCTGGACCCAACCAAAGTGACCCGTTCTGCTCTGCAGTACGCGGCCTCTGTTGCGGGTCTGATGATCACGACCGAATGTATGGTCACTGACCTGCCAAAAGGCGACGCACCTGATTTAGGCGGCGGCGCTGGCGGTATGGGTGGCATGGGCGGTATGGGCGGCATGATGTAATTGCCGTTGACTGTTTAAGTCATCAAAGAACCCCCGATCGGAAACGGTCGGGGGTTTTTCTTTTTCAGCGTCTGAATGCTGGCAGCAGCAGGAAAAACCCATTAACTTTTTTTATGTTCTGCATCATGGTTTAGTCAGGGCGGGATGCTCTAACTTAGAGCCCGGCGCAAAATAGTGCGCTCTGAAAGGGATAAGCAACAGATTAAGGAAAATTAAAATGCACGATAAATGGGAATTTTATAAGGACGAAGCACACAAGTGGCGCTGGAGAAGAACGGCGCCCAACGGCAATATTACCGGCGCCGCCAGTCAGGGCTACGTTAACAAAGCCGATTGCATCGAAAATGCACGACGTAATGGCTACACCGGTTAAGGGCATCACGCTCTGACATCACCCTCGATCGGAAACGGTCGGGGGTTTTTCTTTTGGGTGGGAAAATAGTATAAGTAAGGCGCAATCGTTCGTCTTTCCTCTTGATATGTCACGCTGTCTGCGGCTGCGCCGACTGATCGACTGGCTTCATTTTATTCACCAGCATCGGCACGCTTGCCAGCCTGCAAGCGGCGTGAAATATTGAGACGATATAACGGGATAAGGGCAATGAATGTGCAGAAAGAAAAATCCTTTTTCTGCTACGCTGCCACCCGACTCTGATGATAATAAATGGGGATTACAATGCGGATTAACCTCTTGCTCGGACTGACGGCTGGCGCGTTATTGCTGGCGGGCTGCAGCAGCTCTACGCAACTCTCTTCAGCAGGACAGCGCGTGACGTTCACCGATCAGCAGCCTGGCAATACCTGTCAGCTTCTGGGCAATATTACCGGCTCACAGAGCAACTGGCTGAGCGGTGCGGGCGGCGAAACCAGTGCACTGCGTGGCGCAGCAAACGACCTGCGCAATCGCGCAGCGGATATGGGCGGTAACGTGATTTATGGAGCAACCAGTCCGACGCAGAACCTGTTGTCCGCGTTCGCGCCACTCGACAGCAAAATGACCGGCCAGGTCTACAAGTGCCCATAATGTGAATCAGGCAGTCTGCCAAATTGAACCGGCCAGCCTTTTGCTGGCCGTTTTTATTCCTGACGTAACTGTAAATCTAACGGTGTTTTACTTGGCTCTCCGCCAATTTCACGCGCCAGCTTTGGCACCAGATAGCCGGAGACCTGTGACAGTAATGCACGCACCAGCTGGCGGGCCTCGTCATCTGACACAAAGAAATGCGCCGCACCCTGTACCTTATCCAGCACGTGCAGATAGTAGGGCAGAATGCCGGCATCAAATAGCGCATTGCTCAGGGTGGCCAGCGTCTGCGCATTATCGTTGATGCCACGCAACAGGACGCTCTGATTCAGCAGGGTCACTCCAGCACGCTTCAGGCTGCTCATCGCCTCACGTAGCTCATCATCAATCTCCTGCGCATGGTTGATGTGCGTCACCATCACCACCTGCAGATGCGTCTCGCTGAGCATCTGACAGAGCTGATCGGTAATGCGCGCCGGTATCACCACCGGTAACCGGCTGTGGATGCGCAGACGTTTCAGATGGGGGATCTGTTCCAGCGCGGCGATAAGCCAGGCGAGCTCATGATCTTTCGCCATAAGCGGGTCACCGCCGGAGAAAATGATCTCATCCAGCTCGGGATGATCGGCGATATAGTCCAGTGCAGCCTGCCAGCTACGCTTGTTGCCGGGATTATCCTGATAGGGGAAATGACGACGGAAGCAGTAGCGACAGTTGACGGCGCAGCCGCCTTTTACCAACAATAAAGCCCGGTTTCGGTATTTATGCAGCAATCCAGGTACAACGTTGCTTTGTTCATCGAGCGGATCGGTGCTATAACCTGGCGCATCAGTGAATTCCTGGCGGCGGGTCAGTACCTGAAGCAGCAGCGGGTCGTGCGCATCGCCTTTTTTCATCCGGCGGATGAACGCATGCGGTACACGTAAGGCGAAAAGACGCCGCGCATCCGCACCTTCAGCCAGCTCAGTGTGCTGATCAAGGGCTAAAATCCGCAGTAATTCATCAGGTTCGGTGACAACATCCGCAAGTTGCTGCAACCAATCTTCTCTGGAAGGTGTTTTTAGGGTTACAATGTGTGCCATTTTTTTGGCTTAGTACCAGTGTCAATTTTCGTAGAGGGCCTTCATGGCGACTTATTCTAGCAACGATTTCCGTCCCGGTCTTAAAATCATGTTCGAAGGCGAGCCGTATGCCATCGAATCCAGTGAGTTCGTTAAACCGGGTAAAGGTCAGGCATTCGCGCGCGTTAAAATGCGTCGCCTGCTGACGGGTTCTCGCGTTGAGAAAACTTTTAAATCTACCGACTCCGCCGAAGGCGCTGACGTAGTAGATACCAACCTGAACTACCTGTACAACGACGGTGAGTTCTACCACTTCATGCATCCGGAAAGCTTTGAGCAGTTCCAGGTTGAAGAGAAGACGGTAAGCGATGCAGCGAAATGGCTGCAGGATAACGCTGAATGTATCGTTACGCTGTGGAACGGTCGTCCAATCGCCGTTCAGCCGCCGAACTTTATCGAAGCTGAAGTTATCGAAACCGATCCAGGCCTGAAAGGTGATACCGCAGGGACTGGCGGCAAGCCAGCTAAACTCTCTACCGGTGCCGTGGTGAAAGTGCCACTGTTCGTGCAAGAGGGCGAAGTGGTGAAAGTTGACACCCGCTCTGGCGAATACGTGTCACGCGTGAAATAAGATTCGCAGGCGCATCTTCTGGTGCGCCTTTTTCTTGTCTGAGAGAAAAAAATGATCAAGCTGGCAAAATTAATCGCGTTCGCGTTGCTGGTCTCCTCTGCGCTAAGCGCCTGCAACACATTCCACGGTTTTGGCGAAGATGTCTCTCACTTAGGTGGTGCCATTTCGCGAGCAGCAAAATGACCTTAACTGATTGTCCTTTTTAAAGTCTCGCCAGCAGCAACTGCCGTAAATCCGGCTATGCTTAAAGCGCTGTACTTTACATCCATCAAAAAGGACATTGTTATGTTAAAGAAAAGTATTGCTGCAATCTTCTCTGTACTGGTGCTCTCTTCCCTGCTCACAGCTTGTAATACAACGCGTGGCGTAGGTGAAGATGTCGAAGCGGGCGGCCAGGCGATTCAGAACAGCACGAAGTAACCTGTTATTCCAACCGGTACGAAATGCTTTTCGTACCGGCTTGTCAGATTCTGCACTATTTCTGTTTTACCCAGATTAACTCTTCAACCGGGAAACCATCCCGACGCGCCTGATCAACCAGTTTCTCTTTTACGCCCGGCTCCAGTTGGGGTGTGCGTGACAGTATCCAGAGATAGTGGCGATTCGGTCCACATACCAGCGCATAGCGGTAGTCAGGATCGAGAGCAATCACGTTATAGCCGCCATAGAAGGGGCCGAAGAAAGAGACTTTCAGAGAAGCCCGCGTGGGTTCACCGGTAAAGTAGGCTTTGCCGACGCTCTCCTGCCAGCGCTGCTTTTTGACGTTATAGCCACGGTTGATTACCTTCAGGCCGCCATCTTCACGCGGGCTGTAGTTTGCTGTTACCTGTTCAAGGCCGCGCTCAAAAGGATGGTTAAGGCGGGCAATCTCATACCACTGACCGAGATAGCGCTGGCTGTCAAAGTTATCTACGACCGTGACGTTCTTTGGCGGCGTAGTGCTGCAGGCGACAGAGAGAAAAGCACTCAGGCTGGCAACAACTGTTTTCCATGGAGACATAGTGGGATTCCTTTGTGATTTAACCGCTTAAGTATAGAAGCCGAAACGCTGTTTTTGGCAGTACGGGCACGAGATTGTTTGCCGCAGGCATTGCAGGTAGACTTCCCCCCTAATTTGTATCAGGAGTCATCACCATGAGCGAAACGGCAAGCTGGCAACCAAGCGCATCCATCGCCAATTTGTTAAAACGCGCCGCTATTTTAGCAGAAGTGCGTCGTTTCTTTGCCGATCGCGGCGTGCTGGAAGTGGATACGCCGGCGATGAGCCAGGCCACCATTACCGATATCCATCTGGTGCCATTCCAGACGCGTTTTGTCGGGCCTGGCGCTGCGCAGGGGCGCGATCTCTGGCTGATGACCAGCCCGGAATATCATATGAAACGCCTGCTGGCGGCGGGCAGTGGCCCGATCTATCAGATGGCGCGCAGCTTCCGCAACGAAGAGGCGGGACGTCACCACAACCCGGAATTCACCATGCTGGAGTGGTACCGGCCGCATTATGATATGTACCGTCTGATGAACGAAGTCGACGATCTGATGCAGCAGGTGCTGGAGTGTGACAGCGCTGAGTCGCTCTCCTATCAGCAGGCGTTTATCCGCCATCTTGAGCTGGATCCGCTGTCAGCGGATAAAGCGCAGTTGCGTGAAGCGGCAGAGAAGCTGGGTGAAGGCGAGCTGGCGCGTGCAGAAGAGGATCGCGATACCTTACTGATGCTGCTGTTTATGCTGGGTGTGGAACCGAAGATTGGTCAGGATAAACCCTGCTTCGTTTATCATTTCCCGGCCAGCCAGGCAGCCCTGGCGGAGATCAGCACCGAAGATCACCGCGTGGCCGAACGCTTTGAGGTCTATTACAAAGGTATTGAGCTGGCGAACGGTTTCCGTGAACTGACCGACAGCCGTGAGCAGCGTCAGCGTTTTGAGCAGGATAACCGTCGCCGTGCGGCACGCGGCCTGCCTGTGCATCCTATTGATACATATCTGCTGGATGCGCTGGCGCATGGCATGCCAGCCTGTTCCGGGGTCGCACTGGGTATTGATCGCCTGATCATGCTGGCGTTGAAAGCGGAGTCATTGAGCGATGTCATCGCGTTTCCGGTGGATCGCTGCTAATCGGTTAATCTCAAACGATGGCGGATTAGAGGGGAAGGGTTGGCCCGGATGAAGAGCAAAGCGTCCGAGCCAGGATGGCGAGGCCGACCGCCATGGATGGCGGCCTTCTTTGCGATCAGCCGGGCCATCCCTGACCTGGCACAGGTTTCAGCTAACTACTGCTGTCAGGAAACTCCTGAATGGTGACCGGCAGCGTCAGTTTCTGATCGTTTCGCAGTACCTGCACATCAATCACTGAACCCGGGCGAATTTCTGCCACCTGATCCATGGTCTCCTGCGCGGAGATGGCCGGCTTGCCATTAACGCTGAGCAGCACATCGTTGGCCTGAATCCCGGCTTTATCCGCTGGCCCATCTGGCGTGACCACGCTGACAATAATGCCCTGAACCCGATCCAGATTGCTGCCCTGTCCATGCAGCGGCGGCAGCTCACGCCCTGTAATGCCGATATAGCCGCGGATCACCCGACCATCACGAATCAGCTTATCCATGATCTTCGAGGCTAAAACGGTTGGAATGGCGAAACCAATCCCTTCCGGGGTTTCACCATCACTACTTTTATCAAAGGTCAGGGTGTTAATGCCCATCAGCTCGCCTAGCGAGTTAATCAGCGCGCCGCCGGAGTTACCCTGATTGATTGACGCATCGGTCTGCAGGAAGTTCTGTCGGCCTGATGAGCTTAAGCCAACCCGGCCCGTGGCGCTGATGATGCCCTGCGTGACCGTCTGACCGAGGTTATAGGGGTTGCCGATAGCCATCACCACATCCCCGATATGCGCCTGGCGATTTGGATTGATGGGGATAACGGGCAGGCCGGAGGCCGTGATCTTCAGTACCGCCAGATCGGTCATGCCATCGGAACCCACCAGCGTCGCTTCAAAGAAGCGGCCATCCTGCAGCGCCACGATAATTTGATCGGCATTATTGATCACATGCTTATTGGTAAGGATGTAGCCTTTTGCATTCATGATCACCCCTGAACCCAGGGTCGTGATGCCACGATTGTTGTTGCCGTGGGCGCTACGATTGTAAACGTTCACAACGGCAGGCACGGCGCGGCGCACCCCTTGATTGAAGCTAAAGGGCGTTTCGTCTGTAATATTTTCGTGGTTATAGAGGGCGTCGCTGCCCATACGCAGTGCAGGCAGTGCTGCGAGCAAAATACCCGCCACAATCAGGCCCAGCACCACGGCACGCAAAAGTTTAAGAAACATGGTGTTAAATTACGCCAGGGGAGATCGCAGGGGAGAATAGCATGAGAGCGGCGGACACACACGTGCTTGTGTCCGCCGTAATGCGAGGTTTATCTCAACAACAGATAGATACTTTCATCGCCGCGCACCACATTCAGTGCCAGTACCGGCGGTTTCCCTTCCAGTATTTTACGCATTTCAGCAATGGTCTGAACCCGGTTGCGGTTAACGCCGATAATCACATCATCTTTCTGCAGACCAACCTGTTCAGCCGGTGTGCCTTTTTCGATGGTATCGACCTTCACGCCTTTATCACCGGTTTTAGTCTGTCCATCACTCAGGGTTGCGCCCTGAAGCGCGGGTGACATCAGCTGTGCGCTGGCGGTGCTCTGTGCGCTCTGCTCCAACGTAACGGTAACCGTTAATGGCTTACCTTCACGCAGCAGGCCAAGCTTAACCTGGTCACCTGGCGGCGTGGTTCCTACTTTCACGCGCAACTCAGCGAAGCTGGTAATCGGCTTATCGTTGATCGACGTAATGATATCGCCTGACTTCACGCCCGCTTTCTGCGCGGCAGATTGCGGTAAGACTTCAGAGACAAAGGCGCCGCGCTGTGCATCGACATTGAATGCTTTAGCCATATCGGCTGTCATTTCAGTGCCTTTGATGCCGAGCTGACCGCGCTTCACTTCACCAAATTTAATCAGCTGCTGCGCGAGGTTCATCGCCATATCACTCGGGATAGCAAAGCCGATACCGATGTTACCGCCGCTGGAGGCGAGAATCGCGGTGTTGATACCGATCAGTTCACCATTAAGGTTGACCAGCGCACCGCCTGAGTTGCCACGGTTGATCGCGGCATCGGTCTGAATAAAGTTTTCCAGCCCTTCCAGGTTCAGGCCGCTACGGCCCAGTGCGGAGATAATACCGGAGGTGGCCGTCTGTCCCAGCCCGAACGGGTTACCGATCGCTACCGCGAAATCACCCACTTTCAGCTGGTCAGAGTCCGCGACTTTCACCTGCGTGAGGTTTTTTGCGCCCTGAATCTGAATCAGCGCGATATCGGTCTGCTCATCATGACCAATGAGTTTGGCTTCATATTCACTGCCGTCGCCAAGCTGTACGTTGATTTTATCCGCACCGTTGACTACGTGATTGTTGGTGAGCACGTAGCCTTTCGCGGCATCGATGATCACGCCAGAACCTAAACCTTCAAACGGCTGTGGCTGACTATTTCCGCCAGGCATCTGACCAAAAAAACGCTTCAGCGGTTCAGGAATATCCTGAGCCTGTGCACCCGAATCAGTGCCTTCCACATGCACACTGACCACGGCAGGTAGCACTTTCTCCAGCATCGGTGCCAGACTCGGCAGCGGCTGGCCCGCAATTTGTGCTGGCAGCGTTGCCATCGCGTCTGGCGCGGCGGCAAGGCTCATCCCAATACTCAGGGCTAATGCGCTAAACAGGCGTGCTTGTTTTTTCATTGCTACAACGCTCTCGCTGCAAAAGGTGGGAGGAATTAATAAGTGTGACAGTCGTTTGCGGTCAGGGTTCGCAAAAACAGCGGGCGCAGACAGGCTGCGCCCCAAAAAGATTAGTCGCGGGCAGGGCGCTCGCCACGCAGTAAACCGGATGCGCCTTCAGAATAGTCGCGCGGCATCTGCACCGGCACCTGATCGTTGTCCGCTTCGGCTTCAGTCAGCTGATAGGCAAACGGATTTTTCTGGCCAGGCAGATTCGGCAGCAGGTCATTTGAGCCTTTTGCCATATGCTGATAGAGCTGACGATAATCACGCGCCATGTTGTCCAGCAGCTCCGCGCTCTGCGCGAAGTGGTTGGTCAGCTCTTCGCGATAATCCGCCAGCTCCGCTTTCGATTTTTCCAGCTCGTACTGCATGCTGCGCTGCTCACGCAGCTTTTTGTTGCCAAAACGCATGGCGACTGCGCCGACAATAATACCTACCACTAAACCAATTAGCCCGTATTCCCAGGTCATAATGACTCCCGTGTTATTTCCATTGTTCCGTAGGGCATTGCACCATTTCAATAATAGTCACTATACCCGTTAATCTTATGGATGTGGAACTCTGGAGCAGCATGGCTTAGTGTAGAACGGCCTTTTTTTCAGCAACCGTGGTATGAATCAGACACCATTCAGGGACTTTGAAACAACAATGCAAACCTCAACTCCGCTTGCACGCTATGAACAGGCGCTGTCGCAGGGCGAATTCAGGCCCGATGACGTACAACGTGAAGCGATTACCCGTTTAGACGCGCTGCAGCAGGCGCTGGTTGCCCGGCAACAATCCGCCGCGCCTGCCACATCCGGCCTGCTGGGTCGCCTGTCAAAATTGATCGGTAAAGAGAAAAACGAGACGCCACAACCGGTACGTGGACTCTATATGTGGGGCGGTGTCGGTCGCGGTAAGACCTGGGTCATGGATCTCTTTTTTCAGTCTATTCCTGGCGATCGCAAACTGCGTCTGCACTTCCACCGCTTTATGTTGCGGGTGCATGAAGAGCTGACGCAGCTTCAGGGGCAGAGCGATCCGTTACTGATTATTGCGGACAGATTCAAAGCGGAAACGGACATCCTCTGTTTTGATGAATTTTTTGTCTCCGATATCACCGATGCGATGCTGCTGGGCACGCTGATGGAAGCGCTGTTTGAACGCGGCATTGCGCTGGTGGCCACCTCGAACATTCCGCCTGATGATCTCTATCGCAATGGTCTGCAGCGCGCGCGCTTCCTGCCTGCCATCGAGCAGATCAAACGTCATTGTGATGTGATGAATGTGGATGCCGGTATCGACTACCGGTTACGCACGCTGACCTCCGCGCACCTGTGGAACTCTCCGCTGAACAAAGAGACGCACGCTGAAATGGCGCGGATGTTTAAAGCGCTGTCGGGCAGCCAGCCTGAAGATGCGCCGGTTCTGGAAATTAATCACCGCCAGATGCCGACGCTGGGCGTCAGCGAGGGCGTGCTGGCGATTAATTTCACCACCCTGTGTGGCGAAGGGCGCAGCCAGCATGACTATATTGCGCTGTCGCGCCGTTTTCACAGTGTGCTGCTGTATGACGTGCCGGTAATGATCTACAAAACCGAAGATCAGGCACGGCGTTTCCTGGCACTGGTCGATGAGTTCTATGAACGTCATGTGAAGCTGGTGGTCGCGGCAGAAACGTCACTGACCGAGATTTATCAGGGCACGCGGCTGAAGTTTGAATACCAGCGCTGTTTATCCCGACTTCAGGAGATGCAGAGCGAAGAGTATCTGCGTTTACCGCACCTGCCGTGAGAATAATCGGGATAAATACCGAAATAGGGTTCGATTTTTGTAACCGACTTCTCTATAATCTTGCGACCCCACGTTACAGCAAAGGATTTTTTTCCCAAATCCTCTGTGTTCCAGTAACTCTATCCGAAGGGGTGGCTTGCTGGTCAAAATGGTCGTGTGAGCCTCATTCGTTTACTTAAGCGTTTGGGATTTCACCAACGTGTAACTTAATTTGGGTAAGCTTTTCGATGAAAACTTTTACAGCTAAACCAGAAACCGTCCAACGTGACTGGTTTGTAGTTGACGCAACGGGCAAAACTTTGGGTCGCCTGGCGACTGAACTGGCGCGCCGTCTGCGTGGTAAGCATAAAGCGGAATACACTCCGCACGTTGATACGGGTGATTACATCATCGTTCTGAACGCAGAAAAAGTTGCTGTAACCGGCAACAAGCGTACTGACAAGATCTACTATCACCACACTGGCCACATCGGTGGTATCAAACAGGCGACCTTTGAAGAGATGATTGCTCGCCGTCCTGAGCGTGTGATTGAGATCGCGGTTAAAGGCATGCTGCCGAAGGGCCCGCTGGGTCGTGCTATGTACCGTAAACTGAAAGTTTACGCAGGCAACGAGCACACCCATGCGGCACAGCAACCGCAAGTTCTTGACATTTAATCGGGATTAAAGGCAATGGCTGAAACTCAAAACTACGGCACTGGTCGCCGCAAAAGCTCTACCGCTCGCGTATTCATTAAGCCGGGTAGCGGTAACATCGTAATTAACCAACGTTCTCTGGAACAGTACTTCGGTCGCGAAACTGCCCGCATGGTAGTTCGTCAGCCGCTTGAGCTGCTGGACCTGGTTGGTAAATTCGATCTCTATGTCACTGTTAAAGGTGGCGGTATTTCTGGTCAGGCTGGTGCGATCCGTCACGGTATCACCCGCGCTCTGATGGAATACGACGAATCACTGCGTGGCGAGCTGCGTAAAGCTGGCTTCGTAACGCGTGATGCGCGTCAGGTTGAACGTAAGAAAGTCGGCCTGCGTAAAGCACGTCGTCGTCCTCAGTTCTCCAAGCGTTAATTGTTTGCAGCTCCGGCTGCGGCAATTGGCTCAAAAAACCCGCTTCGGCGGGTTTTTTATTTTCTGCCTTCCCATAAACTGTCCGCGAAAACCGTAACGCCGCGCTCAATTTACCTGCAAAGATTCATTCCACGCCCACAAGCAGCCTAAAATCTGGTAAACTCTGTGTCACTTTGCGCCCGCAGGCCGGTGCGTTATGCGCCTCCCCACTGTCGGGGCGTCAGTATCAGTGACGCAGCTAACCAGGTTGCGTGCGAGTTCGATAAGCAAGTGAGTCGCCGTGTGGTTGGCTATTCGCAGTATCTTTTTGTGAACAAACTTGGAGGTTTTCATGGCTGTCGCTGCCAACAAACGTTCGGTAATGACGCTGTTTTCTGGTCCTACTGACATTTTCAGCCATCAGGTACGTATCGTCCTGGCGGAGAAGGGTGTCAGCGTAGAGATCGAGCAGGTCGAAATGGATAACCTGCCGCAGGATCTGATTGACCTCAATCCGTATCGCACGGTACCGACGCTGGTAGATCGTGAGCTGACGCTGTATGAATCACGCATCATCATGGAATATTTAGATGAGCGCTTCCCGCATCCGCCACTGATGCCGGTTTATCCGGTTGCCCGTGGTGATAGCCGCCTGATGATGCACCGCATCGAGCAGGACTGGTATAGCCTGATGAGGAAAGTAGAGAACAGCAGCGGTCAGGAAGCGGAAGCGGCACGCAAGCAACTGCGTGAAGAGCTGCTGGCTATCGCGCCACTGTTTGGCCGTACGCCTTATTTCATGAGCGAAGAGTTCAGCCTGGTTGATTGCTATCTGGCTCCGCTGTTATGGCGTCTGCCGTCAATGGGTATCGATTTGATCGGCTCAGGTTCAAAAGAGCTGAAAGGTTACATGAATCGCGTATTTGAGCGTGACTCCTTCCTCGCTTCATTAACTGAAGCTGAACGTGAAATGCGGCTGCAAGCCCGGGCTTAACGTATGGAAATGTCGCAACTTACTGCACGTCGTCCCTATCTGCTGCGCGCCTTTTATGACTGGTTGCTCGACAACCAGCTGACGCCGCATCTGGTGGTCGACATAAATCTGCCGGGTGTGCAGGTGCCGCTGGAGTATGCGCGCGATGGTCAGATAGTCCTGAACATTGCGCCACGTGCTGTCGGTAACCTCGATCTGGCAAACGATCAGGTGTCGTTCAACGCCCGCTTTGGTGGCGTTCCTCGCCAGGTTAACGTGCCGATGGCGGCGATTCTGGCAATCTATGCGCGTGAAAATGGCGCCGGGACGATGTTTGAACCGGAACCGGCTTACGAGCTGGGCACGCATGAGGCGTCAGAGGGTCAGGAAGAGACTATGATGTCGGTGATTGATGGTGATCGTCCTGACGATGCCAGCGATGACGAGACACCGCCTGATGACGATCCACCGCCACGTGGTGGACGACCTTCACTGCGCGTAGTGAAATAGCAGTGACATAACAGCGAATACCCGTCCATCCGACGGGTATTTTTTTGCCTGTCGGCCATAAAAAAATCCGGCTGCCTGCGCAAGCCGGATTTTTTCAGCAGACCATCGCGATCAATAGACGTCGCGCAGGTAGCGCTTCTCTTTCTTCAGCTGATCGACATAGTCAGCAGCGCGCTCGGTGGAGAGACCACCAAACTGGCGAACCACTTCATACAGCGCATTATCCACATCCTTCGCCATACGCGATGCATCGCCACAGACATAGAAGTAAGCCCCTTCCTGCAGCCAGGCATACAACTCAGCACCCTGTTCAAGCATCCGGCTCTGCACGTAGATCTTCTTCTCCTGATCGCGTGAGAACGCCAGATCCAGACGCGTCAGCAAGCCATTATCGCGCCAGGCAAGTAATTCATCCTGATAGATAAAGTCATGTTCCTGATGCTGATCGCCGAAGAACAGCCAGTTTTTCCCCTGCGCGCCGGTTGCCTGGCGCTCCTGCAGGAAGGCACGGAATGGCGCAATACCGGTACCTGGTCCCACCATGATCAGCGGTGCACTGTTGTTGGCAGGCACGCGGAACGATTTATTGGGTGAGATAAAGATGGCGGGCTTCTCACCGCGACGCACACGCTCGGCCAGGTAGGTTGAGCAGACGCCACCGCGATTACGGCCGCCACTGTGATAACGCACCGAGGCAACGGTCAGATGCACCTGATCAGGATGGGCTTTAGAGCTGGATGAAATAGAGTAAGCGCGATGCTGCAGCGGACGCAGCAGCGCGACAAACTCGGGTACCGCCAGCGTGCGCGTCAGTTCAAGCTGCAGCAGGTCAAGGGTATCTTTGCCCCACAGCCACACGCCCAGCGCATCTTTATCATCATGCTGTAACACATGACGCAGCTCCTGGTTGGTGGTGTTCTGTCCGACCCACTCGATTAACTTGCGTGACGGCTCTGAGATCTCAAACTGATAGGTCAGCAGGTCGCCAAGGCTGCGATCAAAGCCGGGCACCGGCGTCTCGTAGTCCGCGTTAAGCTGGGTCAGCAGCAGGCTGACCAGCGACGGCTCGTTGACCGGAATTACGCCCAGCGCATCGCCCGCTTCATACTTCAGGCCGCTGTCAGACAGGTCGAACTCGAAATGACGAATATCTTTGGCTGACTGCTCGCCTGACAAACGCTTGTTGGTGATCAGCGCGGCGGCGTAAGGATTGGATTTGTTGCTGCCTGGAATGACTGGCGCTTCAGGCGCGCTTTCCAGCACGGTGCCGCTGCTGCCCGCGCTGGCGGCAAACTGTGGCATTGAGCTGTTCAGCCACTCGCTGGAAGGCTCCTCAAAATCGATATCACAATCGATACGATCAACCACGCGTTTCGCGCCCAACTGCTCAAGGCGCATATCAATAAACTTGCCCGCCTGACAGAAGCCATCGTAGCCGGTATCGCCAATCGCCAGCACGGCGAAATGCATCTGCTCCAGACGCGGTGCGGTACTGGCAGAGATCGCATCCCAGAACAGCTGCGCGTTGTCCGGCATTTCACCTTCGCCATAGGTCGAGGTGACGATCAGTACATGGCGCATGGTGGCAAATACGTCGAGATCGACATCGCCCAGCGCCTGAACCACCGGCACCAGACCTTTAGCGCGCGCAGACTTCGCTGCGGTCTGCGCCAGTGCTTCAGCATTGCCGGTCTGTGAGCCATAAAGAATGTGCAGTTGCGTCGTCGCGGCTGCGCCTGTGCCCGCGGCGGGTTGCTGCTTGTCTTCTAATACCAGCAAACGGGAGTGCAGACCCGCAAGAAAGCCAGCCAGCCAGTACTTCTGATCGCCATTAAAAGGTGCATCTTCTGGAATATAAGGAATTTTCATGGGTACTTTTACTCAATCCCGTTCTCGCCCGTCATCAGTGGCATTGTCCGGTG
Organism: Pantoea sp. CFSAN033090; assembly: GCF_001264395.1. Lineage (NCBI taxonomy): Bacteria > Pseudomonadati > Pseudomonadota > Gammaproteobacteria > Enterobacterales > Erwiniaceae > Pantoea > Pantoea sp. CFSAN033090. Next base: position 371,038 of record NZ_LGYX01000007.1, on the reverse strand, counting down.
TGAAAGCGGTTCCGCTTTCCCGCGCTGCAGTGTGTGCGACAGGGGAGAGCGGTGCTGCATCTGTCCGGTACAACGATTAATCCGGGCAATGATCAATTAATAATATTCAGTTCAGCCTGATCAGTATCACTGTCAGGAGAGTTTACCCACCGCAGCGGCGATTTCCGGCAATGCCGCTCGTGCAAACAGCTCTTCAAAGTCAGGCAGGTGGCCCAGCACTTCCCGGTTACAGGCATCCTGGTACATGATCCAGCCGTAGGTTGCCAGACTGTCCATGGAGCGGATGTTACGTTGCGTCAGCGCCGCTTTGTAATCTGACATGCGTTTGGTTCCAATCAGACTCGCCAGTTCATCATCGCTGTAGCTCTCGATAGCGGAACGGGCATGACGCTGCAGCTTGCTTATCAGCGAAAAGTCTTCCGTCATCAACAGATTACGGACCGCTTTTTCAACTGCCGCATCTTCAACCGGGGTGCCTTTCGGTAATTTGCCCAGCGCCAGCTGCTGGGCAAAACTCAGCACGGTGTAGTTGTTCAGCAGGACAAACATCTCCAGCGTATCGGTCGCGCCATAAGCCGGTACGGCACCGTTGGCGATGGTTTTACCCTGACGCCATGCGGCTTTAAACTTCGCCACCTGATGGCCTGCCAGCGCCGTCGACAGCTCTTCGAGCAGATCTTTGCGGCTCTTGGCTTTCAGAATCTCGCCGCCATCCTGATAGAGCAGCAGCGAGCGCGGCATCACGTAAACAAAGTGGTGACACTCCGTTTCCCAGTTCTCCAGCAGCCAGGCGGCACGCGGTGATTTGGTCGCCTCCAGATGCCAGTTCAGCATGGTCAGTACCGCCTGCTTGTGCACCTGGGCCATTTCATCCTGATCGGCAATCGAGCCGAACTGCACTGAATCACCGGCAGCATGGCTGGCCAGCGATCCATAGGGGTCGTACTGGTAGGCGAAGCCGCCGCTCATGCCGTTGCCAAATCCTTTACCGAAGGTGCCCAGGTTGAGGATGGCTCCGTTGGTCATATATTCGCAGCAGAAGTCACCGACGCCTTCAACCACGGCGGTGGCACCGGAGTTACGCACCGCGAAACGGTCACCGGCCTGGCCCTGCACGAACAGACGTCCGCCGGTCGCGCCAAACAGCGCAAAGTTACCAATCAGCACGTTGCCATCGGCATCCTGCGCGCCGCCACCAGGCGACATCACGATCAGTTCGCCGCCACACTGTCCTTTGCCGACACCGTCGTTACAGGTGCCGTAATGGGTCAGCTGCATGCCATCGTTGCAGAAGGCGCCAAACGATTGACCGGCAGAACCGGTGGTGGAAATTTTTACGCTCTCAGGGGCCAGATAGCGACGACCGCGATCATCAGTCATTACGGCAGGCATCGCCTGCAGCTGCTCAGAACTCAGCTGATGGTTCAGCATCCGCTCAATGTCGATGGCCAGCTGGCCGCCGACACTTTTGTTTCGGTTATTCAGCACGATGTTGTTGCCCAGAGTGACGTCAGGATTTCCCTGATCCACCAGCGACAGCTTCAGTTGCTCAATCCAGACATCATCCAGCTCAAAATCTTTTTCCAGATAAACCGGCTTGTCGATTTTCAGCTCAGGCACCACGGTAAGCATGGCGCGTAAGTCGAGCTTGCCCACTTCCAGCGGGTGATCCATCAGGTGCAACAGGTCAGAGCGACCGCGTGCCTCACGCAGGGAGCGCAGGCCCATACGCGCCAGGATTTCACGCACTTCATGCGCCACGTTGAGGAAATACTGCGCCAGCTGACGTGGATCGCCATCAAACGCTTCGGCATTCGTGGTTAAGCCAGCCGGGCACTTAACGTTACAGTTCTTCGCCATCACGCATTTCAGCATCATCAGCGCCGTCGTACCGAACTCAAAGCTGTCGCCGCCCAGCAGCGCAGATTTCACCACGTCGCTGCCGGTCTGCTGTGCGCCAGAGCAGCGCAGCAGCACTTTCTCACGCAGGCCGTTGGCGCACAGCGCCTGGTGGACTTCAGCGATGCCGATTTCAGCCACGCGTCCGGTATATTTCAGGCTGGTCACCGACGCAGCGCCGGTACCGCCGGTGTTACCCGCAACGTTAATCACGTCTGCACCGGCTTTGGCCACGCCGACCGCGATGGTGCCGATCCCTTCAGACGAGACCAGCTTGACGATAACGCGCACCCGCGCGGCTTTGCAGTCGTGGATCAGCTGCGCCAGATCTTCGATGGAATAGGTGTCGTGATGCGGCGGCGGTGAGACCAGCTCGACGCCAGGCGTACCGCCACGCGCGGCAGCAATCTCGACGGTAACTTTGGCCGCCGGTAGCTGGCCGCCTTCGCCAGGTTTCGCACCCTGACCAATTTTGATCTCCAGCTCTTCCAGCATCGGATCTGCCAGATAGGCAGCCCAGACGCCAAAACGACCCGAAGCCAGCTGTTTGATGCGTGAGGCACGAATGGTGCCGTGACGGGAGTAATGCTCGCCGCCTTCACCGCAGTTACTCATGCCGCCGACCATATTGGTGCCGTGCGCGACCGCTTCATGAGCGGGAGCCACCAGCGCACCGTGGCTCATCGCCCCGGAGGCAAAGGTACGGGTAATTTCACAGGCTGGCTGCACTTCGCTCAGCGGCAGTGAGGGCAAGGTGGTGAAGATACGTGACAGATAATCGGCCGCTTTACCGTAAGCGGTCACTTTCAGACCGCCAGTCACCACTTCGCTGCTTTCAATATCGTCGCCGAAGCGGGATTTCAGGGCGCGTGACAGGTTCTGCAGGCGTTCGCTCTCAGGCTTCAGTCCTTCAATCGCATCGGTCAGACGCAGCATAAAGTGATTCAGGCTGCCATCTACCACTTCACACTCCATGCCACGAATGGCAAAGCCGTTGTTGGTCAGCGAGTAGCGTCCCAGCTTGCGGCGGAACTCCGCTTCGCTGTCGATGTGGGTCAGGTCAGCCGGGAATGTCAGGATGTCGCGCAGGGCCGCCGGGCGACGTTTACGCTCTTCATACATCAGGCTTGAGAACTGACGGTAATCAGCAGTAATCGCGAAATTATTGATCACCTCATCCGGGATGCGCTCAAAGCTGCTGTCTTTAAAGGTCTCAGGCTTGATGCCAAACGCATTATCCAGTTTAGCCAGCGTCATCAGGCGGATGAAGTTGTCCTCTTCGCGCGCTTTGTCGGCAAAGCGAATCGGTTCTTCGGTCATATCGATAAAGGTCCGCACGGCGATGGTGCCGTAGGAGTGACCTGCGCCTTCTGCACGCTCTTTGAACAGGCCCAGCAACGGAACTTCAGATTCGCCCTGAATCTTCAGTGCGCTCTGGTGCCAGTCAACGGCCATCTGCGCGATCGTCGCGAAGCCTGCGCCGCCCACCGGCGTTTTGATATTCGGGAAATACTTTTTCAGCACCGGATCATCGGTGTTGAGGAAGTTAGGCTCAAAGAACTCACCGCTGCTGTAGCTCTCAACGGTACAGAGGCCCACTTTGCCCATGGTTTTCATCAGTGCTTTTTCAGCCGCTTTGGCATAGCGCTTAAAGGCTTTGTTACCTTCTTCACCTTCACCAAATTTCTCCTCTGCGCGCATCTGTACGCCCAGCGGATAGATAGCTGACGCTCCAAAGCCAAGTGTGGCGGCAATGTGGTGCGACGAGATGCTCTGGCCGCTTTCAACCACCAGAGAAACATCCAGACGCAACCCTTCCTTTATCAGGCGCTGGTTGATGGCGGAAACCACCAGCAGCATCGGGATCGCGGCGTGCTTTGAAGAGATATGGCGATCGGTAAGTACGGCGATGCCACCCTGGGTACGGGCAAAATCAACCACCTGTTGCGCCAGGTCATCAATCGCTTTTTCCAAAGCATTCGCGTTCGCGGTGGTGCTCAGCAGATCTTTGCCGATCACCGGCTCATAGAGCATCTCAAAGCGGGCATAAGGTGCGATAGTCTGCTCGCGTAAACGCAGCATATCGAGGTGGCTGAGAATCGGGGTCGGCACCACAATCTGACGGCCTTTGCTGCGGCCCAGATGGGGTTTTGCCCCCAGCGCGACACGCAACGTCATGCCATCCACTTCGCGGATAGAGTCCAGCGGCGGGTTGGTGACCTGCGCAAAGCGCTGAGAGAAGTAGTGCGCCATGCCGCCTTCATGATCGGATAAGCCGTTGATGGCGTTGCCGTAACCCATCGCAGAGATCTTCTCTGCGCCGGTATTCAGCATCGGGTCCATCATGAACTTGAAGCTTTCCTGATTGTAGTAGTAGGCAACAAAGCGCTGATACGTTTTCAGATCGCCACGATAACGCAGCGGTGAACCCTGCTGTTCTGCCGGGATCTCGGGCAGATCGTCAAGACCGACGCGCGCTTCACGCAGCAACGCCGAATAATCTTTCTCTGCGGCCAGTTTTTCCAGCGCCTGCAGCGTGGTATAGCTGCGTTTTTCACGGTGATCGAAATAGAGCATACCGCCCGCTTCGATACGCCCACGACGCAACACGCTTTCAGGTGGGAAGGCGATCTGGCCCGCTTCCGACATCGCACCGATATAGTCAGCGGTTTCTACTGAACGCAGGGGACGCAGACCCAGACGATCAAGACGCGCGCCAATCACTTCGCCATTACCAAAGATTAAGGCAGCAGGGCCGTCGTTCTTCTCTTCATACAGCGAGAAGTACTCCAGCATGTCACGCACTTCTGGCGACAGCGCGCTGTCGTTTTCCCAGGCGGGCGGCATCATCGACACCACGGCGGTGATCAGATCGAGGTCATCTTCCATCAGACGGCTGTGGATGCTCTGATCCAGGCGCGAACTATCGGACTGGCCTTTAGGCCGCACGATGGTCTTGCCACGGGCCAGCGCCAGCGCGGACTCAGCGATGCGGTTTTTACGGTCAGTGTTCAGCTCGCCGTTGTGCGCCATCAGGCGGAACGGCTGCGCCATCGTGGTATGGGGATCGGTGTTAGTGGAGAAGCGGGTATGGAAAAACAGCCCGCGCACCTGATGATCCGGATCGGTCAGATCTTTGAAGTAAGGGATCACTTCATTGGAATTCAGACGGGCTTTGAACACCTGCGTGCGTGACGACAGCGACAGCGGATAGAGGCCGCCAAATTCGCTTTCGGTAAAGGCACGGGCTTCAATGGTTAACAGGGCACGGTAGATGCGTTTTTCGAAGTCGTTCTGATCCACCACATCCTGTGGCGCAGTGAAAATCCACTGCAGAATCGGTAACTGGAACTGCGCGGCTGCCGGGCGCGTCACGCTGCTGTCGAGCGGCATGTCACGCTTCATGAGTACCGGCAGACCAAAGCTGCTGAGGGTTTCATCCACCAGACGTTCGGCATTCGCGCGCAGCTCAGCATCTTTCGGCACAAAGAAGTTACCGACACCAAAGCGTCCCGCTTCCAGCGGCTGGCCGGTAATTTTGCGGAAGAACTGCAGCGAAAGATCAACGTTGACCCCCGCGCCGTCGCCAACGCCTTCCGCTGACATGCCGCCGCGGTGAGGCACCGTACACAGGGCGCTGTGCGCCATCTGCAGAATCTCGTGGGTCTGCTCGCCGTCCTTACGCGTAATGAAACCTACACCACAGCTGTCACTGCCTGCTGTCGGATCATACAAGCCATAGGATTGAGGTTTTTTAGTGGACATTGAGGGTCTCCTTAAACTGCTTTGACATTACCTGCACTGTTTCAGGGTCTGAGCGCAACGGGGGCGCTATCATTTTCATCGCCATGCTCTGTCGAGCGCGCGTCATAGCCCTGAGCATTTCTCTCCAGACATCGGTAAAACGTCCTTAATTGAGCTGCTCTCTGATTTCCGGTCTCTTAAAGGAGATGACTTAAACCACGCGGGAGTCTTCTTGTTGCATAGATATGCCGAGACAATGGCCCGTCTGGAAAGCTTTCAGCGGATTTCCAACTTATCGGGAAAGCGTAATCAGGTCAAATAGGGCGGTCAGACGGGATTATCATGCGTTTTATCTGATTAAGTGTATGAATTTAATGATTTTTAAGGTTTAAAATGTATCACTCTGGTGCCTGGCGACAAGCCGATAAATGTGAACTGACTCACTGTAGTGCAGGCGTCAGATCTCTGCACCATGCTGGTGACAGGGTGTTAAGCAGCATTAAATGCTGTTCAGCACCCATGATGCATAGCATGTATCTGTTTTTCTTATGTCCGGCTATTTGAATGAAACCGCGGTTGGTTATAAGAAAAATTAATCAGCATGGGCATGCTTAAAACAGCATTAAAGATGAATGGCTATGCATATAAAAGGGTGTGCCTGTGCAACAGGACGCTGCCAGGATATTGAAAAAAGGCCGTACAGAGAAATCGGTGATTCGCTGGCGGCCTTACAGATTATTCATTTGGCACAGTCAGTCAAGGGTTTTAACCGCTTTGTCCTTAACGTCGCCGATCGGCGAGGCTGCTGCACCATAAAAGCGCATTTGATCCCTTATCTCCACGCGACGTGCTGCGACGGCAGCGGGTTAACTGCGCTATTATGAGGCTGTTTCTCTTCCAGGGAGTTGTTATGAAACAAATTCGTCTGTTGGCGCAGTACTACGTTGATTTAATGGTGAAGCTTGGACTGGTGAGGTTCTCGCTGCTGCTGGCGTCTGCGCTGGTGGTGCTGGCGATGATTGTCCAGATGGCGGTCACGATGGTACTGCGGGGCCATGTCGAGAGTATTGACGTGGTGCGTTCGGTCTTCTTCGGGCTGCTGATCACGCCCTGGGCGGTCTATTTTCTCTCAGTGGTGGTCGATCAGCTGGAGGAGTCACGGCAACGCCTGGCACGGCTGGTGGATAAGCTGGAAGAGATGCGTACCCGCGATCTGGAACTCAATCAGCAGATGAAAGAGACCATTACGCAGCTGAATCAGGAGATCAGCGATCGTAAAAAGGCGGAGCTGGCACGCGAACAGGTGATGGATAAGCTGCGTGAAGAGGTAACGCGTCGTGAGCAGGCACAGATTGAGCTGGAACAGCAATCCTCCTTCCTGCGCTCCTTCCTGGATGCCTCGCCTGACCTGGTGTTCTATCGCAACATCGATAAACAGTTCTCCGGCTGCAACCGTGCAATGGAGCTGCTGACCGGCAAAAGCGAAAAGCAGCTGATTGGCCTGACGCCGCGCGATATCTATGATGATGAAGCGGCCACTAAGGTGCTGGAAACGGACGAAAAGGTATTCCGCCACAACGTCTCGCTGACCTATGAACAGTGGCTGCAATATCCCGACGGACGCAAAGCCTGCTTCGAGATCCGTAAAGTGCCTTACTACGACCGCGTGGGTAAGCGCAGCGGATTGATGGGCTTTGGCCGCGATATAACCGAACGTAAGCGCTATCAGGACGCGTTAGAGAACGCCAGCCGGGAGAAGACCACCTTTATATCTACGATCAGCCACGAGCTTCGTACGCCGCTTAATGGCATTGTCGGCCTGAGCCGCATCCTGCTGGACACCGACCTTAATCAGGAACAGCTGAAATATCTCAAAACCATCCACGTCTCCGCCATCACGCTGGGCAATATCTTCAATGATGTGATTGAGGTGGACAAAATCGAGCGCCGTAAAGTACAGCTGGATAATCAGCCGCTCGACTTCACCGGTTTCCTGGCCGATTTAGAAAACCTCTCTGGTCTGCTGGCACAGCCGAAAGGGCTGAAGTTTGTGCTCGCGCCGCAACTGCCCCTGCCGCATATGATCTCTACAGATGGAACGCGTCTGCGCCAGATTCTGTGGAACCTGATTGGTAACGCCGTGAAGTTCACCCAGCAGGGCGAGATCGTGGTGCGGGTAACCTATGAGCAGGACGAGACGCTGCGCTTTGAGGTGCAGGACTCCGGCATGGGTATCCGTCAGGAGGAGCAGGACAAGATCTTCGCTATGTATTATCAGGTCAAAGATCAGCATGGTGGTAAACCGGCTACCGGTACCGGCATCGGACTGGCAGTATCACGCCGCCTGGCGCAGGCGATGGGCGGTGATATCCGCGTGCACAGTGCGCCGGGACAGGGTTCCTGCTTCACCGTAGAGATTAAAGCGCCACGCATTGCTGAAGAGGTGGAGGATGAAGGCGTGGACGACAGCCTGCCACTGCCTGCGCTGCACGTGCTGCTGGTTGAAGATATTGAGCTCAATGTGATTGTGGCGCGCTCGGTACTGGAGAAGCTGGGCTGCAGTGTAGAGGTCGCCATGACCGGCAGCGAGGCGCTGGCGATGTTTGACCCGCTGGAGTTTGACCTGGTGCTGCTGGACATTCAGCTGCCCGATATGACCGGGCTGGATGTCTCACGTGCGATTCGCCAGCAGTACCAGGGAACGCATCTGCCCCCGCTGGTTGCTCTTACCGCCAATGTCCTCAAAGACAAAAAAGAGTACTTCGACGCGGGAATGGATGACGTGCTCAGCAAACCGCTGGCAGTGCCGGCACTCACTGCGATGATTAAAAAGTACTGGGATTATCAGGCAGAACCGGAAGAGGAGATCGCTGATGTCAGCGATGACAAAACCCGGATGCTGCTGGATGTCGCGATGCTCGAACAGTATATCGAGCTGGTTGGTCCCAGCCTGATTACCCAAAGCCTGACGATGTTTGAAAAGATGATGCCGGACTACCTTGCGGTGCTGGAGTCGAATCTGATGGCGCGCGATCAGAAAGGCATTGCTGAAGAGGGACACAAAATCAAAGGGGCGGCGGGTTCGGTCGGGCTGCAGCGTTTGCAGATGCTGGCGAAACAGATTCAGAGTCCGGAGTTACCGGCGTGGTGGGACAATGTGGGTGAATGGATTGATGAGCTGAAGCATGAATGGCGACACGATGTGCAGGTATTACGCGACTGGGTGGCAGAGCAGGATAAGTGATACCCCGGAAAAAAATGACCCCAGCCGAGGCCGGGGTGCGCGAAATACTGCGCCAACACCAGGGAAATCATTGCGGCCGCTATGATTTGAATAATTAATGCAGCCGCAGGGTATTGGTTAACACTGTCATCACCTTAGCAAATTCATCTTCTCATGCGACAAGATTCATTAAAATTTGTGATATTGAGCAGCGTTTAAATACAGAAAACATTAATTTGGCAACACAGTCAAGTAAGGAATTAATTTCTGTGCTGTGTTGCTGCTATTTTAATCAGTTTTACGCTTTTTCGTGTAGTTTTAATGCTGCCGGGCAGGGAAACTGAGGCTGAGCAGCACCAAAGTGAGCCGCCGTTAACATTTGCCTTTTGAGTGAGGCTAACGCGCTGATATTGCAAGCGCGCTGCCTGAAATGACACGAATTATCCAAAACGATTTGGAATGATAAAAAAGAATCTAAAAGTTTGTCCTTCTGTCGTTCTGCTATCAGGGTTATTACTGGAAGGAAATAGTGCCATTCTGGCAACCCGTGACGCCATTAAGCGCTGCTTATTTATCCGTTATAACGATAATTCTGATTAACCTTTGGGCGCGGCAGGATTAAGAAAATAATAACAGTTAAGCATGGTAAATGATTCATGCGGGCGCTTATTACTCATTATTAAGTGTTTATCTGGAAAGATGCTAAGCAATGGCAATGAATGGAACCGATTCCTTTTTTGCGGAAGTACTTGAACTATTTCGAACTGTTGCAGCATGTTGATGCAAAATGATTGAATAAAGTCTGGAAACAGCCTGTCAGTTTTCAGCGATAATCGTAAAAAGGCTGCTTTTTTAGCAGTGATTACATGAGTGATTGATTAACGTCTGAAACAAGTGTGGGAAGATTGCATGAACAAGCATAAAGGAAGCGTCGGACAGCGTATCAGACGTATTGTTGGTCGTATCGTACTGGTGTGGCTGGGAATATGGCTGGCGGGCATTTTACTCTTTTCGTTCTTACCCGTGCCGTTCTCAGCGGTGATGGCTGAACGACAGATTGGAGCCTGGTTACGCGGTGATTTTAGTTATGTCGCCCATTCAGACTGGGTCGGCCATGACGAGATTTCGCCCTGGATGGGGCTGGCCGTTATCGCCTCAGAAGATCAAAAGTTTCCCACCCATTGGGGCTTTGATGTGGCGGCGATTGAGTCTGTACTGGATAACAGCGATAGCCGGATGCGTGGGGCGTCCACGCTGTCTCAACAGACGGCGAAGAATCTGTTCCTCTGGGATGGTCGCAGCTGGGTGCGTAAAGGTCTGGAAGCGGGTCTGACGGTAGGAATTGAAACGGTCTGGACGAAGCGGCGTATTTTAACCGTCTATCTCAATATTGCGGAGTTCGGGCCCGGCATCTTTGGCGTTGAGGCGGCTTCTCAGCGCTACTTCCATAAGCCTGCCAGCCGGCTGACCGCAGCAGATGCTGCCTTACTGGCAGCGGTGCTGCCTAATCCGATACGTTATCGTGCTGCAGCACCCTCAGGCTACGTCAGAGAGCGGCAGCAGTGGATACTGCGTCAGATGCGCCAGCTTGGTGGGGAAGGCTTCCTGCAGCGTAATCAGCTCGACTAAGCATTAATCTTCATCGAAACCCGCTTCAAATAACTCAATGACCGCTGCCAGCGCCGGGATCTCCTCCGGGCCGCTGGCTTCAATCTCAATGTGGCCGCCTTTTGCCGAGTCGAGCATCAGCAGCGCAATCACGCTGCTGGCTTCGGCTTCAGTGCCCGCTTCATTACGCAGTAATACTTCGGCATCAAAGCTCTGCACCAGCTCAAATAACTTCATCGCCGGACGTGCATGCATGCCCAGCTTATTTTTGATTTCTACAGTTTGTCTGACGGTCATGATTTGCGCTTTTCCAGCGTACGATGGCGTGACTGCACATTCTTACCCCGTGAACGGAAGTAATCTGCCAGCTGTTCTGCAATATAGACTGAGCGGTGTTTACCGCCGGTGCAGCCAATCGCCACGGTAAGATAGCTACGGTTATTGGTCTCCAGCATCGGCAGCCAGAGTTCAAGGTAGCTGCGCGTCTGGTAGATAAAATTATGCACTTCAGTGTGGCGATCAAGGAAGGCCGCCACAGGACGATCGAGGCCGGTCATCGGGCGCAGTTTGGGATCCCAGTGGGGGTTGGGCAGAAAGCGCACGTCAAATACATAGTCAGCGTCAATCGGAATGCCATGCTTGAAGCCAAACGACTCAAACACCATGGTCAGCTCACGTTCACGCTTGCCCAGCAGGCGGGTACGCAGCATCTCTGCCAGCTCATGCACCGACATCTCTGAGGTGTCGATGATCAGATCGGCACGTGAACGAAGTGGCTCCAGCAGATCGCTCTCTTCATCAATCGCGCTCTCCAGCGAGAGGTTTTTGCTGGAGAGGGGATGCAGACGGCGCGTATCGCTGTAACGACGAATCAGGGTGTTGCGATCGGCGTCGAGAAACAGCAGCTGAGGGGAAAATGTATCAGGCAGATTATTCAGTGCGGTTTCAAAAATTTCCGGGGATTCGGGCATATTACGCACGTCGATGCTGACCGCCGCCGAAATATTGCGCTCAGCCAGCGAGTTAGCTAACTCAGGCAGCAGCACGACCGGCAGGTTATCAACGCAGTAGAACCCCATATCTTCCAGCGCACGGAGCGCCACTGACTTCCCCGAGCCTGAACGACCGCTAACGATCATCAGCACCATGACCTTCTCTCCCGTTTTAAAACCGGCACCCGGCCGGTAAAGACGCGTTACTGCTCCGACTGGACTTCCGTAATAATGGCATAGAGCTCTTCATCACTCTGCGCTGCGCGCAGACGACGGCAAACCGTTTTATCTGCCAGACGCTTTGCCACCAGTGACAGGGTGTGCAGATGTGTTTTGCACTGGTCAGCCGGGACCAGTAAGGCAAACAACAGATCGACCGGCTGGTTGTCGACGGCATCAAACGCAATCGGCTGTTCGAGGCTGATAAACACCCCAACCGCGCGCAGCGTATCCTCTTCCAGCTTGCCGTGCGGGATGGCTATCCCGTTACCAATACCGGTACTGCCCATGCGTTCGCGGGTCAGGATCGCTTCGAAAAGCGTCTGGTGCGGCAGGTTGAGCTGCTTAGCGGCCAGTTCGCTGATGATTTCCAGCGCACGTTTTTTGCTCTGGCAGTGGACGCCGCTGCGGGTGCAGTCTGGCGAAAGCACTGTGCTCAATTCCAGTGTGAGATCGTTGTTCATTATCGTTTCACTTGCGTGTTCACCAGGCCATTCACCGCCAGCGCGTATTGACGCGTGTGACAAACGGCGCCTGCTCAGATGACAAAACGGGGCGGATTATCCGCCCCATCCTGTCGGCTCTGCGCGCCAGGCGCGCGTCGCTAGCGTGAAGGTTAGTGTTTTTTCAGTTTATCTTTGTGTTTGGTCAGCTGACGGGTGAGCTTATCGATCAGTCCGTCAATGGCCGCATACATATCTTCCGCTTCGGATGTGGCGTGCAGCTCGCCACCATTCACGTGTAGTGTTGCGTCAGCCACCTGCGTGACTTTCTCAACCTTCAGGACAATATAGACCTGATTGATATGTTCAAAATAGTGTTCCAGTTTGGCAAATTTACCGTTGACGAATTCACGCAGAGGTGGAGTGATTTCAACGTGTTGCCCGGTCAGGTTCAGCTGCATAGGTCTTCCTTCTCATTTCTTTCAAACCAGTTGTTTACGCTGGTTCGATGGCGGGATGGATAAAGACTCACGATATTTGGCGACGGTACGCCGTGCCACCATGATCCCCTGATCAGATAACATGGAGGTCAGTTTACTGTCGCTCAAGGGTTTGGCTGGATTTTCCGCCGAAATTAATTTTTTCACCAGGGCACGAATCGCGGTAGAGGAGGCTTCACCGCCACCTTCCGTATTAACGTGACTGGAGAAAAAGTACTTCAGTTCAAAAATGCCACGCGGGCTGTGCAGATACTTCTGCGTGGTAACGCGGGAGATGGTCGATTCGTGCATCTCAACGGCCTGGGCGATATCCGCCAGCACCATCGGGCGCATAAATTCTTCACCCTGCTCGAAAAAGGCCTGCTGCTGCTCAACAATACAGCGGGTCACTTTCAGCAGGGTATCATTGCGGCTTTCCAGGCTCTTAATCAGCCAGCGGGCTTCCTGCAGATTACTGCGAATGAACTGGCTGTCGCTGTCGTTCCGCGTCGCGCCGCTCATTGCCGCATAGTGCTGATTGATCTTCAGACGTGGCACGCTATCGGCATTGAGTTCAACCGTCCAGCGGCTGCCGATCTTACGCACCAGCACATCGGGAATGACATATTCTGGTTCGCCGGTGTTGATCGACTGACCCGGACGCGGGTCCAGCGACTGAATCAGCAGCATCGCCTCTTTCAGCACCTCTTCTTTGAGGCGGGTGACCCGCATCAGGCTGCGGAAATCGTGGTTTGCCAGCAGATCGAGATGTTCGCTGACGATTAGACGCGCCTCTGCCAGCATCGGCGTTTCGGGCGCATATTGTGAAAGCTGCACCAGCAGGCAGTCACGCAGGTCGCGCGCGCCAACACCAATCGGGTCAAAGCGCTGGATGCGTTTCAGCACCGCTTCAACTTCATCCGCTTCGAGCTCATCATCGCCGATACTGTCAAGGATCTCCTCAAGCGAAACGGTGAGATACCCGGTGTCATCAATAGCATCGACAATAGAGGTGGCAATGGCGCGATCGGTATCGCTGAACGGCGTCAGTCCGACCTGCCACATCAGATAATCCTGCAGCGACTGGGTTGTTTCGCCCTGATAAACCGGTAACTCATCATCCTGGTAATCGGTGCCGGTGCCGGAAGGCGTACCCGCGGTGTAGATCTCATCCCAGGTCGCATCCAGCGGCAGTTCATCAGGCATCTCTTTCTGCTCAAGCGCTTCGCGTGTATCCAGCGCCTCGGCCTCTGAAGACTCCCGTGAATCGATCTCTTCATGCAGGTCAGTCTGCTCAAGCAGCGGATTACTTTCCAGCGCAAGCTGAAGCTCCTGCTGGAGTTCAAGCGTAGAGAGTTGCAGCAGGCGAATCGCCTGTTGCAATTGCGGAGTCATTGCCAGCTGTTGGCTGAACCTGAGTTGTAAACCTTGCTTCATAGACAGGATGATCGTTCCCAGGTAAACATCGGTATTAACGACACCTTATCAGAGTCTGAACTCTTCACCCAAATAAACCCGCTTAACCTGCTCATCCGCAAGAATTTCATTCGGTGTGCCGTGTGCGATCAGGTGCCCCTGGCTGACGATATAAGCCCGCTCACAGACTGCTAACGTTTCGCGTACGTTATGGTCGGTAATCAGCACACCGAGGCCGCTGTCACGCAGATGCTCAATGATCTTCTTAATGTCGATAACGGAGATGGGGTCAACACCGGCAAAAGGTTCATCCAGCAGGATAAATTTAGGATTAGCCGCCAGCGCCCGCGCAATCTCAACACGACGTCGCTCACCACCCGAAAGTGCCTGGCCCATACTGTCGCGCAGGTGCTCAATGTGAAACTCTTCCATCAGCTCACGGGCACGATCCTGGCGTTGCTCTTCGGTCAGATCGTCACGGATCTGCAAGACCGCCATCAGGTTATCGTAGACGCTGAGGCGACGGAAGATCGATGCCTCCTGCGGCAGATAGCCGATGCCACGACGCGCACGGGCATGCAGCGGCAGGATGCTGATATCTTCATCATCAATAATAATGCGGCCAGCGTCACGCGGCACAATGCCCACCACCATGTAAAAGGTGGTGGTTTTACCGGCACCGTTCGGGCCCAGCAGGCCGACAATCTCGCCGGATTTTACCTGCAGGCTGACATCTTCTACCACGCGACGGCCCTTATATGCCTTCGCCAGGTTTTCTGCGATTAATGTGGCCATAGCTATCAGTTACTCTTCTTTCCGCTGTTGGACGAACCTTTGTCCTGAAGTTGCGACGGCACCAGTACAGTCGTGACGCGCTTGTTCTGACCCTGACTGAAAGCCTGCATTTTCTGCTCTTTCACCAGGTAGGTAATACGATCGCCTTTGATGTTGCTGTCCTGCTGCTCAATGAACGCATTGCCGGTCAGTTCAACGAAATCGTTAGCCAGTTCATAGTGCAGTTTTGCGGCATGACCCTGTACCGGCTTACCGCTGTCCTGCATCTGATAGAAGGTGGCGGGATTACCGTAGGCGTCAACGATGGTTTTCTTGCTGTCGCCGCCCGGACGGGTCACCACGACTTTATCTGCCGTAATTTTAATTGAGCCCTGCGTCACGATGACATTGCCGGTAAAGGTCGCGACATTGCCTTGCAAATCCAGCGCCTGATTCTGCGAGTCAATATTGACGGGCTTGTCCGAGTCACCGGTCAGAGCCAGCGCCGGAACGCTGGTTGCCAGCAGCATGCTGGCCAGTAAAAGCTTCAGGCTATTTTTGTTCATTTTGAATTTCATAAGAGGTTTTGACCTTCTCGATTAACTCGGCGTTTTTTGTCCGTAAATTGCCGCGCATTTTCATGCCGGTGGAGTTAAAACTGCGGCCATACAATGTCACCTGGTCATCAGAGGTAACATCCTGAGTGACAAGATTAATCTGGGCGTTATCGGTTTTGATCCGCTCAAGCTGAGAATCCTGCGTCAGCGTATTCAGCTCAACATGGCCATACAGGTAAAGCATACGATCTTTGGTGAGCTTTGCTTTATCCGCGCGTAACGTCCAGGTAGGGATTTTGTTCTCATCAAAGGTGGTCATGACCGGATTGTCGAACCAGCTCAGTTCATCATCCGAAAAATAGGTCACTTTGTCAGAGACTAGTTTATATGACAGCGCGCCCTGCGGGTTATAAACCACAGTGTGTGAATCAGCACTGGTATAGGTCGGTGACTGAGTGTCCGTGCCGACTGGCGTGCCATCGTCATCCTGGTTAGTAAGATTCCAGCCGATCAAAACCAGTGCAATCAAGGTCAGAATCAGCGTTATCCAACGCCTGCTTTTACTCATACTGATTGCCCTTTGGCATCCTCAAATTTGTTCTGCGCCATTAAGATCAGGTCACATACTTCGCGAACTGCACCGCGTCCACCGGCAATCCGCGTGACATAATGCGCGCGCGGCAACAGGATCGGATGTGCATCCGCCACCGCCACGCTTAATCCCACTTTTGCCATAACCGGCCAGTCGATCAGATCGTCACCGATGTAGGCGACCTGGTCGTCGGAAAGAGACAGTTTATCCAGAAGTTCACGATAGGCCAAAAGCTTATCCGATTGTCCCTGATAAAGATGACGGATGCCGAGCGTTTTGCAGCGATCTTCCATCAGACGGGCATTGCGGCCGGTAATAATAGCCACTTCCACATCGGAGGTCAGCAAACAGCGAACGCCGTAACCGTCCCGCACGTTGAATGCCTTCAGCTCTTCGCCATTATTCCCCATGTAGATCACTCCGTCGGACATCACGCCATCGACATCGCAGATCAGCAGACGAATCCTGCTGGCGCGCGCCATAACGTCAGCGCTGACCGGGCCGTAGCAGGTTTCGATCGGGTGGGTTGCCTGTTGCATTTTCTCTTCCTGTTCAGACTACGCCAGCGCGCAGCATGTCATGCATATGTACCACACCGAGCAGATGGTCGTCATCGGCCACCAGAATCGAGGTAATGTTTTTGGTCTGCATCAGGTTCAGGGCTTCCACCGCCAGCATATTAGGCCGGACGCGGATGCCACCTGGCGTCATCACTTCCCCGATGGTGGCGCGCTGGAAATCGATGCCCATATCAAAGATGCGGCGCAGGTCACCATCGGTAAAGATACCTTCAATTTTCATCAGGTCGTCGACGATCACCGTCAGCCCCAGATTTTTGCGGGTAATCTCCAGCAGCGCATCGCGCAGCGAGGCGTCCCGTGTGACGTGCGGCAGTTCATCGCCACTGTGCATGATATCAGCCACATGCAGCAGCAGTTTACGACCCAGCGCACCGCCAGGATGGGACAAAGCAAAGTCTTCGGCGGTGAAGCCGCGCGCTTCCAGCAGCGAAACCGCCAGCGCGTCACCCATCACCAGCGTGGCCGTGGTGCTGGTGGTCGGTGCCAGACCCAGCGGGCAGGCTTCCTGCGGAACATGGACACACAGATGCACATCGGCAACCCGGCCCATCGCACTGTCAGGCCGTCCGGTCATGCAGATCAGCGTAATGTGCTGACGCTTTAAAACCGGAATCAGCGCGAGGATTTCGTTCGACTCACCGCTGTTGGAGATGGCGATGACCACATCATTTTTGCTCACCATGCCCAGATCGCCATGGCTGGCTTCGGCCGGATGAACAAAAAAAGCGGGCGTGCCGGTACTGGCAAAGGTCGCCGCCATTTTTTTGCCGATATGGCCAGACTTGCCCATGCCCATCACCACCACTTTACCCTGACAGGCGTAGATCAGGGCGCAGGCGCGGGCGAAATCGTCGTTAATATATTGATCGAGTTGTTCCAGACCTTCGCGCTCAATGCGCAGTACGGTTTTCCCCGCCTGCTGGAAATCAAATGCTGTTGGTTGCTGATATGACATAGTGAGTCTGTCCTTGTTAGCCGTCCATGAATGCCGGCTGCATCCACAGCAGCGTCACCCAGACGAAGAAACCACAGAGTAAAAATAAGCCTGCCGTACGGCCAACGCGGCGGCGACGTAGCAGGCAGAGCAGGGCAAACAGCACGCTGACTCCCAGCATCACCCAGTAATCACGGGCGAAGGCGTGATAATCGACACTGCCAGGGTGAATCAGCGCCGGCAGACCCAGCACAATGGCAATATTATAAATGTTGGCGCCGATCAGATTGCCGATCGCGATATCATCTTCGCCTTTCAGCGCACCGGCAATAACCGTTGCCAGCTCGGGCAGGCTGGTGCCCACGGCGATCAGCGTCAGGCCCATCACCAGTTCGCTGACGCCAAAATAGTCGGCAAACGCCGTGGCATTGTCGATCACCATTCGTGTCGACATCGGCAGGATAATCAGCGCGACGGCCAGCCAGAGAAAGGCCACCGTATTTCCGCTCTCTTCGCGTGGCAGCTCGGCCAGCTGCTCGCGGGTCAGGGTGTCGTTGTTATCCCGTTCTGCTTTACGCGCAATGCGAATCACCACCATCAGATAAATCGCGGCAATGGCGATCAGGCCTATTCCATCCAGTCGACTAAGCTGATTGTCAAACAGCATGAAACCGCTGAGCAGGGTAACCAGCAACATTAACGGCAGTTCACGGCGTATCAGATTAGAATGGACGCTGAGCGGGTGCATAAGCGCAGCGGCACCCAGGATGAGTAAAATATTGGTAATATTCGAGCCGAGCGCGGTGCCAACAGCAAGATCCATCTGGCCATGCTGCGCGGCGGAAAAGGAGAGGATCATCTCTGGCAGCGAGGTGCCGATGCTGACAACGGTCATGCCAATAATCAGTGGCGGGATGCCAAATGATCGACACAGTATAGAGGCGCTAAACACCAGACGATCGGCACCATATGCCAGTAAAAGCAAACCGATAATCAGCAGTGCAGAAGCTACGAACATGAAAAATCCTTGCGTAAAAACCCAGGCCGGCAATGCCTTTCCCGACCGGTTTAAGGTTCTGTTTGGCGAGACAGGCGCTGATTTTGACCGTCCGGACGGCAAAAGTAAATTTAATGACCATTTTCGCCAAATCTTAGCGGTAAGTTTCTGTAAAGCTATCGTGAATCAGGACCGAACAGGCTACCATCGTACCCCATGTTTACGCCCGATCCTTACAAGAGGTTATAATGATCCAGCAGCAATCGAATCTGGTTGAGGTTCGTGGCGTGAGTTTTTCGCGCGGAGATCGCACCATCTTCGATGACATTTCGCTGACCGTGCCAAAAGGCAAAGTGACGGCGATAATGGGGCCGTCGGGGATAGGAAAAACCACGCTGCTACGCTTGATTGGGGGGCAACTTCAGCCGACCAGCGGTGAAATCTTTTTCCGTGGTGAAAACATTCCGTCACTGTCTCGCACTAAATTGTACGAAGCGCGCAAAAAAATGAGCATGCTGTTCCAGTCTGGCGCGCTGTTTACTGACCTGACGGTCTATGAAAATGTTGCCTGGCCGCTGCGTGAACATACCCGTCTGCCTCCTCCGCTGCTGCACAGCACAGTGCTGATGAAGCTGGAAGCGGTGGGTCTGCGTGGCGCGGCCCAGCTGAAGCCCGCGGAGCTGTCGGGCGGAATGGCGCGTCGTGTGGCACTGGCGCGCGCTATCGCGCTGGAGCCGGAACTGATCATGTTTGATGAGCCTTTCGTCGGTCAGGATCCGATCACGATGGGTGTGCTGGTAAAACTCATTGATGAACTGAACCATGCTCTGGGACTGACCTGTATTGTGGTCTCGCACGACGTACCGGAAGTACTGAGTATTGCGGACTATGCCTATATCGTGGCCGGACAAAAAATTATCGCACACGGCACCACGCCGGAGTTGCGAGCGAACAATGACCCGCGCGTTCGCCAGTTTATTGATGGCGATGCGGATGGTCCGGTTCCCTTCCGTTTTCCTGCCGGCGACTATCTCGCTGATTTAACCGGCTCAGGGAGTAACTAAACTGATGGTGTTGAAGGCGCTGGCGACATTTGGACGTCAGGGAATTGAAACGTGCGCCAGTTTTGGACGCGCAGGACTCATGCTCTTTCATGCGCTGGTGGGCAAGCCAGCGTTCCGCAGACACACGCCGCTACTGATTAAACAACTTTATAGCGTCGGCGTGCTGTCGCTGCTGATCATCGTGGTTTCCGGTCTGTTTATCGGCATGGTGCTTGGCCTTCAGGGTTATCTGGTCTTAAACACCTATGGCGCGGAAACCAGCCTCGGTATGCTGGTGGCGCTGTCATTGCTGCGCGAACTGGGGCCGGTTGTGACCGCGCTGCTGTTCGCCGGACGGGCAGGGTCTGCGCTGACCGCCGAAATCGGCCTGATGAAGGCCACCGAACAGCTCTCCAGTATGGAGATGATGGCGGTTGACCCGTTGCGCCGGGTGGTCTCGCCGCGCTTCTGGGCCGGTTTTATCAGTATGCCGTTACTGACGCTGATTTTTACCGCGGTAGGGATTGCCGGTGGGGCGCTGGTCGGGGTGAGCTGGAAAGGGATTGATCCCGGTTTCTTCTGGTCGGCGATGCAGAATGCCGTCGATTTTCGTGCCGATGTGGTTAACTGCCTGATTAAAAGTGCGGTATTTGCCATTACCGTGACGTGGATTGCGCTGTTTAACGGCTATGATGCGATTCCAACCTCTGAAGGGATCAGTCGCGCGACGACGCGCACTGTGGTGCACGCGTCACTGGCGGTGCTCGGATTGGATTTTGTGCTGACAGCACTGATGTTTGGGAATTGATGCAATGCAAAGCAAAAAAAGCGAAATATGGGTTGGCATATTTATGATTATGGCGTTGCTGGCGGCGCTGTTTCTCGCGCTGCGCGTCGCCGATTTAAAGTCAATGGGCACCGAGCCGACGTGGAAGCTCTACGCCACCTTTGACAATATTGGTGGTCTCAAAGCCAGTTCACCGGTCAAGATTGGTGGGGTGGTGATTGGCCGGGTGACCGATATTGAGTTAGAGCCGAAAACGCTGCTGCCGCGTGTCACCATGGACATCAGCGATCAGTATGCGAATAAAATTTCAGACACCAGCTCGCTGGCGGTTCGCACTCAGGGACTGCTGGGTGAGCAATTCCTGGCACTCAACTTAGGATTTGACGATCCTGAACTGGGTTCAGCGATGCTGAAAGATGGCGATACGCTGCGCGATACGAAATCCGCCATGGTGCTCGAAGACCTGATCGGTCAGTTCCTTTATAAGAGCGGCGATAATAAACAAAACAGTGAAAACAAGGATGCGCAGGAAGGCGACAGTGCTGCGCCTGCGGCACCGGCTCAACCTTAAAGAAGAGGGTATACCATGTTTAAACGTTTACTGATGATTGCCATGCTGGTGGTTGCGGTACCGCTGACGGCAACCGCAGCCGATCAGAGCAACCCCTACAAACTGATGAATGAAGCGGCGCAAAAGACGTTCACCCGTCTGAAAAACGAGCAGCCGAAAATCAAGCAGGACCCTAACTACCTGCGTCAGATTGTGCGTCAGGAGCTGCTGCCCTATGTGCAGATCAAATATGCGGGCGCGTTAGTGCTGGGCCGCTACTATCGTGATTCGACGCCCGCTCAGCGTGAAGCCTACTTCAGCGCCTTTGGTGACTATCTGGCGCAGGCTTATGGTCAGGCACTGGCACTGTACAACGGACAGAGCTACCAGATTCAGCCTGAGCAGCCGTTAGGCGATGCCCAGATTGTCGCTATTCGCGTTTCCATTATCGATCCAAATGGCCGTCCACCGGTTCGCCTCGACTTCCAGTGGCGTAAAAACAGCCAGAGCGGTAACTGGCAGGCGTATGACATGATCGCTGAAGGCGTCAGCATGATCACCACCAAACAAAATGAGTGGAGCGATCTGTTACGTACCAAAGGTATCGATGGTCTGACGGCGCAGCTGAAATCTTCTGCGGCACAGCCAATCACGCTGGATAAACAACAATAATGCACGAATCGTTACGCTGGGAGCGGGAAGCCAGCACGCTATTACTGAAAGGCGAACTGGATCGCGACACGCTGATGAGCCTGTGGCAGCAACGTGAAACGCTGATTAAAGATGTCGATACCATCGACGTCGCGGCGCTGGAGCGTGTGGACTCTTCCGGGCTTGCCCTGCTGGTGCATCTGCGGGAAATCGCGCGGGCACAGGGTATTACCCCTCGCTTTACGGGCATCAGCGACAAACTGCATTCGCTGATAACGCTTTACAATCTGCAACAGATTATTGTTTCTGCGGATAAAAGCGCCTGATATCCGGTTGTTATGCTAAGCCCCTGTTTTCAACAGGGGCTTTTGCGTATTTAAGAGTCAGCCGCTTTCCTCTACTATGTCAGCCTTATTATTATTAAGTGAAGTTAAGCCCAATGGAAAACAGTGAAATTCAGGCCGTGCTGATGGCAGCATTGCCTTTAGACGAAGTGCATGTGATGAGCAATGATGGCAGCCATTTTCAGGTGATCGCCGTAGGCGAACTGTTTGGCGAACTGAGCCGCGTGAAAAAGCAGCAGGCTGTCTACGCGCCGCTGATGGAATTTATCGCGGATAACCGCATTCATGCTGTCTCTATCAAAACCTATACTCCCGCTGAATGGGCGCGTGACCGTAAACTCAACGGTTTCTGATCCCCAGCGTGGTGAACTCGTCGCTGGCGAGTCCAATCTTTAGCTAGTTAATTGAGAGCCGTGTTAATGGACAAATTTCGTGTGCAAGGCCCCACCCGCTTAAGTGGTGAAGTAACCATTTCCGGGGCAAAGAACGCCGCGCTTCCTATTCTGTTTGCTGCGCTGCTGGCTGAAGAGCCGGTCGAGATCCAGAATGTGCCAAAGCTGCGCGACATTGATACCACCATGAAGCTGCTGAGCCAGCTGGGTGCGAAGGTGGAACGCAACGGTTCTGTGCATGTCGATGCCAGCGCGGTAGATGTATTTTGTGCGCCTTACGATCTGGTCAAAACTATGCGTGCCTCAATCTGGGCGCTGGGCCCCCTGGTGGCGCGTTTTGGTCAGGGTCAGGTTTCCCTGCCGGGTGGCTGCGCTATCGGCGCGCGTCCGGTTGATCTGCACATCACCGGTCTTGAACAGCTGGGTGCCGAGATCAAACTGGAAGAGGGCTACGTGAAAGCGTCAGTCAATGGCCGCCTGAAGGGCGCACTGATTGTCATGGACAAAATCAGCGTCGGCGCGACCGTGACCATCATGAGTGCTGCGACGCTGGCGACCGGTACCACCGTGATTGAGAATGCGGCGCGTGAGCCGGAAATTGTCGATACCGCCAACTTCCTTAACACCCTGGGCGCCAGAATCAGTGGTGCAGGCAGCGATAAAATCACCATCGAAGGCGTAGAGCGTCTGGGTGGCGGTGTTTATCGTGTCCTGCCGGATCGTATCGAAACCGGTACCTTCCTGGTGGCTGCGGCCATTTCGGGTGGCAAAGTGATGTGTCACAAAACCCAGCCGGATACGCTGGATGCTGTGCTGGCCAAGCTGCGTGATGCGGGTGCCGATATCGAAACCGGTGAAGACTGGATCAGTCTGGATATGCACGGCAAGCGGCCAAAAGCGGTCAACGTGCGCACTGCACCGCATCCAGGTTTCCCGACCGATATGCAGGCGCAGTTCACACTGCTAAACATGGTTGCGGAAGGCACGGGCGTGATTACCGAAACCATCTTCGAAAACCGTTTCATGCATATCCCGGAACTGATTCGTATGGGCGGACATGCTGAGATTGAGAGCAACACGGCGATCTGTCATGGGGTTGAAACCCTGTCAGGTGCGCAGGTGATGGCGACCGATTTGCGTGCGTCTGCCAGCCTGGTTCTGGCCGGTTGTATTGCGGAAGGAACGACGTTTGTTGATCGCATTTATCACATCGATCGTGGCTATGAGCACATCGAAGATAAGCTGAAAGCCATGGGCGCAAACATCGAGCGCGTCAGCGAAGAGTAATCCCGCAGATGCTCTGAAAGAGCCAGCCCCCTTTGGGGGCTGGTTTTTTTTCGCCTGAGGATCGCCTGAGTTTTCAGGCGGTATCGGAATGATCGACAGGCGCCCGGATACGTTTTCTGCGATCCAGCAGGCAGTGGGTCTCGGGATCGTAATAGCGGCTGGGCCAGATCTCACAAGGATGAACCTTGATCGCGTCAGCGATCAACCATTCGCCTTTGGGCCATGGACGCGTGAGCGCATTAGCCAGCGTTGATGAACTGAGACCTGCTGCGCGTGACAGCGCCGCGAGTGTCATTCCACGCTTATGCAGCGCCGCGATAATGTCAGCCGGGTGCCAGTCTTCCATCCTTTTTTGCATATCCTGTTCTCCTTTTCCCTGTCATTGCGTCGTCCAGCAGGACGTGAGCTTTCCTTTTTACCCTTATCTGGAAAGATTGGTGTTTTTATAGCAAATAGTTCCCATTAGTTTCCAGTAATATTTGGATCCAGCATCTGATCTGTGGGGTGGCATGCAAAAGGAGTGCAACAGCTAAGAGATAACAAAAAGAAGTGAGAGCAGGGACGTAAAAACGGAGCCTGTCAGGCTCCGTGAGGGATCAGAAATCGCGCTGAACTGACATGTGCGCCAGCGACTCCAGCGCACTGCGCCACGGCGATTCGGGCAGAATGCGCAAGGCGTCAATGGCTTTATCCGCTTCCTGTTCGGCGCGGCTGCGCGTCCATTCGAGTGAACCACACTGATTCATCGCTTCCAGTACCGGTTCCAGCAGATGGCGGCCATTTCCCTGCTCAATGGCTTCACGGATCATCTTCGCCTGCTCAGGTGAGCCGTGCTGCATAGCATGCAGCAGTGGCAGCGTGGGTTTGCCTTCACTCAGATCGTCGCCGGTATTTTTGCCCAGCGTCTCGCCGTCAGCACTGTAATCCAGTAAGTCGTCAATTAACTGGAAAGCGGTGCCCAGATAGCGCCCATAATCCTGTAGCGCTTTTTCCTCTTCAGGTGTGGCTTCAGCCAGTATCGCCGAGGCCTGCGAGGCCGCTTCAAACAGACGCGCGGTCTTGCTGTAAATCACGCGCATGTAACTCTCTTCGGTGATGTCGGGATCGTTGACGTTCATCAGCTGCAGGACTTCGCCCTCAGCAATCACGTTTACCGCTTCTGACATCAGCGCCAGGATACGCAGCGAACCCATGCTGGTCATCATCTGGAAGGCGCGGGTGTAAATAAAATCACCGACCAGCACGCTTGCCGCATTGCCAAACGCCGCGTTCGCGGTCGCTTTGCCACGACGCATATCGGATTCATCCACGACATCGTCATGCAGCAGCGTGGCGGTGTGGATAAATTCGATCAGCGCCGCATTGGTCACGTGCAGATCGCCCTTGTAGCCCATGGCACGTGCGGATAGCACGGCAATCATGGGACGGATACGCTTGCCCCCACCACTGATGATGTAGTAGCCCAACTGGTTGATGAGCGAGACATCTGAATTCAGCTGGTCGAGGATGGTCTGGTTAACGGCAGCCATATCCTGTGCGGTTAATTCATTAATCTGTTCTAAGTTCATTCGTCTTTTCAGCTATGACTCGTTATCTCTGCCATGGTAAGTGCTTTTACCCAGCCAGCGTTCAGGTAATCTGTTACTGATTGTACTTGAATTTTCTGCCTGAGAAACGGTTGCATTCAGCCTGTGTTTTTTTTCTGCAAGAGTGTGCAAAGTGCTCTTGTCTTCTTCTGGAGTTTTGCGTAGAATTCGCGCCCTATTGTGAATATTTAGCGCGCCGCCTGATGAACTAAAAGGCAAGCGCAGAAGCGGAGTTTTATATGTACGCGGTTTTCCAAAGTGGTGGTAAACAACACCGAGTAAGCGAAGGTCAGACCGTTCGCCTGGAAAAGCTGGACATCGCAACCGGTGAAACGATTGAGTTTGACCAGGTTCTGATGATTGCTAATGGCGAAGACGTGAAAATCGGCGCGCCACTGGTTTCAGGCGGAATGATCAAGGCAGAAGTTGTTGCTCACGGTCGTGGCGAGAAAATTAAGATCGTTAAGTTTCGTCGTCGTAAGCACTACCGTAAGCAAGCAGGCCATCGCCAGTGGTTCACTGATGTGAAAATCACTGGTATCACGGCATAAGAGGAGATCTGACAAATGGCACATAAAAAGGCTGGTGGTTCGACTCGAAATGGTCGTGACTCCAATGCAAAACGTCTGGGTGTAAAACGTTTCGGTGGCGAATCTGTTCTGGCAGGTAGCATCATCGTTCGTCAGCGTGGCACCAAATTCCACGCCGGTACCAATGTAGGTTGTGGTCGTGACCACACCCTGTTTGCTACCGCAGACGGTAAAGTACAGTTCGAAGTTAAAGGTCCGAACAACCGTAAATACATCAGCATCGTTGCTGAGTAAGGTTGTCGTGACGCAGACGTTTAACGTCTGAACGCACGAATTGAAGGCCCCGCAGCTCCTGCGGGGCTTTTTACATTCTGCGGTCTGTTGCGGTAAAAGCGACGCATCACAAAAGTTTGCTGTACACTTTATGTACGCACTGGCGAAAGCCAATCCTGATTTATCCGCCGCTGGTCAGCGCAGAAGACCCTGGCGGACCCGTCTGCAGAGTGCTGCAGGCGATTGTGTGACGGAGATAGAAAATGAAGTTTGTAGATGAAGCGACAATTTTGGTCGTCGCCGGTGATGGCGGTAATGGTTGCGTAAGCTTCCGCCGCGAAAAATATATCCCGAGAGGCGGCCCTGATGGGGGTGATGGCGGTGACGGCGGTGACGTTTATCTGATCGCTGATGAAAACCTCAACACCCTTATCGATTATCGTTTCGAAAAATCTTTCCGCGCCGAGCGTGGGCAGAACGGCCAGAGCCGCGACTGTACTGGCAAACGCGGTAAAGATATCGAAGTTAAAGTGCCGGTCGGCACCCGGGTTATCGATCAGGGTACCGGCGAGACACTGGGCGACATGACGCGTCACGGCCAGAAACTGATGGTCGGCAAAGGCGGCTGGCATGGCCTGGGTAACACCCGCTTTAAATCATCTGTAAACCGCAGTCCGCGCCAGAAAACCATGGGTACCCCAGGTGAAAAGCGCGATCTGCAGCTGGAGCTGATGCTGCTGGCAGATGTCGGGATGCTGGGCTTACCGAATGCCGGTAAATCGACCTTTATCCGTGCCGTATCGGCAGCGAAGCCAAAAGTGGCGGACTATCCGTTTACCACGCTGGTGCCGAGCCTGGGCGTGGTTCGTATGGACAGCGAGCAGAGCTTCGTCGTGGCCGATATCCCTGGCCTGATTGAAGGCGCAGCCGATGGCGCAGGCCTCGGCATTCGCTTCCTGAAGCACCTTGAGCGCTGCCGCGTGTTGCTGCACCTGATCGACATCGACCCCATTGATGAAAGCGATCCGGTTGAAAATGCCCGCATCATTCTCGGCGAGCTGGAAAAGTACAGCGAGAAGCTGTTCAACAAGCCACGCTGGCTGGTCTTCAACAAAATTGATCTGATCAGTGAAGAAGAGGCGCAGTCACGGGCTAAAGCGGTGGCTGAAGCACTGGGCTGGGAAGATAAGTATTACCTGATTTCTGCCGCAAGCCGTACCGGTGTCAACGAACTCTGCTGGGACGTGATGAGCTTCATCAACGCTAACCCGAAAGAAGCGGAGCTTGAAGAGAAGCAGCCGGAGAAAGTGGAGTTCATGTGGGACGATTACCACAAAGAAACCATTGAAAACACGGTTGAAGTGGAAGATGAAGAGTGGGATGACGACTGGGATGATGAAGACGACGAAGGCGTTGAAATTATCTATCAGCGTTAACCGATCGCCTGCTACAGCGTGATATGCAATGCCCCCTTTCAGGCCTGAAAGGGGGCATTGTTCTTTCTGCAGCTAGCTCATCACCGCCACACTCAGTCGCGCACTGCAGCACAGCTGATCCCGACCGTTCCGAATCTCAATCTGCCAGCTCTGACTGCGTTTACCCAGATGCAGTGGACGGCAAATTCCCCGCACCAGACCGGCAGAAACCGCACGATGATGGCTGGCATTCACTTCTACGCCAACCACGCTGCTGCCTTCCTCAACCGCCAGATATCCGGCAATTGAGCCCATCGACTCCGCCAGCACCACGGACGCACCGCCATGCAGCAGCCCGAACGGCTGTTGCGTACGGGCATCGACCGGCATCGTCGCTTCCAGATAATCATCACCTATCAGGGTAAAAACGATACCCAGATGGGCCACCAGAGAGTTCTCACCCAGCGCATTCAGGGCGGGAAGATCAATGGATCGCTTCCAGATCGCTGTCATTATCAGGCTCCCAGGGTTGCGCCACCATCAACCACAATATCCTGCAGCGTCACATGGCTGGCAAGATCCGACGCGAGAAACAGTACGGTGGCTGCAATTTCCTGCGGCTGCGCGATCTTACCCAGCGGGATACCCAGCTTGAACTGATCCGGGAAGCCGGCAATCATCTCCTGCTCACCCGTCGGTGTGTGCCACAGGCTGCGCTGCATATCGGTGTCGGTGGAACCCGGTGAAACGATGTTGCAGCGCACGCCATAGGGCGCCATCTCCAGACCCACGGTCTGACAGAGACTGCGCAGCGCCGCTTTTGAAGCACCATAAGCGGACATGCCGATACGCGGGGCGTGAGCCGAATTAGACGCGACGGTGACGATGGCACCGGCGCGCTGTTCGCGAAAGCGTGGCAATGTCTGCTGGAACAGATTAAACGCGCCGCCCGCATTGACGTTAAGACACGCCTGCCAGTCGGCAAACGACAGCTCATCGGTGGCACCAATCCGTAAGATACCGGCTGCGTTGACCAGCACATCAATGCGCGGTTGCACGGCCAATACGCGCTGGCAGATCGTTTTGACCTGAGCCGGATCGGCTACATCCATCGTGTGGCAGGGAAACGGATAATCATGGCCCTTAAAACGTTGATCAAAGGCCTCAACCTGTGCGCCAGCCTGATGAAAGGCTAACGCAGTATGATAGCCGATGCCCTGGCCGGCACCGGTTACCCAGACGATTTTACCGCTGAAGTCGAATGTGTGGCTCATTTCGCCGGCTCCCGCGTCAGCAGCGCCCACCAGCCATCAATGCTCGGATTTTTCGCCAGGCTGACGAAATCGATATCACGATGTACCTGACGCCAGCGTGCCGCCAGCGCCATCACGCGTACTGAGTCCAGACCGTAATCAATCAGGTTTTCATCATCTTCCGGCACCTCATCATCTTCCAGCAGCGGCAGGATCAACGCGCGCAAATCATCTTTGCTGAGTGGCACAGGCATCAGATCGGCGGTCATCACCACTTTTCCGCTACGGCCCGCGGTGTAGGTCAGCGCCATCATATGTTCCTCACGGCTGAAGTCAGCCAGCGCATCGGCCACCATAAACGGCTGAATATTGCGCATAAACGCATCGGTGGCGGTGGTCAGGCAGCCAATATGGGCATAGACGCCGGTGATAATCAGCTGATCGCGGCCCATCTCCTGCAGGATCGACTCCAGCGGCGAGCGGTGAAATGCACTGTAGCGCCATTTGGTCAGGACCTGATCGTCCTCATCCGGTGCCAGCGCATCCACGATCTTCTGCTGATCGGGATGTTTATTCAGGCCCGGTCCCCACATGTCGTTGAGCAGCGCACGATCTTCATCGCTCTGCGCGTTTGGCTGAGCGGTGTAAAACACCGGAATACCCTGCGCTTTGCAGTAGCGACGCAGGCGGGCAATATTGTCGACTACCTGCTCAACCAGCGGGCTATTTTCGCCCCAGAAGTTGAGAAAATAGCGCTGCATATCGTGGATCAGCAGGGCGGCACGGTCCGGCTCCAGCATCCATTTCACTTTGTTGTTGGGCAACTCGGTGGCGGCTGGCAGCGGATAAGAGGTCAGTTGTGGAATAGCCATTGAAAATCTCCGGACAGATCAGGCTTGCGCTTGTTGATCGGCAAGTTGTTGGCGCAGACGTTTTTTGTCCACCTTTCCGACCGCGGTCAGCGGCAGGGCATCTACGCAGGTAATACGGTCGGGCAGCTTAAATTCTGCCACGCCAAGTTCACGCAGGTGACGACGCAGCGCCACCGGTTTAACCGGCTGACGGGTGACGATAAAGGCACAGCTCTTTTCACCCATCAACTCGTCGCTCATGGAGACCAGTGCAGCGTGGATCACATCCGCATGGCGCTGCAGCAGGTTTTCGATCTCTTCGGCTGCGATCTTTTCGCCGCCCCGGTTGATCTGATCTTTCTCCCGGCCCTGCACGATGATGTTGCCAGCAGGCGTGATCTCAATCAGATCGCCAGAGCAGTAAAAGCCCTGGTCATCGAAGCTGGCGGCGTTATGTTCCGGGCTGTTGTAGTAGCCGCGGAAGGTATAAGGACCACGCGTCATCAGGCGACCGATGGAGCCTGCTGGCAATGGATTACCCTGATCGTCGGCGACCCACACCTCGTCATCCGGGGAGATCGGGCGTCCCTGCGTGGTGAGAATGGTCTGCTCATCGTCATCCAGTCGGGTGTAGTTCACCAGACCTTCCGCCATACCAAATACCTGCTGCAGTGTGCAGCCGATCTCGTTCTGGATGCGCGCGGCCAGCGTTTCACCCAGCTTTGCGCCACCGACCTGAATGCGTTGCAGCGAGGCCAGCGCGGCATTGCTGCCCCATTCCTGAATCGCCTGCAACCAGAGACTGGCGGCGGGCGGAACCAGGCCGGTATCGGTGACCTGATGCTTTTCAATCAACGGGAAGCAGAGCGTTGCGCTGGGATCGGCGGCTAAGATCACCTGTCCGCCCGCGTAAAAAACGCCCAGCGCGCCCGGCGAACTCATCGGGAAGTTATGCGCGGCGGGCAGGGCGATCAGGTAGCGGGTGTCGGCGGTAACATCGCAGATAACGTCACTCTCACGGATGCTGTAGTAGTAATCATTATGGGTACGTGGGATCAGTTTCGGTGTACCGGTACTGCCACCCGACAGCTGGAAAAAGGCGACTTCATCGCCTGCGGTCGGGGTTGCGATGAAGTTGCCCGCGGGTTCAGCCAGCAGGGCGTCGAGGCTGTTTTCCGTCTGAGCGTCATTACGCAGGATCACCTGTTGGAGTGAACGCTGATCGCGGCGAAGTTGCGCAATAAACGCATCATCGGCGAACAGTGCGTGGCTGCGATCGGCAATTAACAGGCTCGGCGAGATCTGACTGGCATAGGCGGCCAGTTCAGTGCGCTGATGGCTGAACAGGGCGTTAACCGGGGCAACGCCGATTTTGAACAGGGCAAACAGCGTCAGGTAAAATTCCGCCACGTTGCCAAGCTGCACCAGCGCCGTATCGCCTGACTTCAGGCCGCGACGCTGCAATGCCGCGGCCAGGTTGTCACTCAGCGCCGCCAGCTGGCGATAGGTAAATTGTCGTTCGCCATCAATCACCGCCACGCTCTCGCTGTCGCGATGACGTTCCAGGATATCGGTCATCGGCAGATCGAGCCAGTAGCCTTTTTCACGGTAACGTGCGGCCAGATCGTCCGGCCAGCGGCTGTAGGAAATCGTCATACAGGTTCCTTTATTGCAGTCCAAAAGCGCGAAGCATGGTGTCGAGTTTGACGCCGGTTTCACGCCATTCTGATTCAGGTTGTGAGTCCGCTACGATGCCTGCGCCCGCAAACAGCCGCACCCGCGGGCCATTCACCGTACCGCAACGAATGGTGACGACCCATTCGCCATTGCCCTGATCGTCACACCAGCCGACGATGCCGCCAAACAGCTGACGTTCAAATGGCTCCAGTCGCTGAATCAGCGCCTGAGCACGCTGATGCGGGAAGCCGCTGAGGGCCGGTGTCGGATGCAGCAGACAGGCCAGTGACAGCGCATTTTCGCGATCGTCCAGCACGTCACCCTGAATCTGCGTAGCGAGATGCCACAATGTTGCGGTGGTCAGCAGTGAAGGTGTCTCAGGGACCGACAGCAGGCGGCTGCGCGGCTGCAGCGTCGCACGCATCGCATCCGTGACCAGCTTATGCTCATGACGATCTTTTGCTGAGTGCATCAGGCTGTCGCCAGAGGCCTGGTCACGCTGCGGATCGCGATGACGCGGCGCTGAACCGGCCAGCGGACAGGAGCTGAACTGGCGGCCCTGCTTACGAATCATCAGTTCCGGGCTGGCGCCAACCAGCGCGCCACCATCGGGCAGCGGCAGATGAAAGTGATAGCTGTTAGGGTTCTGCGCCACGATGCGCTGCATCAGGGCGGCCGTATCAACCGGCTGTTCCGCCACGATATCCATCAGCCGCGACAACACCACTTTATCCAGATCGCCGCGCTGCGTAGCCGCCACTGCCTGCGCAACCATGTCGATGAAAATGTCATGGTCCGGCACCGCCGTGCGGCGACGTACCTGCGGCAGTTCAGCCTCAGCGTGAGAGGCACTGGCGTTGAGATCGTCACGGTTAAAGGTCTGATACGACTCAGGGATAAACAGCGCAGCGGGCTGATCCACGTCGAAGGGGATTGCACCCACCAGAATGGGATGGGCAATGCCCTGTTTTCTGGCTGAAGCAAAATGGTGCTGTAGTTGCTGCTGAAACTCCCCTGTCAGCTGCTCACCCTGCCTTACCGGCGCGGTAAGGGTAGTAAAACAGCCCTGTGTGGTCAGGCTTTGCCAGGGAGAGGTAAACAGAAAGCCACGGCAGAGTGCCGGGAAATCCTGCAACAAGGGATGTTCAAACGCCAGCGATTCCACCATAATTTCCACCTATAAATGATAAGATAACTAATAATGATTATCATTTGTATTGTGGGCCAGTAACCTACGTTGATTAGCCGAAAGTGTCAATAATTACGCGGCGATTCAGCTGGTATGGCCGGTTAAATCAGCACAAATGGTCTCTCTCTTTTTCCGGGTAAAAGTGGACGAAAATCTATGAGTAAACATGGTGTCACATCGGCGATAGCGCTGTTTTTCCTGAGCATCAGCCTGTTCAGTGTTACCGCTGCTGCCCAGACCGGCTGGCCGCGAACTGTCGCCGGGGCAACAGGCAATATCACGCTGACCCAGGCACCGATGCGCATTGTCTCGACCAGCGTGACCCTGACCGGCTCGCTGCTGGCGATTGATGCGCCGGTCGTCGCCAGTGGCGCAACCGCACCCGGCAGTCGGCTGGCTGATAAGCAGGGATTCTTCCGTCAGTGGGGCGAAGTGGCCAAACAGCGCGGCGTAAAACGTCTCTACATTGGTGAGCCCAGTGCAGAAGCGATTGCTGCTGAAGCGCCAGACCTGATTGTGGTCAGCGCCACCGGGAATGATTCGGCAATAAAACTGGTCGATCAGCTTGCGGCGATTGCGCCGGTGCTGGTGGTGAATTACGACGATAAAAGCTGGCAGCAACTGGTGACGTTGCTGGGTGAGGCGACCGGGCATGAAGCGGAAGCTGCCGCCCGGAAAGCTGAGTTTGATGCGCGAGAAAAGGCTCTGAAAGCGAAGCTGACCCTGCCGCCGCAGCCGGTTTCAGCGATGGTGTGGAACGGGGATGGCCGGGCAGTCAATCTGTGGACGGATGCGTCGGCGCAGGGGAAATTACTGCAGCAACTGGGCTTCACTCTGGCGACGCCGCCGGCCACTCTTCAGTCTGGTCACAGCATGGGACAGCGTAAAGATATCCTGCAACTGTCAGGAGAAAATCTGGCGGCAGGCCTTAATGGTCAATCATATCTGCTGTTTGCCGCTGAAGAGCCCACCGCCGCACAGGTGATGAGCAACCCTTTCCTGGCGCAGACCCCAGCTGTGCGCGCAAAAGCGGTCTATGCGCTGGGGCTGGATAGCTTCCGGCTCGACTACTACAGCGCCAGCAATTTGCTGACGCGGCTGGAGACGCTGTTCGTTAAATCATGATCCCGTTTCCGCCGGTGCAGGCGGTTGATAGCGACGCAGACGCGCCATCAGCAGCCACATGATGATGCCCAGCACGGTGGCTGCCAGACCAGACAGGCTGGCCGCCTGCTGCGGCAACAGCAGTGAACCCATCGCGCCAATCATCGCTGCACCTATCGCATCGCCGGTGACATTCTGCGCTGTCCAGAGGCTGTTGATCCTGCCGAGCAGCGCATCAGGCGTCAGCGTCTGGATCAGCGCGTACTGCACCAGGCTGTTGATGGCACTGAAATAGCCAAAGGCCGCAAGGCAGACCAGACTCGCGCTGAACCACGGCATCAGGCTGAACAGAGCCAGCGCGACGAAAGCAGCAATAGCACTCGCCAGAATCAGGCGGCCCGGCTGCGGTGACTGTGCCAGCCGTCCGCTGGTGAGCGCACCTGTGGCAGCACCCAGCGGAACGGCGGCATACATCAGCCCTAACTCCGTCACACCGACCTGCCAGTGTGGCGCCAGCGCCGGATAGAGCACGCGCACCGCACTGGCTAACGTCACCAGCGCGCCGACCAGCGCCGCCATGCCAACAATCGGGCTGGCAAACAGGAATTGCACGCCGCTGGCCAGTGCTTTCAGCGGATGTTCACGCGGCTGCGGCGGTGGCGCCAGCCGCGGCAACCGCAGCAGGGTTAGCACCGTCAGCAACGTGCCGAACGCCGCCAGTCCGTAGTTCCACGCCACACCGCCCTGCGCGATGACCAGTCCGGCAATGGCGGGAGAAAGAATCGCGCCAAATCGCACCGTCAGCATGGTGATCGCACCTGCTTTCATCAGATTTTCACGCCCGACCAGCGCCGGCGTCGCCGCCAGCAGCGCGGTGACGCCTATCGCGCCGAAAAAACCATCCCACAGTCCCAGCACAAAGACGGCGATCACCGACGGCGAAGGGAGCAGGGCATTGATGCATAAGGCGACAAAGCCCAGGCCACAGGTGGATCGGGCAAACAGGATCAGACGTCGGCGCTCATAGCGATCCGCCAGCACGCCGCCGGTCAGCAGGCCGATAAACATGCCGGCACCGGCCAGCGTCACCGCCAGACCCACCAGCAGCGGCGACTGCGTTAGCTGCTGAATCTGAACCGGTACCGCCACCGCCAGCATGCCGAGGGCGACGATGGAGATAAAGCGGGCGATAAAAATGGCGCGAAAGGCGGGGTGGGTTCTCAGCAGGCTGAGATCGATAAAGTGGGAGGGTTTGTTCATAACGTCGCTTTTTTGCACCCATTTTCCTCATCATTGAGTCCGGGAGTCATGGTAACATACAAAAAATCACTAATAACGATAACAAGTATCATTATCATAATGACTCGTGCTGCGATCTCAATGAATCGGTGAAGGTTTAAACGTTATGCGTCAACTTCGTGCAATAGCAGGTTCAGGGATGCTGCTGTTGTTGCTTCTCGCGCTCAGCCTGATGCTGGGTGCCAAATCTATCCCCTTTCATGATGTCACGCAGGCCTTATTCAGCGACTGTAACCGCGTCGATTGTGTCATCGTGCGCGATGCCCGACTGCCGCGCACCCTGGCGGGTCTGCTGGCCGGGATCAGTTTAGGTCTGGCGGGCGCGCTGATGCAGAGCCTGACGCGCAATCCGCTGGCCGATCCCGGCATTCTCGGTATCAACGCCGGTGCAGGCTTTGCGGTAGTGCTGGGCATCGCCCTGTCTGGCGCTGACTCCCCCGCGGACTGGCTTGGCTTTGCCTTTACGGGCGCACTGCTGGCCTCCCTGCTGGTGGCGCTGACCGGTGCGCTGGGCGGTGGCCGCGTTAATCCGGTGCGTCTGACGCTGGCAGGCGTGGCGCTGGGCGCGGTGCTGGAGGGGTTAACCTCTGGTTTATCGCTACTCAATCCTGACATCTACGATCATCTGCGTTTCTGGCACAGTGGCTCGCTGGATATCCGCAATTTTGCCATTCTGCGCACCACCTTTCCGGGGGTAGTCGCCGGTAGCCTGCTGGCGCTGCTGCTGGCGCGTTCGCTCAACAGCCTGAGTATGGGCGGTGATATGGCGACCGCGCTGGGTACCCGGGTGATGCGTACCCAGCTGGTGGGATTACTGGCTATTGCGCTGCTGAGTGGGGCGGCGACAGCCGCTGTCGGCCCCATCGCTTTTGTCGGCTTAATGACGCCACATCTGGCCCGCTGGCTGCTGGGTAACGATCATCGCTGGATGCTGCCCGGAACCCTTCTTATCACCCCCTGTTTGCTGCTGGCCGCCGATATTCTGGGACGGCTGCTGGTACCGGGCGAACTGCGCGTGTCGATTGTCACGGCCATACTGGGCGCGCCGATGCTGATTGTGCTGGTGCGCCGAAAGTCGGGAAGAGGGCAGCTATGAAACGGGTGATGATTAATGCGCTGATGCTGCTGGTGGCCTGCGGGGTGCTGACCTTTCTGAGCATTACGCATGGCACCTTACCGATCTCCGCCAGCCAGTTGTGGGCCCTTATCAACGGCGAGGCGGCGCGTAACATACAGCTGATTGTACTGGAGTGGCGACTGCCGCGCGTCATGATGGCGCTGCTGATTGGTGCGGCACTGGGCGTCAGCGGGGCAATTTTTCAGTCGCTGCTGCGCAACCCGCTGGGCAGCCCCGATATTCTGGGTTTCAATACCGGCGCTTACAGCGGCGTCCTGGTGGCACTGGTGCTGTTCCAGCAAAACATGGAGGGCATGACGCTGGCGGCACTGCTTGGCGGACTGCTCACGGCGGGCGTGGTCTGGCTGTTCAGCTGGCGCAACGGCGTGGAGACCTTTCGTCTGATCATTGTGGGCATCAGCGTGCGGGCGCTGCTGATGGCGCTGAACAGCTGGCTGATTATCAGCGCCTCACTGGAGGCGGCACTGAGCGCCGGGCTCTGGAGCGCCGGTTCACTCAACGGCATTACCTGGGCGAAAACGACGCCGGTGATTATCGTGCTGCTGCTGGCGCTGCTGGCGACAAGCATGCTGGCCCGGCGCATGCGTCTGCTGGAGATGGGTGACGACACCGCCTGCGCGCTGGGCGTACCGGTTGAACGCAGCCGCGTTTTGCTGATGCTGACGGGCGTGATCCTCACCGCCGCCTCTACCGCGCTGGTCGGTCCTGTCTCCTTTATTGCGCTGCTGGCACCGCAGATTGCTCGTCGGCTGTGTGGCGGTATCAAAGGCGCGCTGCCGCTGGCTGCCTTGTGCGGCGCGCTGCTGTTAACCGCCGCGGATTACGCCGCGCAGCACTTTTTCCTGCCTTATCAGCTGCCGGTTGGCGTCATCACGGTTAGCCTGGGCGGACTCTATCTGATTGCTTTACTGGTACGGGAGGCGCGACGCCAATGACAGTGAAAACACGTTTGCAGGGCGACGCGCTGACGCTGGGGTATGACAAAAAAATCGTGGCGGAGAATCTCACCGTCGCGATCCCCGACGGTGAACTGACCGTTATTATTGGCCCCAACGCCTGCGGAAAGTCGACGCTGCTGCGTACCTTATGCCGCCTGGTCTCGCCCCTGAAAGGCCAGGTGCTGCTGGATGGCAATGCGATTGCTCACTACGCTACCAAAGAGGTGGCGCGTCGGCTGGGGCTGCTACCGCAAAGCTCGAATGCGCCAGCGGGCATCAGCGTCAGCGAACTGGTCGCGCGCGGGCGTTATCCGCACCAGTCGCTGTTTGGTCGCTGGCGACAGGAAGATGAGACGGCTGTTCAGCAGGCAATGCAGGCTACTGGCGTGGCAGATTTGGCGCAGCAGCAGGTTGATACGCTCTCTGGCGGCCAGCGGCAGCGGGTGTGGATTGCGATGGTGCTGGCTCAGCAGACGCCACTGTTGCTGCTGGATGAACCGACGACCTGGCTCGACATCGCCCATCAGATTGAGTTGCTGGAATTAATGCAGGATCTCAATCAGCAGCATGGCCGTACGCTGGTGGTGGTGCTGCACGATCTCAATCAGGCGTGCCGCTATGCCAGCCACCTGATTGCGATGCGAGACGGGAAAATCATTGCCGAAGGGAAACCGGCGGAGATCGTCACGCCGGAACTGATAGAAGCGATCTACGGCCTGCGCTGCATCATCATTAACGATCCGGTGGCCGGTACGCCGATGATTGTGCCGCTGGGAAGAGGCTGACCTGCGCTTTCTTCAGGTGGAGAAAGCGCAAAGTCAGAACGGTTCAGGGATTCAGCGACGCCAGGCACTGCTGCAGTCGTGGCCCAATCTGTTCGAACATGCGCGGTGAGATGATCTCGACGTGCGCACAGTCCAGCGGCCAGATGGTCAGCTCGCCGACATAGGGCGCCCAGGCGCGGCGCGCATCCTGACCGGGCTGCTGCGTCTGTTCCGCCAGGAACAGGGTTGCGTGTCCGGTGAAACGGGCACTGCGCGCTGTTGCCAGCAGGCGCACCGAACTGGCGTAGTTGGCTTCAATGGTGGTAAACAGTGCCTCCATTCCTTCACCGGCCTGCTGCCGCTGCGCAGCGATAAACTGCTCGCGCTCACGATTAACCTCTTCCAGCACCGCCGGATCCAGCACGTTTTCACCGCGTCGTTCATCCCAGTTCTGCGTCTCCGGCGGCCAGGTATCCAGCAGTCCGAGGAAGGCAACGGTTTCACCTTCGGCCTCCAGCCGCGCGGCGATACCCTGCGCCAGCGTGCCACCCAGCGAGTAGCCCAGGAAATAGTATGGCCCCTGTGGCTGCTGCTGACGCACCGTCGCCAGATGCGCCTCACACACCGCGTCAAGGTGCTGCGCCTGGTTCAGCGGGCTGGCGGTGTCGGGTGACTGAATGCCGAGTAGCGACCAGCGTGCATCCAGATAGCGCTGCAATACGCTGAACTGCCAGGCAAAACCGGAGGCGGGATGGAAGCAGAACAGCGTCGGGCCAGTGCTGTGTCGCAAGGGTAATACCGCTTCAAATCCGGCGCGAGCCACATCCGCGGGCTCGCTGCTGAGCAGTGCCGCCAGCTTTTCTACCGTGGATGCCACCATAATCTGGCCCACCGACACAGGCTGATTCAGCGTCCGGCGCAGCTGTGCTGCCAGCCGCATCGCCAGCAGCGAGTGACCGCCCAGCGAGAAGAAATCATCCTGGGCGCTCACCGGTTCGCACTCCAGCAGCCTGGCAAACGCCTGTGCCAGTGTCGTTTCGAGTCCGGGATGCGGCGCGCGACCAGCCAGCGCTGCCTGCGTTTGCGGCAGCGGCAGCGCTTTGCGATCCAGTTTACCGTTGCTGCTGAGCGGTAACGCCGCCAGCTGAACAATCGCCACCGGCACCATATGCGCCGGTAACTGTGTGGCCAGAGTCTGACGCATTGCGTCGGTATCGATCGAGCCATCAGCCACCACATAGCCGACCAGCTGGCGGGCATCGCCCTGCTGATCGCTATTGCTCCCCAGCACCACCGCATATGTGACGGCCTGCTCAATGCCAGGTAGCGCAGCCATGGCGTGGTCGATCTCGTTCAGCTCAATACGCT
This sequence comes from Pantoea sp. CFSAN033090, assembly GCF_001264395.1. Classification (NCBI taxonomy): domain Bacteria; kingdom Pseudomonadati; phylum Pseudomonadota; class Gammaproteobacteria; order Enterobacterales; family Erwiniaceae; genus Pantoea; species Pantoea sp. CFSAN033090. Next base: position 332,141 of record NZ_LGYX01000007.1, on the reverse strand, counting down.
GTCCGCGAATTTTAAGCTGATCGTCGCTGCGGCCCAGATACTCCACCGCACCATCCGGCAGCCAGCGCGCCACATCACCAGTGCGGTACATCCGGGAGCCGTGTCCCCACGGATCGGCGACAAACCGGCTGGCGGTGAGGTCGGGACGATCAAGATAGCCATGCGCCAGCTGCACGCCGGTCAGATAGAGATCGCCAGCCACGCCCGGTGGCACCGGCTGCAGACGCGCATCCAGAATCAGTAAGCCGGTGTTCCAGACCGGGAAGCCAATCGGCACGCTGGCCCCTTCGACGGCCGCCAGCTCCGGGCCAAAGGCCGGATAGTAGCTGACATCAACCGCCGCTTCGGTCGGGCCATAAAGATTATGCAAGGGCACCCGGGTCAGCGCCTGCCACTGGCGCGATAACTCTGCGGGCAGCGCTTCGCCGCTACAGAAAACCCGGCGCAGGGTGGCGCAGCGCGCTATCGCGTCACCTTCCTGCAGCGAGGCAATAAAAGCAGCCAGCATCGACGGAACAAAATGGGTGGTGGTCACGCGGTAGCGGGCAAACAGCTGCTGCAGCGCGTCCGGGTCGCGATGAGCGTCGGGCGGAGCCATCACCAGCCGTGCGCCGACGATGAGCGGCCAGAAGAACTCCCATACCGAAACATCAAAGCTGCTCGGGGTTTTCTGCAACACCACATCATCGCTGCCGAGCGGATAGCGATCCTGCATCCATAACAGACGGTTGACGATCGCCTCATGACTGACCAGCACCCCTTTTGGCCGGCCGGTCGAGCCGGAGGTATAGATGATGTATGCGCCATCCTGTGGACGCGGGGCCTGCATCAGCACGCTATCCACGGGTGTTAACAGCGCGTCGTAAAACAGCGGCGCGACGGGTGAGAGTGCCGCCAGCCGCTCGGCCAGTTCACGACAGGTGATCAGCGTTTTCGGCGCGGCATCTTCCAGCATCATCTGTAACCGATCGTCCGGGTAGCCGGTATCGAGCGGCAGCCAGGTTGCCCCCACGCTGACGATCGCCTGCAGCGCCAGCGATAAAAAGACCGAACGCGGCAGCGCTACGGCGACGATATCACCCGGCGTCACTCCCTGCGCAATCAACTGTTGCCCCAGCGCGGCGACCTGCTGCTGCATCTGTTGATAGTCAAGCTGATGCCCCTCATCTGCCAGTGCCGGAGCGCGCGGCGAACGCTGTGCCTGACGGAGCAGCAGGCTGCTCAGAGTTTCTGCGGGCAGCATTACGGCAGTCTGGTTGATCGCCGCGAGCTGCTGATGCTCTTCCGGCATCAGCATGTCCAGCTCGCCACAGGCACTGGCTGGCCGGACGGCAAGCTGCTGAAGCAGCAGGCCAAAGCGGCTGGCGTGTTGCTTTAGCGTTGTCTCACTGTAGCGCTGTGCATTAGCCAGTAACTCCAGCGTCAGGTCGCCCTGTTCGCTGAGGTAGATAGCAATCTCCAGATCGCGTACCGGTCCTGACGCCAGCTGATGGGTTATGCCTTTGATGCCAGCGAAATCGAGCTGGTAATCAAACATCTTCAGGTTGATTACCGGCCCATAGAGCGGATCGCTGTCGCCGGAGCGACCCAGATCGCGCTGCACCTGTTCAGCGTCGTAACGCTGATGACGACGCATCTTTTTGACTTCGCCCGCCAGACGCCCGGCCAGTGCCGTGAGCGGCTGTGCCGGATCGTAATGCACCGCCAATGGCAGCACGTTAATCACCGGACCGGTGGCGCAGAGCGCGGCCGAGCCGATGCGGCGCATCAAGATGAAACCGGCGGCGAACGCATGCTGGCCGGTGAGGCGCGCCAGCCATAACGCCACCAGCGCAAAGGCGGTATCTGCGGCGCTGAGGTTTTGCTGCCCGGTGTGCGTCAGCAAAGCCTGAAACGTGTCGCGATCCACGGCAAACGTATGGCGCAGCAGGTCGGTACTGGCGCTCTGACCGGCCAGCGGCAGAGCGGACAACGAGGCGGGCGCAGGTAACTGCGCCCCTTTCTCCAGCCAGAACTGGCGATCGCGCTGCCAGCCCGAAGATTGCTGATAACGCTGATATTCATCAACGACGTCGCTGAACGGCACAAACGGGCTCGGCTCCGGCGTGTCGCCGCGCTGCCAGGCGCTGTAGAGATTGGCGATACGGCGGGTCAGGGCGGTGAAACTAAAACCATCGACCACCAGATGATGATATCGCTGATACCAGTACCAGTGATCCTCATCCAGCCGAAACAGGCTGTGATGGTAGAGCGGCGCGCCGCTCAGCACCCGCAGATCGCCGGTCATATCCTGCTGCATCAGCGCACGTGCTGCGGCCTCCGGATCGGCGGCGTCGCGCAGATCGATCACCTCAGGCTCGCGGAAAGCCTGGGGTTCAGGCCACTGTAGCGGTTCACCCTCCAGCTCGCCAAAGGCCATATTCAGTGTGTCTGCTTCCTGCATGCCAGCAATTATGGCCCGTGATAACAGCGCGCTGTTCAGCGCACCGCGCAGTTCGACAAAATGCGCCACGGCGTAAGCATTGGAATAGGGCGATAGCTGGTCAGCGATCCAGATTCCGGGCTGAGCGGCCACCAGCGGCAGCGTTTTTTGTTCTGTCTGCGGGTTGAGGGTGATCTCAGACATTTTCGCCTCTGTCCTGCGTCATAACCGGACGGATATCGTGCCAGTTTTCATTCAGCCAGCTCAGACAGTCAGCCTGTGGCCCGGGGCCAAACACCGGCTGCCATCCTGCCGGAACCGCACAAAAGGCGGGCCATAAACTGTACTGCTGCTGATCGTTCTTCAGCACCTGACAATCCTGTTGCGGATCGTCGAAAGGGTTAAGTTGTTGCATGTCGGTCTCCTGTCCGCAGTCACCGGGCGCGCTAACGCCGCTGTCCTGCATAGATATCTTTCAGTGGCGCGCAGAAGGCGGAATATAAGCGGGTTAGGGCTATTGCCATATGGCTTTAAGGCCTGCCAGCAGTCCGCCGCGCCAGCACAGCGCATCGTGACCACCTTCGACCGGGTGATAGCTGACCTGATGTCCGGCAGCGGTCAGATCGTGCTGAAACTGCTGGTTTGCTGCCAGAATCAGCCGTTCGCGTCGTCCCGCTTCCAGGTAGAAGCGGCGAGGGGGGGCCTGCAGTAAGCCCTGTTGTAACTGCTGTGGCAGCCAGCCATTGGGATCGCCGCGCGCGGGCCACCAGAACGACCCGGAGAGGCTGATCGCCCCAGCAAAGGTTTCCGGCCAGGTCAGGGTGGCGTAAGCGGCAGAAAGGCCGCCAAAACTCTGTCCCGCTACCAGCGTGCTGTCGGCACGAAACGGCGCCCAGCGCTGAACCTGCGGCAACAGCTCGTGCTGAATCGCCAGCCAGAAGTCAGGGTTACAGGTCAGCTCACGCGTGCGGTGCTCGCGGTCGATGATGTCGATCATGACATAGACCGCAGGGGGCAGTTCGCCTGCCTCTGTCAGTTGCTGAAGCGGGCCGGCAACCGGCATGTTCTGTGCCCAGAACTGACCATCCAGCAGCAGTACCAGCGGACGATCGCCTGCACTGGCGTCTCCGGTGACAGAGATCCAGATCTGACGCTGGTTTCCCAGCCGTTCGCTGCGCCACAAATAGTGTTGCAGCGGAATATCGGCGGCACGGCCCTCATCAACCGCACGCCACACCTGCTGATCCGGCGCGTGTGGCAGGTGCAGTGGCGAGACCCTCATTCCCCGTCCACCCGCCCAGCTTCGCAAAGGATTCAGCGGGTCGCTTTGCGCCTGCGGGAATTTCTGACTCCACCACTGGCGCACTGCCTGCATATCGGCCTGCCCGGTAAAAGTCTCTTCCTGACTATCAGGAATCAGGCAGTAGCTGCCGCGCCAGTCAGCGGGCAGGGCGGTTTGCCACCACCAGACATCGGTATCGGGAACAGGCGTTAATGAGGAGGGGACCGCTGAATGATGATGATCGGTTACGCCGGTAATATTGATCCAGACGCGCCGGGTATCGGAGTGCTGCGTGTCACCCTGGGGATCGCGCCAGAAAAAGGTGACCTGACAGGTTCCCTTTTCGCCAGCTTCAATCAGAGGAATGCCCCGTTGCTGCTGCTGTTGCCACCAGCGTTCACTGCCGGTTTCTTCACTTAACCACGTCATACGCGCCATCTTTCGATCACCCTTGATTAGGGTCATGCATGTTATGAATAATAGTATTGATAATTATTTGCATTTGCAATAGGGTGTTTCCGCCCGACAGGGAGCGCGCGCATTCTCTCTGCCGCACCGGCTTTCAGACTGATGCAAAGCGGTTCTGACGCTGGCCCGGCGACAAGGGGAAAACGTTGCAGGCAAGGTTATTACTTTTTTACCGGCACGCCGGCAGTGGCATCCTCGCCGGCACTCCAGGAACAGAAAAATGAAAAAGTTATCCCGGCTTTCGTTAGCCATTATGATTGAACTGGGTTTCACCGCCTCTCTCATTTCTGCCGGTGCCGTGGCTGCTGAAGCCACCCGCGAACCGGCTATCGACAGCAGCCCCTCCGATACCCTCCACGACGACACCATGATGGTGACCGCCGCCGAGCAGACGTTGCAGGCACCTGGCGTGTCGACCATCACCGCCGACGAAATTAAAAAACATCCACCCGCACGCGATGTCGCCGAAATTATTCGCACCATGCCTGGCGTCAATCTGACCGGTAACTCCACCAGCGGCCAGCGCGGAAACAATCGCCAGATCGATATCCGCGGCATGGGGCCGGAAAATACCCTGATTCTGATCGATGGATTGCCGGTGACCAGCCGCAACGCGGTTCGGCTTGGCTGGCGTGGCGAGCGTGATACGCGCGGCGACACTAACTGGGTGCCGCCAGAGATCATTGATCGCATTGAGGTAATCCGCGGTCCGGCAGCGGCTCGTTACGGTAACGGTGCAGCGGGCGGCGTGGTGAACATCATCACCAAAAAAGAGATGGATAATCAGTGGCACGGCTCATGGAGCGCCTATTACAACGTGCCGGAACACAAGGAGGAGGGCGCGACCCGTCGCACAAACTTCAGCCTTGAAGGGCCACTGGGCGAGGATGTCAGTTTCCGGCTCTATGGCGGACTGGCAAAAACGCAGGCTGATGCTTACGACATTAATGAAGGGCACGCCGCAGACCGCACCGGCAGTTACGCCGGATCGTACCCGGCGGGCCGGGAAGGCTCGATCAACAAAGATATTCATGGCCTGCTGCGCTGGGCATTTGCGCCGATGCAGACGCTGGAAGTGGGGGCCGGTTACAGTCGTCAGGGCAACCTCTATGCCGGGGACACGCAGAACACCAATACCAACGCCCTGGTGAAAAGCAAATATGGTGAAGAGACCAACCGGCTCTATCGGCAGAACTTTTCTGTTAAGTGGACCGGTGCCTGGGATAATGGCATCAGCACCAATACCTACGCGCAATATGAGAATACCCGCAACGCGCGTCTGAATGAGGGGCTGGCGGGCGGCACCGAAGGCATCTTCGCCAACAGCAACTTCAATACCATCCAGCTGGATGATGTGTTGTTGCACAGTGAGGTCAGCGTGCCGTTTGAATGGCTGGTGAACCAGACCGCGACTTTCGGGACGGAATGGAATCAGCAGCGGATGAAGGATCCTTCATCGACGACTCAGGCCGCCAGCTACGGGTCGATTCCCGGTATCGCTACGACCGGCCGCACACCCTATTCACAGGCGGAAATCTTCTCGCTGTTTGCCGAAGACAATATTGAGCTGACCGATAGCACCATGCTGACGCCGGGCCTGCGCTTCGATCACCATTCGATTGTCGGCGATAACTGGAGTCCGTCGCTCAACCTGTCACAGGGATTAGGCGATGAGTTCACACTGAAAATGGGTATTGCGCGCGCCTATAAAGCCCCGAGCCTCTATCAGACCAACCCGAACTATCTGCTCTACAGCAACGGTCAGGGCTGTGCCGCCAGTGCCGGTGCCTGTTATCTGATGGGTAATGACGATCTGAAAGCGGAAAACAGCATCAATAAAGAGATTGGGGTCGAATGGAAGCGCGATGGCTACCAGGCGGGCCTGACCTGGTTCCGCAACGACTACCGTAACAAGATCGAGGCTGGCACGGCGCCAACCGGCACCGCATCTAACGGCAAAACCGACATCTACAAATGGGAAAATGTGCCCAAAGCAGTCGTCGAGGGGCTGGAAGGCACGGTCAATGTGCCGTTCTCTGACAACGTGACGTGGAACAATAACTTCACTTACATGTTGCAGAGTAAGAATAAAGAGACCGGCGATCGTCTGTCGATTATTCCGGAATATACGCTCAATTCGACGCTGAGCTGGCAGGCGATGCAGGACCTCTCCCTGCAAACAACCCTGACCTGGTACGGTAAACAGGTACCGAAGAAATATGACTATAAAGGTAACGCCGTCACCGGTAGCGCCACCGATCAGGTGAGCCCCTATTCGGTTGTGGGCATGAGCGGCACCTATGACGTTAATAAATATGCCAGCGTCACCGTGGGTATCGACAACCTGTTCGACAAGCGTCATTTCCGGCAGGGCAACGCGCAGACCACCGGCAATGCCACCACCGGAGCGTGGCTCTATGGCGCTGGGGCCAATACCTTTAACGAGTCGGGCCGCACCTGGTATATGAGCGTGAATACCCGCTTCTGATGGACGGGCAATAAAAAGCGCAGCGGTTGATCTGGCCGCTGCGCTTTTTTTATAACTGAATAATCAGTTGTTCTGATTGATATCGCGGTAGAGACGGCTCTCAAATCGCACCAGCGGAATACGGCGGGTACGCTGATCTTCCGGCGGGACCGCATAACCGGAAAGGAACTGAACGAACGCCACCCGCGCGCCACTGGAGGTGGTAATAAAGCCCGCCAGGTTATAGACGCCCTGCAGTGAACCGGTTTTCGCCGAGACTTTGCCATCCAGCCCCGCCTCATGCAGCCCGCCGCGATACTGCAGCGTGCCGTCGTAACCTGCCAGCGGCAGCATCGAAATATAATCCAGCGTGTTGTCATTCTTCGCAATGAACTGCAATACCTGCATCATGGTTTGCGGCGAAATCAGGTCATGGCGGGAGAGACCTGAACCATCCACCTGAATGCTATTACCCATGTCGACATTAGCTTTGGCTTTCAGGATGCGGCGAACGGCATCCTGCCCGGCGCGGAACGTGCCGGGCACATTGAAGTAGTGATGACCAATGGTGCGGAACACCGTGTCGGCAATCATGTTGTCTGACTTCTTCAGCATGGTGTGCAGCAGCGTATGCAGCGGCGCGGACTGGGTCGATGCCAGCACGGTACCCGGTTCGGTGACCTGCGTCTGTCGCACCAGATGCCCGCTGTAGTCAATCTCAGACGACCGCAGTTCCGCCTTGAGGATTTCGCCAGCCCAGGCCGCGCCATCCTGCACCGCAAATGCCAGCGGCAGCGGTTCCGCGCGCTGACGCATACAGCCCGTGAGGGTGTAGCGGTTCAGCTCGCCCGGCACCACATCCAGCTCGCAATATTGCCCTTCGCCGCTGTTGCGGCCAATGGTGCGCACCTGGCTGTACATATGCGCCGGATAATAGGAGGCGATACGTACAAAGGCATTCTCACCCGGCGTATTAGCACTGTAGAGCGACACCGAGAAGCAGTTTTTATCAACGATTGCCGCACCCGGCGGAGCACTGAAGCACTGGGTCATATCGTTCCACGGCCAGCCCGGCGCCATATCGTGACTGGCAAAAACGGAGGTGTCGATAACCAGATTGCCTTTGATATGGTTAATGCCCTGCTTCTTTATCGCCGCCACCATGTTGCGCAGATCCTGACGGCTTAAGGTGGGATCACCGCCGAAACGTGCAACTAAATCGCCGTTCAGGGTGCCATCGATAATGGCGCCGCGAGTCTCAAAAGTGGTCTGAAAACGGAAGTCGCCACCCAGCTCCAGCAATGCTGCCAGCGCCGTCACCACTTTCATGGTACTGGCGGGCAGGGCCATCTGTTTTCCGTGATAATCAATAATCGGTGTTGATGCGCCTACTTTTTGTACCATCAGCGCCAGATTGGCGCCGTCTGGCAGGTACTGCATGTATTCATCAACTGGCGCTGCGTGTGCCTGCAGCATAAATGCGCAGCTTAATCCGGTAACAAGTCGTGAAAATCGCATAATCTCGCGGTAACTGGCAGGTGAGGGCGTCAATACTACGTCGCTGGACGGTGCAAAGTAAACGATGACCCGCAGGGAACTCTGGGGTAAAATACGTATCAAATTGCAAAACTCTTTTCTGGCCTGGAAGCATCTCCGGGTCAGGATTCTTTTATTTGCAAAAACGGGCTAATGCGCCGCAGAACGCTTTTTTCTGCAGTCACCGGTCAGGATGACATCGTTAAACAGGAAAGATGGCGAGGAGCTTAAATGAATCAGATTCCGATGACGTTAAGAGGCGCTGAAAGATTGCGCGAAGAGCTGAACGAGCTGAAAACCGTGAAGCGCCCGCGCATTATCGCCTCTATCGCTGATGCACGCGAACATGGCGATTTAAAAGAGAACGCGGAATATCACGCTGCGCGTGAAGAGCAGGGTTTTTGCGAAGGCCGTATTCAGGAGATTGAAGCCAAACTCTCCAATGCGCAGGTTATCGACGTCACTCAGATGCCGAAAACCGGACGCGTGATTTTCGGTGCAACCGTCACCGTGCTGAACGTCGAAACCGACGAAGAAGCCACGTATCGCATTGTGGGCGATGACGAAGCGGACTTTAAGCAAAATCTGATTTCGGTCAATTCGCCGATGGCGCGTGGCCTGGTGGGTAAAGAGGCCGATGACGTGGCTATCGTGAAAACCCCGGGCGGCGACGTTGAGTATGAAATCCTGAAGGTGGAATACCTTTAAGATGTTGCTACGCTTTGAAAAGCGTTAAAGCACAATGTAAAGAAAGGAAAAAGGCCGCATTGCGGCCTTTTATCTGAGGTAAGAGCATGTCACTTTCTTTGCCCACATTTAGCGTGGCAGAGAAATTTTGCTCTCTTTAGAGGGGCGATACAGCACCAGCGTTTTGCCGATCACCTGTACGTTGCTGGCACCGGTCTCACGCACGATAGCCTCAACGATCAGCTGCTTCGTTTCACGATCTTCCGAGGCGATTTTTACCTTGATCAGTTCGTGATGCGACAGAGCCTGCTCGATTTCGGCCAGCACGCCTTCAGTCAGGCCATTGCCACCCAGCATAACCACTGGCTTGAGCGGATGGGCGAGGCCCTTGAGGTGCTGTTTTTGTTTGGTACTTAGATTCATCGTAGTTTTTTACTTACTCAGGGATTGAAAACGGTTCATTCTACCGCCATCTCGGGTATATCACCAAATCGACGCAACCCATTGCGTGCAGGTTTATCGCTACGATGACGATTTAGTTGGAAATATTATGACGGGTAAAAAGCGTTCGGCCAGCTCCGGCCGCTGGCTTCAGGAACACTTTAGCGATAAATATGTGCTCCAGGCGCATAAAAAAGGGTTGCGTTCGCGCGCCTGGTTTAAACTTGATGAAATACAACAGGGTGACAAGCTTTTCAAACCCGGCATGACCGTGGTAGATCTGGGTGCTGCACCCGGAGGCTGGTCGCAATATGTGGTACAGCAAATTGGGAACAAAGGGCGAGTCATTGCCTGTGATATCCTGCCAATGGATCCGATAGTCGGTGTCGATTTCCTTCAGGGCGATTTTCGTGAAGAATCGGTGGTCAATGCGCTGCTTGAACGCGTTGGCGATCAAAAAGTTCAGGTTGTCATGTCCGATATGGCGCCGAATATGAGTGGTACACCTGCCGTAGATATTCCCCGGTCGATGTATTTAGTCGAGCTGGCGCTGGAGATGTGTCGGGATATCCTGGCACCTGGCGGCAGTTTTGTAGTGAAAGTGTTTCAGGGAGATGGCTTCGATGAATACCTGCGGGAAATTCGCTCCCTGTTTACGAAAGTGAAAATTCGTAAGCCGGACGCTTCGCGTTCACGTTCACGTGAAGTGTATATTGTGGCGACTGGGCGCAAACTATAACCAAATTGCTGGAGAAGTCCGCAGTTTTGCTGCGATTCCATGTATGCGGGATCTATAGTACCCTACGCTATCTGTTAACACCGTTGTAATATGAGGTTAATCCCTTGAGTGACATGGCGAAAAACCTGATTCTCTGGTTAGTCATCGCGGTCGTGCTGATGTCAGTATTCCAGAGCTTTGGGCCCAGCGAGTCGAATGGCCGTCGGGTTGATTATTCAACCTTCCTGTCGGAAGTGAACCAGGATCAGGTCCGCGAGGCACGTATTAACGGGCGTGAAATTAACGTCGTTAAAAAAGACAGCAATAAATACACGACCTACATTCCTGTCAACGATCCCAAGTTGCTCGATAACCTCTTGACCAAAAACGTCAAAGTGGTTGGCGAACCGCCGGAAGAACCAAGCCTGCTGGCTTCAATCTTCATTTCGTGGTTCCCGATGTTGCTGCTGATCGGTGTGTGGATCTTCTTTATGCGTCAGATGCAGGGCGGCGGCGGTAAGGGCGCGATGTCCTTCGGCAAGAGCAAAGCCCGCATGTTGACGGAAGACCAGATTAAAACCACTTTCGCCGACGTAGCAGGTTGTGACGAAGCGAAAGATGAAGTTGCTGAGCTGGTGGAATATCTGCGTGAGCCAAGCCGTTTCCAGAAGCTGGGCGGTAAGATTCCAAAAGGCGTTCTGATGGTGGGGCCACCGGGTACCGGTAAAACCTTGCTGGCAAAAGCGATTGCCGGTGAAGCGAAGGTGCCTTTCTTTACCATCTCCGGTTCTGACTTTGTGGAAATGTTTGTCGGTGTCGGTGCATCCCGTGTGCGTGACATGTTCGAACAGGCCAAAAAAGCGGCTCCGTGCATCATCTTTATCGATGAGATCGACGCAGTCGGTCGTCAGCGTGGCGCCGGTTTAGGCGGTGGACATGACGAACGTGAGCAGACGCTGAACCAGATGCTGGTTGAGATGGATGGTTTCGAAGGTAACGAAGGTATTATCGTTATCGCCGCAACTAACCGTCCTGACGTACTGGACCCTGCGCTGCTGCGTCCAGGTCGCTTTGACCGTCAGGTTGTTGTTGGCCTGCCAGATGTTCGCGGTCGTGAGCAGATCCTGAAAGTGCATATGCGTCGTGTGCCGCTGGCAACTGATGTTGATGCAGCAATCATTGCACGTGGTACGCCAGGCTTCTCGGGTGCCGATCTGGCCAACCTTGTTAACGAAGCAGCGCTGTTCGCGGCCCGTTCAAACAAGCGTGTGGTTTCGATGGTAGAGTTCGAGAAAGCGAAAGACAAAATCATGATGGGTGCGGAACGTCGCTCCATGGTGATGACGGAATCGCAGAAAGAGTCAACTGCCTACCACGAAGCAGGCCACGCCATTATTGGTCGCCTGGTGCCAGAGCATGACCCGGTTCATAAAGTAACGATTATCCCGCGCGGTCGCGCACTGGGTGTGACCTTCTTCCTGCCTGAAGGCGACGCGATCAGCGCCAGCCGTCAGAAACTGGAAAGCCAGATCTCAACGCTTTACGGCGGTCGTCTGGCAGAAGAGATCATCTACGGTGCAGAACGTGTTTCTACCGGTGCGTCCAACGATATTAAAGTTGCGACCAATCTGGCGCGTAACATGGTAACGCAGTGGGGCTTCTCTGAAAAACTGGGTCCATTGCTCTATGCAGAAGAAGAGGGTGAAGTGTTCCTCGGACGTTCTGTCGCGAAAGCGAAACATATGTCTGATGAAACGGCCCGCATCATCGACCAGGAAGTTAAGCACCTGATCGACAGCAACTACCAGCGTGCTCGTCAGATTCTGGGTGAGAACATGGACATCCTTCACGCGATGAAAGACGCGCTGATGAAGTATGAAACCATTGATGCACCGCAGATCGACGACCTGATGGCACGCCGCGAAGTGCGTCCGCCAGCGGGCTGGGAAGATCCAGGCAGCAACTCAGACAGCAACGGTACGCCAAAGGCGCCACGTCCGGTTGATGAACCGCGTACGCCAAACCCAGGCAATACCATGTCAGAGCAGTACAACAAATAAGACGCAACATCGTCAGACAAAACCCCGGCTGGTCCGGGGTTTTTTACATCCAGATATTGATCAGCAAGGAGTTTCCGCTATGAAGTTGTTCGCCCGTGATTCCCATCTCGATTTATCTTTTCCACATGTGATGGGCATTCTTAACGTCACGCCGGACTCCTTTTCAGATGGTGGAAAGCATAACGCGCTGGTCGATGCGCTGACGCATACCAATGAGATGGTCAATGCAGGCGCAACCATCATCGATGTGGGTGGGGAATCAACCCGTCCTGGCGCGGATGAAGTGAGTGTGGAGGAGGAGCTGGAGCGGGTGATTCCGGTCATTGATGCCATTGCCCAGCGTTTCGAAGTCTGGATTTCAGTGGACACCTCTAAAGCTGATGTCATCCGGGAAGCCGCGCGAGTGGGTGCTCACATCATTAACGACGTGCGTTCGCTTTCTGAACCCGGAGCACTGGAAGCCGCCGCCTCGACCGGGCTGCCCGTCTGTTTAATGCATATGCAGGGCGAACCGCGCACCATGCAGCAGGCACCGGTTTACGAAAATATTTTAAGCGAAGTGGACACTTACTTCGCTCAGCAGATAGCGCGCTGCGAAGCAGCGGGCATTAAAAAAGAGCGTCTGATACTCGACCCGGGCTTCGGTTTCGGTAAAAATCTCAGCCACAATTATGAACTGCTGGCTCATCTTGGCGATTTTCACCACTTCGGCCTGCCGCTGTTAGTGGGGATGTCGCGTAAATCGATGATTGGCCAGCTGTTAAACGTCGGCCCGTCACAGCGTTTAACCGGCAGCCTGAGTTGCGCGGTGATTGCTGCTATGCAGGGCGCGCAGATTATTCGCGCCCATGATGTAAAAGAGACGGCTGAAGCGATGCGCGTGGTCGAAGCGACCCGAAGAGCAAAAGGAGTATCATGAGTAATCGTAAATATTTCGGTACAGACGGCATTCGTGGCAAAGTCGGTGAAGCACCCATCACCCCCGATTTCGTCCTGAAGCTGGGCTGGGCCGCAGGTAAAGTGCTGGCGCGCCACGGTTCAAAGAAGATCATCATCGGTAAAGATACCCGTATCTCTGGTTATATGCTGGAGTCCGCGCTGGAAGCCGGTCTCGCCGCAGCAGGCCTGACGGCCGCCTTTACCGGCCCGATGCCGACACCAGCCATCGCCTATCTGACCCGTACCTTCCGCGCAGAGGCGGGCATTGTGATTTCAGCGTCACATAACCCGTTTGACGACAACGGGATTAAATTCTTCTCGTCCGAGGGCACCAAACTGCCCGACGACGTTGAAGAGGCGATTGAGCTGGAGATGGAAAAGCCGATTACCTGTGTTGAATCAGCGCAGTTAGGTCGTGCCAGCCGTATTGTGGATGCAGCAGGGCGTTACATTGAGTTCTGCAAAGGCACTTTCCCCAGCGAACTGAATCTGAATGGCCTGAAAATTGTGGTCGACTGCGCCAATGGCGCCACCTACCACATTGCGCCGAATGTATTACGTGAACTGGGCGCGACGGTGATTGCTATCGGTGTCCAGCCAGACGGCATGAACATCAACAAAGAGTGCGGTGCCACCGATCTCAAACTGCTGCAGCAGCGCGTGCTGGCGGAGAAGGCTGATATCGGCCTGGCCTACGACGGTGACGGCGATCGCATCATGATGATTGACCATCTGGGTGACAAAGTTGATGGCGACCAGATCCTCTACATCATTGCGCGTGAAGCCCTGCGTCAGGGACAGTTACGCGGCGGCGTCGTGGGTACGCTGATGAGTAACATGGGGCTGGAGTTAGCGCTGAAACAGCTTGGCATTCCGTTTACCCGTGCCAAAGTCGGTGACCGTTATGTACTGGAAAAGATGCAGGAGAAGGGCTGGCGTCTCGGTGCAGAGAACTCCGGTCACGTGATCCTGCTGGATAAAACCACAACCGGTGACGGTATCGTTGCAAGTTTGCAAGTGCTCACTGCGATGGTGCGTAACCACATGAGCCTGCACGATCTCTGTAGTGGCATGAAGATGCTGCCGCAGGTTCTGGTTAACGTACGCTTTGCGGGCGAACATGATCCGCTTCAGAGTGACGCGGTAAAAGCTGTCACGGCCGAAGTGGAAAAAGCGCTGGCGGGTCGCGGACGCGTTCTGCTGCGTAAATCAGGTACTGAGCCATTGATTCGTGTCATGGTCGAAGGCGAAAATGAGGCGCAGGTTACCGAACTGGCGAATCGCATCGCCGACCAGGTCAAGGCCGTTTAAAACCGTAACAGGCGGTCTGCAGAGTGCTGAACTGCCTGTAAAATCACCGGGATGGCGTTTTTTTCTGCAAACAGTAGGGGTAGTAAAAATTGCACTTGCAGAGATATGCGCCTTTGGTTAGTATTCACACCCGCTTCTGATGGGTGATGACGAGACTCCCCATCAATACTGGTTGAAGCTTTAACTGTACGATTACCGTGCAAGGAACAGGATGATATGTACCAAGCTCTTTTAGTAGTTTTCCTTATTGTAGCTATCGCCCTCGTGGGTATGATCATGCTGCAGCAAGGCAAAGGCGCTGATATGGGAGCCTCATTCGGTGCAGGCGCATCCGGTACGGTGTTTGGTTCTTCGGGCTCAGGTAATTTCATGACTCGTACAACCGGCATCTTAGCAGCGCTGTTTTTCATCATCAGCCTGGTTCTGGGTAATCTGAACAGCAATAAAGCGTCTAAAGGAAGCGAGTGGGAAAATCTTTCTGCGCCGGCACAGTCTTCTCAACAGACTGAAAAGCCAGCTCAACCGGTAACGCCGGGCAGCGATATTCCTAAGTAAGGTCGTCAGCACAACGAATCGTTGTGGTCAGTGCAGTGCCGTGGTGGTGGAATTGGTAGACACGCTACCTTGAGGTGGTAGTGCCCGATTGGGCTTACGGGTTCAAGTCCCGTCCTCGGTACCAAATAGCAGTATCCCTTGCATTTTATGCAGGTCTGGCGTATTATTCGCCACGTTTTCGGACGCGGGGTGGAGCAGCCTGGTAGCTCGTCGGGCTCATAACCCGAAGGTCGTCGGTTCAAATCCGGCCCCCGCAACCAATTTTCCCTTTGAGTTCTTTTTCAAATATACTGTATGCATCGACGGACGCATTCACGGTTATTTTTTGAAAGAAAATTCTTTGGATGGAGTCCGGGCCGCATTGCGGCATACAGGGTCCAGTGATTAAAAGCCCCGAATATTCGGGGTTTTTTGTTATTAGCGAATCGTAATACTGGGCTATAGGCCCTTTTTTTATGTCTTGGGGGTGGGCTTGTCCACATTAGAGCAAAAATTGACAGAGTTGGTATCGGCTCCCGTAGAAGCGCTGGGTTACGAACTGGTTGGAATTGAATTCGTTCGTAGTCGCACATCTATCCTGCGCATCTATATTGATAGTGAAGATGGCATCAATGTCGATGATTGCGCCGATGTCAGCCACCAGGTAAGTGCGGTAATGGATGTTGAAGATCCCATTACGGTCCCTTACAACCTAGAAGTCTCTTCACCGGGACTCGATCGTCCTCTGTTCACTGCAGAACACTACACCCGCTTTATGGGTGAAGAAGTGAGTCTGGTGTTGCGTATGGCCGTGCAGAACCGCCGTAAATGGCAGGGAACCATTAAGTCAGTTGATGGCGAGATGATCACGGTGCACGTTGAGGGTAGCGATGAAGTGTTCGCACTGAGTAATATTCAGAAAGCGAACCTGGTCCCCCACTTTTAAAAGTCCGGATTGAGGCTAACCAGGATGAACAAAGAGATCTTAGCTGTTGTAGAAGCCGTTTCTAACGAAAAAGCCCTGCCGCGTGAGAAAATCTTCGAAGCGCTGGAGAGCGCGCTGGCGACTGCGACCAAGAAAAAGTACGAGCAGGAAATTGAGGTACGCGTCAGCATTGATCGCCGCAGTGGCGATTTCGATACTTTCCGCCGCTGGGAAATCGTAGAAGAGGTGACACAGCCGACGCGCGAGATCACGCTGGATGCGGCCCGCTTCGAAGATGAAGCATTCAATCTGGGCGAATATGTCGAAGATCAGATTGAATCGGTCACCTTTGACCGTATCACCACCCAGACCGCTAAGCAGGTTATCGTGCAAAAAGTGCGCGAAGCTGAGCGCGCAATGGTGGTTGATCAGTTCCGTGAGCAGGAAGGCGAAATTATCACGGGCGTGGTGAAGAAAGTTAACCGCGACAACATCTCCCTCGACTTAGGCAGCAATGCCGAAGCGGTGATTCTGCGCGAAGATATGCTGCCGCGTGAAAACTTCCGTCCAGGCGACCGTATTCGTGGCGTACTCTACTCTGTACGTCCGGAAGCGCGTGGCGCGCAACTGTTCGTGACGCGTTCTAAACCAGAAATGCTGATTGAACTGTTCCGCATCGAGGTGCCAGAAATTGGCGAAGAACTGATTGAAATTAAAGCCGCTGCTCGTGATCCGGGTTCGCGCGCTAAAATTGCAGTCAAAACCAACGACAAACGTATTGATCCGGTGGGTGCCTGTGTGGGCATGCGCGGCGCGCGTGTTCAGGCAGTTTCCAGTGAACTGGGCGGCGAGCGTATCGATATCGTGCTGTGGGACGATAACCCGGCGCAGTTTGTTATTAACGCCATGGCTCCGGCCGATGTGGCGTCAATCGTGGTTGATGAAGATAACCACACCATGGATATCGCCGTAGAAGCTGGCAATCTGGCTCAGGCGATCGGCCGTAACGGCCAAAACGTGCGTCTCGCTTCACAGCTGAGTGGCTGGGAGCTGAACGTGATGACCGTCGATGATCTGCAGGCTAAGCATCAGGCTGAAGCACATGCAGCGATCGATATGTTCACTAAACATCTCGACATCGACGAAGAGTTCGCCACCGTACTGGTGGAAGAGGGCTTCTCCTCGCTGGAAGAGCTGGCATACGTGCCAATCAACGAGCTGCTGGAAGTCGACGGCCTCGACGAAGAGACCATTGAAGCCCTGCGTGAACGAGCAAAAAATGCGTTAACCACCCTGGCACTGGCGAAAGAAGAGAGTCTTGGAAATCAGGAGCCCGCTGAGGATCTTCTGAATCTTGAAGGCCTCGATCGTGCGCTGGCGTTCCGCCTGGCGTCGAAAGGCGTTTGCACGCTGGAAGATCTCGCTGAGCAAGGTGTTGACGATCTGACGGATATTGAAGGCATGTCTGATGAACAAGCCGGCGCGCTGATTATGGCCGCACGTAATATCTGCTGGTTCGGCGATGACGCGTAATAACAGGAAGGAACAGCATGACAGATGTAACCGTAAAATCGCTGGCCGCAGAAATTCAGACTCCGGTCGATCGCCTGGTACAGCAATTTGCTGATGCGGGGATCCCTAAGTCTGAAAATGACGCGGTGACCCAGCAAGAGAAAGAAACCTTACTATCTCATCTGAACCGTGAACACGGTCAGGTCGGTTCAGCTAAGCTGACGCTGCAGCGTAAAACGCGCAGCACCTTGAATATTCCAGGCACCGGGGGTAAAAGTAAGTCGGTGCAAATTGAAGTCCGCAAAAAGCGTACCTATGTGAAGGGTGATGCAGAGGCTGAGCAAGCTCAGGCAGAAGCTGAAGCCGAGGCGCAGCGTGAAGCGGAAGAGCAGGCGCAACGCGAGGCTGAAGAAAAAGCCCGTCGCGAAGCTGAACAGAAAGCGCAACGTGAAGCCGAAGATAAAGCCAGGCGCGAAGCCGCTGACAAGGCCAAACGTGCAGCAGCGGAAAATGAAAAAGTGACAAATCAACCTACCGACGAAGTGACCAGGGCTGCGCAATCAGACAAAGCCCGTCGCGAAGCTGAAGCTGCCGAACTGAAGCGTAAAGCTGAAGAAGAAGCCCGCCGTAAGCTTGAAGAGGCTGCCCGCCTCGTAGCAGAAGAAGCCCGCCGTCTGGCTGAAGAGAAATCAGCTGAATGGGAAAAACCGGAAGAAGAGGATAAAGGCGACTATCACGTCACCACTTCGACCCATGCCCGTCAGGCGGAAGACGAAAACGACCGTCAGGTTGAAGCAGGTCGTGCGCGTGCGCGTACTACGGCTAAAGCTGCGCGTCCGGCGAAAAAAGGCAACAAACACTCTGAAGCCAAAACTGACCGTGAAGAAGCGCGTGCGCAGGTTCGTGGTGGTAAAGGCGGCAAGCATCGCAAACCTAGCGCACTGCAGCAGGGCTTCAACAAGCCAGCGCAGGCCGTTAACCGCGATGTTGTGATTGGCGAAACTATCACCGTAGCCGAACTGGCTAACAAAATGGCGGTGAAAGGTTCTCTGGTCATTAAAGCGATGATGAGAATGGGCGCCATGGCGACCATCAACCAGGTCATCGACCAGGAAACTGCACAGCTCGTTGCCGAAGAGATGGGCCACAAAGTGACCCTGCGTCGTGAGAACGAGCTGGAAGAAGCGGTAATGGACGATCGTGATACTGATGCTGCGCAGGAGTCTCGTGCTCCGGTTGTCACCATCATGGGCCACGTCGACCACGGTAAAACGTCCCTGCTGGACTATATCCGTTCCACTAAAATCGCCTCTGGCGAAGCGGGCGGTATTACTCAGCACATCGGTGCTTACCACGTTGAAACCGACAACGGTATGGTTACCTTCCTGGATACCCCGGGCCACGCCGCGTTTACCGCGATGCGTGCACGTGGTGCGCAGGCGACCGATATCGTTATCCTGGTGGTTGCAGCAGACGATGGCGTGATGCCACAGACTGTCGAAGCTATTCAGCACGCCAAAGCCGCTAAAGTGCCGGTTGTGGTTGCAGTGAACAAGTGCGATAAGCCAGAAGCGGATCCGGATCGTGTTAAAAACGAACTGACTCAGTACGGTATCATTCCGGAAGAGTGGGGCGGCGAAAACATGTTCGTTAATGTCTCTGCGAAAGCGGGTACCGGCATTGATGACCTGTTAAACGCTATCCTGCTACAGGCGGAAGTGCTGGAACTGACCGCTATCCGTGAAGGTATGGCGAGCGGCGTGGTGATCGAATCGTTCCTCGACAAAGGTCGTGGTCCGGTTGCCACCGTGCTGGTACGTGAAGGTACGCTGAACAAAGGCGACATCGTTCTTTGTGGTTTCGAATATGGCCGCGTTCGTGCAATGCGTGACGAACTGGGTCGCGAAGTCATGGAAGCGGGTCCATCTATCCCGGTTGAGATTCTGGGCCTGTCCGGCGTGCCGGCTGCGGGTGATGAAGCGACCGTGGTACGTGACGAGAAGAAAGCACGTGAAGTTGCGCTCTATCGTCAGGGCAAATTCCGCGAAGTTAAACTGGCTCGCCAGCAGAAATCTAAGCTCGAGAACATGTTTGCTAACATGACCGAAGGCGAAGTGTCTGAACTGAACATCGTTCTGAAAGCTGACGTTCAGGGTTCTGTGGAAGCAATCTCCGACTCCCTGCAGAAACTCTCCACCGACGAAGTGAAGGTGAAGATTGTGGGTTCAGGCGTGGGCGGGATTACCGAAACCGATGCGACCCTGGCTGCTGCCTCTAACGCCATCCTCCTTGGCTTCAACGTTCGTGCCGATGCCTCTGCGCGTCGCGTCATTGACGCAGAAAGCCTGGATCTGCGCTACTACTCTGTCATCTATAACCTGATTGACGAAGTTAAAGCGGCGATGAGCGGCATGCTGGCACCAGAGTACAAACAGCAGATCATCGGTCTGGCTGCGGTGCGCGATGTGTTCAAATCACCGAAGTTTGGCGCGATTGCCGGTTGTATGGTGACGGAAGGTAACATCAAGCGTCACAATCCAATCCGTGTCCTGCGTGACAACGTGGTAATTTACGAAGGCGAGCTGGAATCTCTGCGTCGCTTTAAAGATGACGTCAACGAAGTGCGTAACGGCATGGAGTGCGGTATCGGCGTGAAGAACTACAACGACGTTCGCGTTGGCGATATGATCGAAGTGTTTGAAATCATCGAAATTAAACGCACCATCGAGTAATAGACTGCTGATGTGTTGCAATTTGGGAGGCCTCTGGCCTCCCGAATTATTTGGGAGAAATAATGATGGCGAAAGAATTTGGTCGCCCGCAGCGCGTTTCACAAGAGCTGCAAAAAGAGATTGCGATGATCCTGCAGCGTGAGATCAAAGATCCACGTCTTGGCATGATGGTCACCGTATCTGGCGTTGAAGTCTCACGCGATCTCGCTTACGCAAAAGTGTTCGTGACTTTCCTCAACGACAAAGATGAAGAAGCGATTAAACATGGCCTGAAAGCGCTGAAAGAAGCGTCAGGTTATATCCGCATTCTGCTGGGCAAAGCGATGCGTCTGCGTATCGTGCCTGAGCTGACTTTCTTCTACGACAACTCGTTAGTCGAAGGGATGCGCATGTCCAATCTCGTCACCAGCGTCGTGAAGAACGATACTGAGCGCCGTGGTCCGGACGCCACTGGCGATGACGAGGAGGCGTAATGAGTCGTCCGCGTCGTCGCGGTCGCGACGTCCATGGCGTGTTGTTGCTGGATAAGCCACAAGGCGTCTCGTCGAATGATGTCCTGCAGAAAGTGAAGCGTATCTTTAACGCGAATCGCGCAGGACATACCGGCGCGCTGGATCCTCTGGCTACCGGCATGTTGCCGATCTGCCTGGGTGAAGCGACTAAGTTTTCGCAGTATCTGCTCGATTCCGACAAACGCTATCGCGTGATTGCCCGACTGGGCGAGCGGACCGACACGTCAGACGCCGATGGCAACATCGTGCAGACGCGTCCGGTCAGCTTCACTCAGGCCGATCTGGACAGTGCTCTGGAGAGCTTCCGCGGCGAAACGCTGCAGGTGCCTTCAATGTTTTCGGCACTGAAGCATCAGGGACGCCCGCTGTATGAATATGCGCGTCAGGGCATTGAGATTGCGCGTGAACCGCGTCCGATCACTGTCTATGAACTGCAATTCATTCGCTGGCAGGATAACGAGCTGGAGCTGGAGATTCACTGCTCCAAAGGCACCTATATCCGCACCATCATCGATGACCTGGGCGAAAAGCTGGGATGCGGTGCGCACGTGATTATGCTGCGTCGCGTTCAGGTTGCTCGTTATCCGTATGAAAGGATGGTGACGCTGGAACAGCTCAACATCCTGCTGACGGAAGCCACAGAAGCCGGCATCCCACTGGAATCGCAGCTCGATCCGCTGTTGTTGCCGATGGACAGCCCCGCCTCTGATTTCCCTGAAGTGAATATCCCGCCTGCCGTGGCAGATTTCTTCCGCCAGGGACAGCCGGTACAGGCCAGCAATGCGCCTGCGCAGGGGCTGGTAAGGGTATCGGAAGGCGAAGCGCGTAAGTTTATCGGTATGGCAGAAATTGCCGACGATGGCCGGCTTGCGCCACGTCGTTTAGTGGTTGAGTATCAGGATTGAGCCAGGCGTTCACTTTTCGCTGATGGGGCATTTGCGTTGCTATCGGGCGCAGAGTAGAATAGCGCGGCTTTAAAGCGGGATGCTGAATTAGAGATCGGCACCCATACATTCATTTATTACTGGAGTTTATTATGTCTCTAAGCGTAGAAGCTAAAGCAGAGATCGTTGCTAAATATGGCCGTGGTGCTAACGACAGCGGTTCAACTGAAGTTCAGGTTGCCCTGTTGACCGCGCAGATTACCCATCTGCAGGGTCACTTCTCTGAGCACAAAAAAGACCACCACAGCCGCCGCGGTCTGCTGCGCATGGTATCTCAGCGTCGTAAGCTGCTGGACTACCTGAAGCGTAAAGACGTTGCACGCTACAGCAGCCTGATCGAAAGTCTCGGTCTGCGTCGCTAAGTCTGAAGAATCTGATCGTCGGGGCATTATGCGGGCTTTTGCACTCTGTGCAGCTTACGATCAGATTTGTGCGAGTTTCGTGAAGAGGGGGCCTTTATGGCCCCTTTTTTCGAGCAATCGGCAGCAATCCGGACCAAACTGATGTATTGTTGCTTAGTGTGATCTTTAGTTTGCAGAATTTCGCGCGGCTAATGAGAGGCTTTACCGCAGGGGCGGTCGAGGGTTGTCATTAGTCGCGAGGATGCAACTGAAGATTGGTAATCAATGGCGGGCTACAGATAGCCATGCCCCGAAGTTAAGGACTTTGATTTTGCTGAATCCGATCGTACGCAAATTCCAATATGGTCAACATACCGTCACGCTGGAAACCGGCATGATGGCTCGCCAGGCGACAGCCGCTGTTATGGTGAGCATGGACGATACTGCAGTATTCGTCACTGTAGTAGGTCAGAAAAAATCTAAACCAGGTCAGGATTTCTTCCCACTGACCGTGAACTATCAGGAGCGTACTTACGCTGCTGGTCGTATCCCAGGCAGCTTCTTCCGTCGTGAAGGCCGTCCAAGCGAAGGCGAAACCCTGATTTCGCGTCTGATTGACCGCCCGATTCGTCCGCTGTTCCCGGAAGGTTTTGTTAACGAAGTTCAGGTTATCGCCACTGTTGTCTCTGTGAACCCACAGGTTCACCCGGACATCGTTGCCATGATCGGTGCTTCTGCTGCACTGGCGCTTTCTGGTCTGCCGTTCAATGGCCCAATTGGTTCTGCGCGTGTTGGTTACATCAACGATCAATATGTCCTGAACCCAACCGCAGATGAGCTGAAACAGTCCCGTCTGGATCTGGTGGTTGCCGGTACGCAGAATGCCGTTCTGATGGTTGAATCTGAAGCTGAGATCCTGTCAGAAGAGCAGATGCTGGGCGCCGTGGTCTTTGGTCACGACCAGCAGCAGATCGTTATCGAAAACATTAATGCTCTGGTTGCTGAAGCGGGCAAACCACGCTGGGACTGGCAGCCAGAAGCGGCCAATACCGCACTGATTTCTCGCGTTGCTGCCCTGGCAGAAGCGCGCATCAGCGATGCTTACCGCATCACCGACAAGCAGGAGCGTTACACCCAGGTTGGCGTCATTAAAGACGAAACCATCGCTGCGCTGCTGGCTGAAGATGAAACGCTGGATGGTTCAGAAATCGGCGATATCGTGCATAGCCTTGAAAAAACCGTTGTTCGTACTCGCATCCTGAATGGCGAGCCACGCATCGATGGTCGTGAAAAAGATATGATCCGTGGTCTGGACGTGCGTACTGGCGTATTGCCACGTACACACGGTTCATCACTGTTCACCCGTGGTGAGACGCAGGCACTGGTTACTGCAACGCTGGGTACGACCCGCGATGCGCAGAACCTTGATGAGCTGATGGGCGAACGTACCGACAGCTTCCTGTTCCATTACAACTTCCCTCCATACTCTGTCGGCGAAACCGGCATGGTAGGTTCGCCGAAGCGTCGTGAGATTGGTCACGGTCGTCTGGCGAAGCGCGGCGTGTTAGCGGTAATGCCTAAAGCGGAAGATTTCCCTTACACCATTCGTGTTGTTTCTGAAATCACCGAATCTAACGGCTCTTCTTCAATGGCCTCTGTCTGCGGTGCCTCACTGGCGCTGATGGATGCAGGTGTGCCAATCAAAGCCGCCGTTGCCGGTATCGCAATGGGTCTGGTGAAAGAAGATGAGAAGTTTGTTGTTCTGTCTGACATCCTGGGCGATGAAGATCACCTGGGCGACATGGACTTCAAAGTAGCCGGTAGCCGTGAAGGTATCACCGCGCTGCAGATGGACATCAAAATCGAAGGCATCACGCGTGAAATCATGCAGGAAGCGCTGAACCAGGCCCGTGGTGCACGTCTGCACATTCTGGGCGTTATGGAACAGGCTATCAGCACGCCGCGTACTGAGATTTCTGAATTCGCACCACGCATTTACACCATCAAAATCAGCTCTGACAAGATCAAAGATGTGATCGGTAAAGGCGGCTCAGTGATTCGTGCACTGACCGAAGAGACCGGCACAACGATTGAAATTGAAGATGACGGCACCGTGAAAATCGCTGCGACTGATGGTCTGAAAGCGAAAGAAGCGATTCGTCGTATCGAAGAGATTACCGCAGAGATCGAAGTGGGCCGCGTTTACAGTGGTAAAGTGACCCGTATCGTTGACTTCGGCGCTTTCGTTGCAATCGGCGGCGGTAAAGAAGGTCTGGTTCACATTTCACAAATCGCTGATAAGCGCGTTGAGAAAGTGACCGACTATCTGCAGATGGGTCAGGAAGTACCGGTTAAGGTGATGGAAGTTGATCGCCAGGGCCGTGTACGTCTGAGCATCAAAGAAGCGACAGAATCTAAGCCGCAGGCTGAAGAAGCTGTCGCGGTGACCACGCCTGACGCTGCTGAATAAGTCGTTGCTGATTTGCCCCTCTCTGCCTGGCAGAGAGGGGCGTTTGTATCATCGCGAGGGCGGGAATCCTTGTGCACAGCAGGCGGATGACAGGATGGTTATCCCAATGTTTGTATTCGGGAGTGGGAAATGAAGCCTTTTCTGCGCTGGTGTTTTGTTGCGACAGCTTTGACGCTGGCAGGATGCAGCAACTCCAATTGGCGTAAGAACGAAGTTCTTGCAGTGCCTTTACAGCCCACACTGCAGCAGGAAGTGATACTGGCGCGCATGGAACAAATTCTTGCCAGTCGCGCTCTCACCGATGATGAACGCGCACAGCTGTTATATGAGCGCGGAGTGTTGTATGATAGTTTAGGTCTGCGGGCATTAGCGCGGAACGATTTTTCGCAAGCGCTGTCTATAAGACCAGATATGCCCGAAGTGTTTAACTACTTAGGCATATATTTAACGCAGGCGGGCAACTTTGATGCCGCCTATGAAGCGTTTGATTCTGTACTTGAGCTTGATCCAACTTACAACTATGCGCATTTAAACCGTGGTATCGCCCTCTATTACGGCGGTCGATACAAGTTAGCGCAAGATGATCTGCTGGCGTTTTATCAAGACGATCCTAACGATCCTTTCCGCAGTTTGTGGCTCTATCTCGTTGAACGTGAGATGGATGTCGACAAGGCAAAAGTCGCGCTTCAACAGCGTCACGACAAAGCGGTCAGAGATCAATGGGGATGGAATATTGTCGAGTTCTACCTTGGAGATATCAACGAGAAAACGTTGATGGAAAGTCTCAAGGCGGACGCAACGGATAACACCTCGCTCGCTGAACATCTCAGTGAAACCAACTTCTATTTAGGTAAGTACTACCTAAGTCTGGGGGAGAAGGACGACGCGAAAGCGTTGTTCAAACTGGCGGTGGCCAACAACGTCAATAACTTTGTTGAACACCGATACGCATTGTTGGAACTGGCGCAACTCGGCCAGGCACAAGACGATTTATCAGAATCTGACCAGCAATAGCTGACGAACTTAATTTGCCTGTAAAACCTGTTAAGTCATCATCTTAAAGGATGAAGGCTTTTCTGTTCGTCAAAACTTTTAATTTGAGCCGGTTCACACTTTTTGATGAAAATGACTGAAAGTTTTCACGACGAGTTATGTAGACTGGCCGCCGCAATCTAAGAGGCACGTGTACTACATGACTGATATTCAAACCACTTTTGCTGACCTTGGCCTGAACGCCGACATCCTTGAATCACTGAATGGCATGGGCTACGTAAAGCCATCCCCAATCCAGGCTGAGTGTATTCCTCACCTGCTGGCGGGCCGTGACGTGTTAGGCATGGCGCAGACCGGGAGTGGTAAAACCGCGGCGTTCTCTCTGCCGCTGTTACATAACATTGATCCTACTGTTAAAGCGCCACAAATCCTGGTGCTGGCACCTACCCGCGAACTGGCGGTACAGGTTGCTGAAGCAGTTACCGAATTCTCTAAACACATGCGTGGCCTGAACGTGGTTGCCCTTTACGGCGGCCAGCGTTATGACGTGCAGCTGCGCGCACTGCGTCAGGGACCACAGGTTGTTGTGGGTACGCCTGGCCGTCTGCTTGACCACCTGAAACGCGGCACGTTAGACCTTTCTAACCTGCGTGGCCTGGTGCTGGATGAAGCAGATGAAATGCTGCGCATGGGCTTCATCGAAGACGTTGAAACCATCATGGCGCAAATTCCAGCCGATCATCAGACCGCGCTGTTCTCTGCAACCATGCCGGAAGCGATTCGTCGTATCACCAAACGCTTCATGAAAGATCCACAGGAAGTGCGTATTCAGTCAAGCCTGACCACGCGTCCTGATATCAGCCAGAGCTACTGGACCGCTTACGGTCGTAAAACAGACGCACTGGTTCGCTTCCTGGAAGCAGAAGACTTTGATGCTGCCATCATCTTCGTGCGTACCAAAAACGCAACCATGGAAGTGGCAGAAGCGCTGGAACGTAGCGGCTATAACAGCGCCGCGCTGAACGGTGACATGAACCAGGCGCTGCGTGAGCAGACGCTTGAGCGCCTGAAAGATGGTCGTCTCGACATTCTGATTGCAACCGACGTAGCGGCCCGTGGCCTGGACGTTGAGCGCATCAGCCTGGTTGTTAACTACGACATCCCGATGGACTCAGAATCTTACGTTCACCGTATCGGCCGTACCGGTCGTGCTGGTCGTGCTGGCCGTGCGCTGCTGTTCGTTGAAAACCGCGAACGCCGTCTGCTGCGTAACATCGAACGTACCATGAAGCTGACTATTCCTGAGGTAGAACTGCCTAACGCAGAACTGCTGGGTGAGCGTCGTCTGGCTAAGTTTGCTGCTAAAGTTCAGCAGCAGCTGGAAAGCAGCGATCTGGATCAGTACCGTGCTCTGCTGGCTAAAATGCAGCCAGAAGAGGAAATGGATCTGGAAACACTGGCAGCCGCACTGCTGAAGATGGCACAGGGCGAACGTCCTCTGATTCTGCCACCAGAAGCACCGCGTCCGGCACGTCGCGAATACCGCGATCGTGACGAGCGTGATGGCCGTCGTGACAGCCGTGAAGCGCGTGGCGATTCTCGTGCTCCGCGTGAAAACCGCGAAAGCCGTGATGGCGATCGTCCACGTCGCGAACGTCGTGACGTTGGCGAAATGCAGCTGTACCGCATCGAAGTAGGCCGCGATGATGGTGTTGAAGTTCGTCACATCGTTGGCGCTATCGCTAACGAAGGCGACATCAGCAGCCGTTACATCGGTAACATCAAGCTGTTCGGTACCCACTCGACTATCGAGCTGCCGAAAGGCATGCCAGGCGATGTGCTGCAGCACTTTACCCGTACCCGTATTCTGAACAAGCCGATGAATATGCAGTTACTGGGTGATGCACAGCCGAACGAAGGCCGTGGTGACCGTCGTCCAGCTGGTGCTGGCGGTGAGCGTCGCAGCGGTCCAGGTGCAGGCGGTCCGGGCGCAGCTAACCGTGAAGGTGGTCGTCGCTTCTCTTCTGAACGCCGTGAAGGTGGTCGTGAAGGCGGCGGACGTACTTTCAACCGTGAAGGTAGCCGTGGTCCACGTCGTGAAGAGGGCGCAGCCGCCGCTCCACGTCGTCGTGATGCATAACGACTTAGCGTCGTAACAAAAAGGGAAGCCAATGGCTTCCCTTTTTTTATGCCTGTCAGGCACCGCCGCTGATCATCACGCGCTCGCCGCTGACCCAGGCGGACTCTTCAGAGGCCAGAAACAGCGCAACCTGCGCCACATCTTCCGGCAGACCAAAGCGTCCCAGCGGCGTGGCTGCCAGCAGTTGCGCTTTGAGCTGTGGGCTCATCCTCTTCGCGGCCAGTAATCCCTCCGTCAGAATCATGCCTGGTGCCAGGGCGTTAACCCGGATGTTCTTTGCGCCCAGCTCGCGCGCCAGTCCCTGGGTCAGGGTATCCACTGCGCCTTTGGTTGCCGCCCAGAGTACGGAACCTGGCGTGCTGTTTTTACTGTTCAGGGCGCTGAGATTAATAATGCTGCCGCCGTGCGCCGGGAAGTGATGAATCGCCTGCTGACAGACCATCAGCGTACCCAGCAGGTTAACGTTAATCTGCTGCTGCATCTCCTCCAGCGTCAGCGCCGCAAACTCGCCGTGATGAAAGCTGCCCGCATTGTTCACCACAATGTCGGGCGCGCCGAAGCACTCTGCGGTGGTGGCGAAGAGCCGTTCCACATCCCGCAGGAGAGAGATATCTGCCTGTACCGCCACGGCTTCACTGCCCAGGGTGACGATATCGCTGACCACGTCAGCCGCTCCCACTTCATCCTGACGATAATTGACCACGACGCGGGCGCCAGCCGCGGCAAAAGCGATGGCAATCGCCGCACCAATGCCTTTTGAGGCGCCTGTTACCAGCGCGATTTTATTCTGCAGTGCCTTCATTATGTTGTTCTCCGCCGTAATGATTGCGTCGAAAGACTATGCGCGCTGGTGCCGAAAAGCGGGTAGTGCAATCCTGCAAGCTTCTTGCACGATCCTGCAAAAGTAGCGCAGCGGGCCAGGTATTTCGCTAAGCGTCAGGTAATATCAGCACAGATAGCGGGAGGGGAGAACACAGTGACAGAGAGTGAGAAGTGGCAGGGGCTGGCGCAGTTAATTGCCCGTCATGCTCCGGAGGATGGGCGGCATTCAAGCGCCATAGATTGCCTGTTTTTTGGCCGGGTTTCAGCACCGACTGAGCCAATGCACTTTGCTCAATGGGCCAGTTTTGCCCTGGTGGCACAGGGCGGTAAGGCGCTGCATATCGGTGATGAGGTGCTGCACTATGGTCCGGGCGATCTGCTGCTGGTGACGCTGGATATGCCGGTGCGCGCCTGCGTCACCGTCGCCACGCCGGAAAAACCCAATCTGGGGATTGGTATTGCCATCAATGAATCCCGGCTGATGCGCTACCTCGAACAGTTTCCCCCGACGCTGCCGCTGGTGACACCAGACAGTGAACGCGGCGTCACCGTGCATAAGGTCTCACCTTTGCTGGTGGATGCGGTTATCCGGCTGGTACGCCTGCTTGACCATCCTGAGGACATTGAGGCGCTGGCCCCGCTCATTGAGCAGGAGATTTTCTATCGGCTGCTGACCGGGCCGGAAGGTTCGCGCATCCTGAATATGGCGCTGGCTGAGCGGCCGGGCAACCGGGTCGCGCAGGCTGCCCGCTGGCTGCGGGAAAACTTTCATCAGCCGCTGAAGATCGATCGGCTCGCCAGCAGTGTCGGCATGAGTATCTCTTCGCTGCATCATCACTTCAAAGCCGTCACGGCCATGACGCCGATGCAATACCAGAAACAACTGCGGCTGAATGAGGCGCGACGTTTGATGATGGTAGAAAAGCTGGATGCCGGTACGGCAGGCTATCGGGTGGGGTATCAGAGCGCGTCACAGTTCAGCCGGGAGTATCGCCGCCTGTATGGGCAATCTCCGGCCAGGGATAGTCGTCAGCTGGCGGTGAGCCCGGACAGATTGCGCCCACCGCAGAACTGATTACAGGCTGTTAGCCGCTTCCATCGCAATGGCGAAGGAGCGCAGGCGCGCTTCGGAATCAAAAATCTGGCCATTGACCATAATTTCATCCGCCTGGGTTTCACGCATCAGCGAGGCCAGCCCATGACGCACTTTGTCCGTATCGCCGACCAGCGACATGCTGAGCGCCTGCTGTACGCCATACTGTTCTGATGGCGACCAGAGATTATCCATGTTTTCAACCGGTGCCGGTAACGGGCCCGGTTTGCCGCGGCGCAGGTTAATAAACTGCTGCTGCTGCGAGGTAAACAGGAAGCGCGCATCACGCTCACTGTCTGCGGCGATCACGTTAATGCAGACCATGGCATAAGGCTTGTCGAGACGCGCCGATGGCTGGAAGTTTTCGCGGTAGACGTGCAGCGCCTGGAACAGCTGGTCAGGGGCAAAATGGGAGGCAAACGCAAACGGCAGGCCCATTTTTGCTGAAAGCTGTGCGCTGTAGAGACTGGAGCCGAGCAGCCAGACCGGAATCTGCAGGCCCAGACCGGGTACCGGCTGCACCGGCGGCTGCGCATCCGCTTCGGCATCGAACCAGCTAATCAGTTCAGCCACATCCTCGGGGAACGTGTCGATGTGCATGTTGGCCTGATGACGGCGCAGCGCCATCATGGTGCGCTGGTCAGAACCTGGCGCGCGACCTAAGCCGAGATCGATACGGCCAGGATAGAGAGAGGCCAGCGTACCAAACTGCTCGGCGATTACCAGCGGCGCATGGTTAGGCAACATAATGCCGCCGGAGCCCAGCTTCAGAGTCTCGGTATTCGCCGCCAGATAGCCAATCAGCACGGAGGTGGCTGCGCTGGCAATCCCCGTCATGTTGTGATGTTCAGCCAGCCAGTAGCGTTGATAGCCCAGTTTTTCAGCCTGACGCGCCAGCGCCAGCGAATTATGGAACGCATCCCGAGCGGTCGCGCCCTGTGGAATCGGCGCGAGATCCAGCACGGACAGGCGAAGAGGTTTTTTATCAGACATGACTACTCCCGTTGTATGGCGCAGGCGTTAAGTTAAGGCCTGCACCATTTAGTATTACGCATCATTCCTTATATTAAAACTGCTAACCTCAGCAGGAATATAGCCGGTATGTGCTTTTATTCAGGATGCCAGCGTCATGCCCGCCAGTTTGCGCCAGTAACCGTTACAATCACTGCCTTTTGCGACCATTAGCGGAGCCTGACCGTTTTCATTGGCGCGGAAACGGTCGATCTCTGCCAGCGTCGTCACATCCTGCGGCGAGAGCCGTATGCAATCGACCTGGCCGTGCATACCAGCCAGATCGTTACCCAGGTTATAGCAGTAGCCGCTCATGGTCTGAATGCCATTGAGGACGAACACCTGCTGCCCCTCCTGGGAGTTGACGCGCCGGCCTGTCGGATAGTTGATACAGCAGGTTTCGCAGTCATCTTTCGCGCGGTTTTCCGAGCGGGCGGTGAAGCAGCGCGCTGAGAGCGCCAGCGGCAGATGACCGTAGCCCAGCACCTCCACCTCAAACTGCTGCCGGATACCCCGCGTCTCGCACTGCTCCAGCAGCTGTAGCAGCCAGTCACGTGACATCTCCACCGGCATACACCAGCGCGTCATGCCCTCTTTGACCAGCAGCTGCAGCGTGTCGGCGTTATAAACATTGAGCGTCGGGCCCGCGACAAAGGGCAGATGACGCTCAGCGGCCATGTTTACCGTGCCGATATCATTGGCTTCAATCAGGAACTCACCGTTCTCTACGTAACGCTGAAGCTCTTTCAGCTCAGAGGGCGATTGCAGCAGCGCCAGCGTGCTCAGCACCACCTGTTTGCCGCTGGCCGCGAGTTCACGGGCCAGCGCCATCCAGCGGGCATAGGGCGTGGCGCGACGTTTACTGCACACCGCTTCGCCAAGGTAGATAATATCCGCGCTACTGCGGGCAGCCTGCTGGTAAAAATCTTCCAGCGTATCGGTCGGCCAGTACCAGAGCACCGGCCCAAGGGCATATTGCATCATGACTCCTTATTGCCATTCACGGTGATAAGCACCCAGCGTGGTTTGCGAACCTTCTGAGAGATCGCCCAGCGTCTGCATCCACTGTGGTGCGACTTCAAACTGTTCCGGCTGCGCCTTGCAGCGATCAATTGCCTGACGCCAGACGCGCGCCACGTCAGCGACATAGGCAGGGCTGCGCTGACGGCCTTCGATTTTCACCGAGGCGATGCCTGCCCGCAGCAGTTCCGGCAGCAGCTCCAGCGTGTTCAGACTGGTGGGCTCCTCGAGCACGTGATAACGCTTGTCGTTAACCATATACCGTCCTTTGCAAAGTGTCGGATAACCCGCGCTTTCGTCCGGGGCGTAGCGATCAATTAACACTTCATTAAGACGTGACTCCATGCCCTGCGGCGTCTGCTGCCAGCGCACAAACTTCGCCGGAGAGCAGGCACCGGCGCTGTTAGGCGATTCACCGGTCAGCCAGGAAGAGAGGTAGCAGCGGCCTTCCGCCATGATGCACAGGCTGCCAAAGGCGAACACCTCCAGCGGCACCGGCGTGCTGCGCGCCAGCTGTTTAACCTGGTGAATCGACAGCACGCGCGGCAGCACCACACGCTGCAGATTGAAGTGGCGATGGTAAAAGCGAATCGCCTCCAGATTGGTCGCCGAAGCCTGTACAGAAAGATGACGTTCAACCTGGGGATAGTGCGTCGCGGCATACTCCAGCGTGGCGATATCCGCCAGGATCAGCGCGTCGGCTCCGTTTTGTGCCGCCACATCAATCGCCCGCTGCCAGCGGCCCATGCCATCCGGATGGGCAAAGGTGTTGATCGCGACATGCAGTTTGCGGCGATGCTGATGAAGATAACGCGCGGCTTCAGCCAGTTTCTTATCGGTGAAATTCAGACCCGCAAAATGACGGGCATTGGTGTCATCTTTCAGCCCCACATACACCGCATCAGCGCCATTCTCTACAGCGGTGCGCACTGCGGGTAAGTTTCCTGCCGGGCAGAGCAGTTCCATAGATATTCCTCTCAACATGCAGATGGGCGTCGAGTCTAGGCATCTGGTCCGGGCAGCGTGTTGATTTGGGGCAGTGAAATTCAAATTCATCCGCCCGGCGGCGCTTTTTTTACCTGCATGGCAGCGGTTTTTATTGATCTCAGAGGAGGCGCGCAGAAAAGGATATGGCAATATACGTAAAATTTTCTGAAGGGAGTGACGAAAGTGTTAGAGCGGATACATGCCCATTGTGTGAAAAACGGTCCTAAAATCTTAGGGTTACCCGCTGCGTTCACCCCATTCCCGGTCAAAAAGTTGCTTCTGCAACAACTCTTAAACTGGCAATTTCGTCATGCTTTGGCTGAAGGTGAGTTAGACTTTCTGGATGGTCGCCTGCTGGGTATTGAAATTGCCGATCTCAATCTGCAATGGATAACCACGCTGCAGGACGGCCGACTGGCGGTATTGCAACAGTCCGAAGCGGATGTCTGGTTTCGGGGCAATGCCAATGATCTGTTGCTGGTGGCAGCACGTAAAGCAGATCCCGACATGCTGTTCTTTCAACGCCGGCTGGTGATTGAAGGTGACACTGAACTGGGACTTGAGGTGAAGAACGTAATGGATGCTATTGAACCCGAGGCTATGCCCACCGCGTTACGCACGGCAATTGAGCAGATGGCGGCATTTGTCGACGCCGGCATGAAACAGGACGCGAAGGCCGCACAGGCGCGCGCAGGTGCTGCATGTTGATTCGTAGTGAAATTGGCGTGGATGCCGCAGGCATCGACGCACTGCTCAGACGCTGCTTCAGTACCTCAGCAGAGGCGGAACTGACTCAGGCGCTGCGTGAAGATGGCTTGCTGACCTTAGGCGTGGTCGCGACGGATGACGAGGGACAGGTGCTGGGTTATGCCGCATTCAGTCCGGTCAGCGTTCAGGGTGAAGATCGCGGCTGGGTTGGCCTGGCACCGCTGGCCGTCGATGAGACGCTGCGCGGTCAGGGAATTGCCAGCAAGCTGATCTATGAGGGGCTGGATACGCTCAATGAATTTGGCTACAGCGCGGTAGTGGTGCTGGGCGATCCGGCGCTGTTCAACCGTTTTGGTTTTGAACCGGCGGCACGCCACGGCCTGCGCAGCCGCTGGCCGGGCACAGAGGCAACGTTCCAGGTCTACCGTCTGGCCGATAATGCGTATGACGGGGCGGAAGGGCAGATCGACTACGCCGAACCCTTTAATCGCCAGCCGTAATACCCAGCCAGCTCTCCAGACAGCCGGGCTGGCCCGCCACCAGCAGTAATTTCTGCTGGCGGGTCAGCTGCTTGACCTGATACTCCAGTCTGGAGGCGCTGGCGCGATCGCCCGCGTCACAGTGAAACACCAGGTCCAGCGGCCCTTTGCCGCGCAGCGCGCGGGCGCCGCGTCCGCTCTGGTGCTGAGCGACCCGGCGCACCACATCCGTGGTGATACCGGTGTACAGGCTCCCTTTCGCCGTACGGACGATGTAGAGTTGCCACTGCTGACTCATCGCAATCATTTCCCAAAAAAAGGTGCCGGGCAGTGTAGCGCGCTTCACTCTCCGGTGCACCGCCAGGAGTTTATCTTGTCCGATCACGCCCATCTGGTTCGCTATCTGAGAAAGCAGCATGTGCTTTCACTCTGCTGTACCGCCGACGATCAACTGTGGTGCGCTAACTGCTACTACGTCTTTGACGAGACGCGCATGGCCTTCTGGATCATGACGGAACCCGATACCCGTCACGGTGAGTTAATGGTGCAGAATCCGCAGGTTGCGGGCACCGTCAATGGCCAGCCCAGAAGCGTGCTGCTGATTAAAGGCGTGCAGTATCGTGGCCGGGTCAAACGGCTGGAAGAGTCAACAGAGAAGGTCGCCAGAGCCGCTTATCAGAAACGTTTTCCGGTCTCACGCAAAGTGTCGGCACCGCTGTGGGAGATTGTGCTGGATGAAGTGAAGATGACGGATAATGCGCTGGGATTCGGCAAGAAAATTGCCTGGCAGCGGGAGAAATAGAAACGCCCTTTTCAGCAGAAAAGGGCGTCGCGGCTTACAGCGCTTCGAGGATCCGCAGGGATTCACGATTAAAGGCCGGTAAATCGGCCGGAGTGCGGCTGGTGACCAGCTTATCGTCGTCTACTACCACTTCCTTGTCATGGAAGTCGGCACCGGCATTGATCAGGTCAATGGCAACGGCTTTAACGGTAGTCATCTTGCGACCGCGCACGCCGTTAGCGCTAATCAGCAGCTGTGGCCCGTGGCAGATGGCAAAAATTGGCTTGCCGCTGGCAACAAACTCTTTGGTAAAAGCAACAAAACGATCGCCGCCGCGCAGGGCATCGGGCGAGTGACCGCCAGGCAGGAGCAGGGCGTCAAATTCAGCCGGGCTGACGTCATCAATGCTGCGATCGATGGTCACTTCCGCTTCGCCTTTCTTGCCTTTAACGACATTACCGGCTTGTTTCTCAATGGTAACCACCTCAAAACCAGCGCGTTTGTAAACTTCCGCAGGTGAGGTAAATTCTGAGTCTTCAAATTCATCGGTAATTAAAACCGCCACTTTCTTGCTCATTTTTTCCTCCTTCAGCATGTGGAGCGCGAGACGCGCTTTCCGGATAACGCTATAAGCCTGGTCGCTGAGAGTGAGAACGCAAGCCAGCCCGTTAAGATCAGCTATCTTTTAACCAGTCAGCAGTGAAATAAGGATGAATCTGAGATGAATCGCGTATTACTGACCGGTGCCACCGGCTTAGTCGGGTCGCATCTGCTGCGCTTACTGATTGAGGATCCACGCGTCGATGAGATCATCGCGCCAACCCGTCGGCCACTGCCCGCGATGAACAAGGTGGTAAACCCGGTTGAGGCCGATCTCACCGATATACTCGGGCCGCTGCAAAGCTCGCTGGACACGGTGTTCTGCTGCCTGGGCACCACGCGTAAGCAGGCGGGCAGTAAACAGGCTTTTATCCACGTTGATTACACCCTGGTGGTGGACAGCGGGTTAAGCGGATTACGTCTGGGGGCGAAGCAGATGCTGGTGGTCAGCGCGCACGGGGCCAGTCGTCACTCACCGTTTTTATATAATCGCGTCAAAGGCGAAATGGAGAATGCGCTGCGCCATCAGGGCTGGCCGCGCCTGACGCTGGTGCGGCCTTCATTGCTGCTAGGGGATCGCGCGCAGAAGCGCCGGGGTGAAAGCCTGGCGGGACCGCTGTTCTCGCTCCTGCCGGGCAACTGGCGGGCGGTCAGCGCGCACGACGTGGCACGCTGTCTGCACCAGCAGGCTTTTACGCCGGGGAGTGAGAGCGTCAAAATCATTGAGTCTGGCGAAATCCCGCGCCACTCAGCGTAACTGCCAGATAATCTGATTACGGCTGCCGCGCCATTGCAGCGTGGCATCCTTCTCCTCTTCGACAAAACGGCCATCGATCAGCACGTCGAGATAGACCAGCACAGCGCGCTGCGCCGCATTCAGCTCCTGCATCCGGTAACCGGTCCAGAGCCAGATATCTTTACCGGGACACGTCTGTCGCACCCGTTTCACCAGACGGCGAATGTGCGGCACGTTATGCGGATGCAGCGGATCGCCGCCGCTCAGCGACAATCCCTGGCGCGGAATGCGGGTGTCCTGCAAATCCGCCAGCAGTTGCTCCTCCATCTCAAGCGTAAAGGGCACGCCGGAGTCGAGCCGCCAGGTGCTCTGGTTATAACAGCCGCGACACTGATGTTCGCAACCAGCGACAAACAGCGTGCAGCGGGTGCCAGGTCCATTAACGATATCCACATCATAGTAGCGATGGATATGCATCATCCCAGCGGTCCTTCAGACAGATGCTTCACCCGACGCTGCACTTCCTGCTGTTTACCGGCATTAAAGGGCCGCGCATCCGGGCTGCCCAGATAGCCGCAGACCCGCCGGGTGACGGAGACGCGCGCCGGATCGTGGTTGCCGCAATTCGGACAGGTGAAGCCGCGGCTGGTACAGGTGAACTCGCCGTTGAAGCCGCACTCGTAGCACTCATCAATCGGGGTATTAGTGCCGTAATAGGGCACGCGGTCGTAGCTGTAATCCCAGACATCCTCCAGCGCCTTGAGGTTGTGCTGCACATTCGGGTATTCGCCGTAACAGATGAATCCGCCATTCGCCAGCGGCGGATAGGGCGCTTCAAAGTCGATTTTGTCGTAAGGATTGACCTTCTTCTCAACGTCGAGATGGAAGCTGTTGGTGTAGTAGCCCTTGTCGGTAACGCCTGGCACCAGGCCAAACTGCGCCGCATCAAGACGGCAGAAACGGTCGCAAAGATTCTCGCTTGGCGTGCTGTAAAGGCTGAACCCATAGCCTGTTTCAGCTTTCCAGCGCTCGGTGGCATCGCGCATGTAAGCAATGATCTCTACCCCTTTGGCGCGCAGGGCCGCGTCATCGTAAGGATGCTGATGACCGCCGCTGAGCGCATTCAGGGTTTCATGCAGGCCGATATAGCCCAGCGACAGCGACGCGCGGCCATTACGGAAAATAGGACCGACTTCATCATCCGCATTCAGCCGAACGCCACAGGCGCCTTCCATATAGAGGATGGGCGCCACGCGTGCTTTGGTCTTCTCCAGCCGCGCCACCCGCGTCATCAGCGCCCGCTTAGCCAGCTGCAGTCGTGCATCGAGCAGCGTCCAGAAGCGCGCTTCATCCCCGCCCGCTTCCAGTGCGATGCGCGGCAGGTTCAGGCTGATTACCCCGATATTGTTGCGGCCCTCATGAATCTGCTCGCCGTTCTCTTCATAAACGCCAAGGAAACTACGGCAACCCATTGGGGTTTTAAACGAGCCGGTGACTTTAACCACCTGATCGTAATTGAGGATGTCGGGATACATCCGCTTGCTGGCGCACTCCAGCGCCAGTTGTTTGATATCGTAATTAACGTCGCCCGCCCGGCGGTTGACGCCTTCGCGAATGCTGAACACCAGTTTAGGGAACACCGCCGTCTTGCGATTTTTACCCAGTCCGGCCAGCCGGTTAAGCAGAATCGACTGCTGAATCAGCCGGGCCGCCCAGTCCGTCCCCAGACCAAAACCAAAGGTGACAAATGGCGTCTGGCCGTTGGCGGTGTGCAGGGTATTCACCTCATACTCCAGCGACTGAAAGGCGTCGTAGCACTCTTTCTCCGTACGCTGGCGCGCATACTGCTCGGCCTGCGGGATCTGCCACTGCTCAGCAATCGCCAGATGCCGGGCATAGCTCTGCTCAACAAACGGGGCCAGCACTTCATCAATACGGTTAATGGTGGTGCCGCCGTAAATATGGCTGGCGACCTGCGCGATGATCTGCGCCGTCACGGCGGTGGCGGTGGCGATCGATTTAGGCGGCTCGATCTCAGCATTGCCCATTTTGAAACCGTTGGTCAGCATGCCTTTCAGATCGATCAGCATGCAGTTGAACATCGGGAAGAAAGGGGAGTAGTCGAGATCGTGATAGTGGATCTCGCCGCGCTCGTGCGCCAGCACCACATCGCGCGGCAGGATCTGCTGCTGTGCGTAGTGTTTAGCCACGATCCCGGCCAGCAGATCGCGCTGCGTCGGGATCACTTTGCTGTCTTTGTTGGCATTCTCGTTCAGCAGCGCCGCATTGGTCTGATCGACCAGTCCGCGAATGGCGTGATGTAACTGGCTCTGACGATCGCGGGCGACGTCGCGATCGTGGCGGTATTCAATGTAGGCGCGGGCCAGTTGAGGGTAAGGACCCGCCATCAGCGTCTCTTCTACCGCACACTGAATTTCACGGATATCCACTTCCGGACAATCGGCCAGCCGCAATGCCACGCGCTCAGCGACCTGCGCGCACCAGGCCGCGTCTTCTACTTCGGCTGCCCGTGCCGCCGCCGCCACGGCCTGCTCAATACGCTGCGCATCAAAGCCTGTCCGGCATCCATCACGCTTGATTACCACCGTCGCCATTTCTCTCTCCATAAACTACATATAGGGGTCGAAAGGATTCTATTCGCTACATGTAGTGATTGCTGAGAATTATTGCGATCAGATTTGACCTGAAACAAGGAAGCCTCAACCCGCTGGAAAACTCTGGCTGATGTAAAAAATCGGGTGCTGGTTCAGGTTTCCTGCAGGATCCACTGGCGGATTGGCGTGCAGCAACTTTAATCAACGTTCTGCCCTGTCAAAACGTTGACGTTACAAGGATGCCCGCCAATGTGGTTACCCCGTTCTCTGCTCCTGCTCTCAGCCCTTTGCCCGATCGCTCTGGCCAGTTCGCTGCCGCTGATGCCCTGGCCGCAACAGGTGGAACAGCCCGCCAGCGGCGGCACGCTTATCCTGACGCCGCAGCTGACGCTGCAAATCGCCGGCGATCATCTGGCGGGTGCCGAAGCGCGCTGGCTGGAGCGAATCAGTAATCAGACCGGCTGGCCGCTGTTGCCCGCCACCCAGCCGGTAGCAGCACCGACTATCCGCATCGTCATTGCGAAGGCGGTGGATCCGCTGCCGCTGCCCGATAGTGATGAGAGCTATCAGTTGCAGGTCGATGGCGACGGCGTCCTGTTAACCGCGCCCAGCCGTTTCGGCGCGATGCGCGGCATGGAAACCCTGCTGCAGCTGATACAAAACGGCGCACAGGGGACAACCATTCCTTACGTCACCATCCACGATCATCCGCGCTTTCCGTGGCGCGGCGTGCTGATCGACACGGCGCGTCACTTTATGCCGGTGGAGACGCTTAAACGGCAGATCGACGGCATCGCCGCCGCGCGCATGAACGTCTTTCACTGGCATCTTACTGACGATCAGGGCTGGCGCTTCGCCTCCAGCCACTATCCCCAGCTGCAGCAGAAAGCCAGCGATGGCAACTATTACAGCCAGCAGCAGATGCGGGAGATCGTGAAATATGCCACCGATCGCGGGGTGCGTGTGGTGCCGGAGCTGGATATGCCGGGACATGCGTCCGCGCTGGCGGTGGCGATGCCAGAGCTGATTAGCGCACCCGGCCCCTGGCAGATGGAGCGCGGCTGGGGCGTCTTTAAACCGCTGCTCGATCCCAGCAACGAACAGGTTTATCAGGTGATCGACACGCTGGTGGGTGAGATGGCGGCGATCTTCCCCGATCCCTGGCTGCACATTGGCGGCGATGAGGTGGATCCGACACAGTGGAACGACTCGCCTGCTATCCAGCAGTTTATGCGCGATCACGATCTGAAAGATGCCCATGCGCTTCAGGCATATTTCAATCAGCGGGTAGAGAAGATCCTGGAAGCCCATCACCGTCAGATGGTGGGCTGGGATGAGATTGCCCATCCCGATCTGCCGCGCAGCATTCTGATCCAGTCGTGGCAGGGCCAGGATGCGCTGAGCGCGCTGGCAAAAGAGAACTACCGCGGCATCCTCTCCACCGGTTTCTACCTTGATCAGCCTCAGCCTGCCAGCTATCACTACCGCAATGAGGTCACGCCACAGGGCCTCAACGGGCAGGATCGTCTGCGGCCAGGCGACCAGGCGCAGAGCTGGTCATTCACCATGCCGCGGCTGAAAGGCAGCCCGGTGAAGGGCAGCTTTACGCTGATACAGGGAGAACCAGGCTGGCGCGGTTTTATCGACTTCGATGGCAAAGCCCGCCGGATGGTCAGTCAGATCAACTGGCTCTCGACTCAGCAGGTGCGGTTTAGCGTGGTTAGCTGGATGGGGCCGTTCCAGCCGGTGTTCACGCTGCAACAGAACGCCCTCAAAGGTTATGCAGAGGTAGGCAACGTGCGTTATCCCACTAGCGGTCAACGGCTGGCGCAGCCGCCTGCGGGCATCGCGCCCGCGCTGCCCACACCCGAGCAGGTGCAGCAAAATCTGCTGGGTGGCGAGGCGGCGCTGTGGGCAGAAAACATCAACAGCCAGATTATTGATACCAAATTGTGGCCGCGCGCCTTTGTTGTGGCTGAGCGGTTATGGTCGGCACAGGATGTCACCAATACCGACTCGATGTATTCGCGGCTGGCGGCGATGGATCGCTGGAGCAGCGTGTCGGTCGGAACGCTGCAACACGCGCAGACGGAGCAGCAGATGATGCGGCTGGCCAGTGGGCATGACATCGCCCCACTGCGGGTTCTGGCCGAGGTGCTGGAACCGGCGCAATACTACACGCGTCAGCATCTCAAGTTTCAGGCGGGCCATTACGACTACCATGAACCCCTGAACCGGCTGGCAGATGTACTGCCCGCTGAGAGTGAGGCGGTACGTCAGCTGGAGCAGCAGGTCGCCGTGTTAATCGCCAATCGTAATAATCCGGCTGCCGCCTCTGCGGTTCGCGCGCCGCTGCAGCGCTGGCAGGCTAACACCAGCGCGGTGCTGCCGATCATTAACGCCAGTGCAACGCTGAAGCCGCTGGCACAGAGCGTGCAGCAGATCGAGGCGCTGAGCGCCATGGGCCTCGCGCTGGTTAATGCTTACGTTCGCAATCAGGCGTTTGGTGCCAGTGAAGTGGCGGAGATGCGCGCGACACTGGATGCCGCCGCAGAGGTACAGGATGAAACGGTGATTGCGCTGGTCAGGCCGCTGGAGACGCTGCTGCGCGCCTTTCAGTAAACGCTGCGGCCGGATAAACCGGCCATAGCGTCCTCAGGCCGGGCCGCTGACCGAGTGGCGGCGCACCAGGGTCGGGCTGAACATGTGGGTCACTTCCGGCAGCGGCTGATTGTTGGCCAGCGCCAGCGCAAGCTGGGCCGCCTGCTGCGCCATGGTGACAATCGGATAGCGGATGGTGGTGAGGCGCGGTCGCACATAGCGCGAAACCAGCACATCATCGAAGCCGATCAGCGACATCTCTTCCGGCACCCGAACGCCGTTATCGCTCAGCACCGCCAGCGCGCCGGCGGCCATTGAGTCGTTATAGCAGGCGACGGCGGTGAAATTCTTGCCGCGACCCAGCAGTTCCGTCATCGCCTGCTCACCGCCCACTTCATCCGGTTCACCCCAGGTGACCAGCCGATCGCTGCACGGCAGGCCATGTTCTTTCAGCGCATCGTAGTAACCCTGCAGGCGATCTTCTGCATCGGAGATGGTGTGGGTCGAGCAGATAAAGGCGATATTCTGGTGGCCAAGCTGGATCAGATGACGGGTCGCCAGCCAGGCACCGTAGCGGTCGTCGAGCGCGATACAGCGCTTTTCAAAGCCTTTTATCAGCCGGTTCAGCAGCACCATGCCAGGCACCTGCTTCATCAGCACTTCCAGCTCTGCATCCGGGATTTTCTTAGCGTGAACCACCAGCGCCGCGCAGCGGTGACGCATCAGTTGTTCAATCGCCTGCCGCTCTTTTTGCTCATTATGGTAACCGTTACCAATCAGCAAAAAGTTACCGGTGTCACCTGCCACCTCATCCACGGCTTTAACCATTGCGCCAAAAAAGGGATCGGAGACGTCACCGACAATCAGGCCGAGCGTTTCGGTCGATTGCTGCGCCAGTGCGCGTGCGTTGGCGTTCGGGTGATACTGAAGCTGCTCCATCGCCTGACCTACGGCCTGTCGGGAGCTGTCGCTGGCTTTGGGAGAATTATTGATTACACGGGAGACTGTGGCGACAGAAACGCCAGCCAGTCGCGCAACATCCTTTATGGTAGCCATGCGTTGACCTGCTTTGGGGAAAACGTTTACACATCGCATCAGTGTTACGGAAAAGGGCGGACACATCAACCCGACAGAATGCCAGCGTCGTCGCAAAAAGGGGTAAAAACGGTCACTGCTGCACGTCTTCTGCTGAGGCGTCGCACCATGCTATGCTCAATCTCCCACCTGGCTACCGTGAAAAACAACGATGAAAACCAAAGTGCCACATCTGGCGCACTGGGGCGCCTTTACCGCCGTCACTGAAAACGATCGTCTGATTGGCTGCGAACCTTTCTTCGCCGATGCCGATCCGTCACCGATGATCCACACCATTCC
Organism: Pantoea sp. CFSAN033090; assembly: GCF_001264395.1. NCBI lineage: Bacteria > Pseudomonadati > Pseudomonadota > Gammaproteobacteria > Enterobacterales > Erwiniaceae > Pantoea > Pantoea sp. CFSAN033090. The sequence goes on along the minus strand of NZ_LGYX01000007.1, from coordinate 289,880 downwards.
TGAACTGGTCTATTCCGACAAACGCATTCGTCAGCCGATGGTGCGGCGTTCGTGGCTGAAGTCACGCGAAAAGAGCGACCGTACGCTGCGTGGCCGGGAAGATTTTGTTGCCGTCGACTGGGAAACCGCACTGGATCTGGTGGCGGAGGAGAATCGCCGCATTCGCGAGCGCTATGGCGCATCGGGCATTTTCAACGGCTCCTACGGCTGGTCATCGGCCGGACGTGTTAACCATGCCCGCACCCTGATTCGTCGCTTCTACTTTCAGGGCGGCGGCGGCGTTGATCAGCAGGGTAACTACAGTTGGGGCGCCGCGCAGTTCTTCCTGCCCTATGTGATTGGCACCTACATGCCGCTGACCGGGCGCGTCACCGAATGGCCGCAGGTGGTGGAACATGCCGAAATTTTTGTCGCCTTTGGTGGGCTGGCGCTGAAAAACGCCCAGGTCGCCTCGGGGGGCGCAGGGCAGCACAGCCTGAAACCGGCGCTGATGCAGCTGGCGGCCAAAGGCACGCCGGTGATCAACATCAGCCCGATGCGCGATGACTGCCCGGAATTTGTTAACGCCGAGTGGATTCCGATTCGCCCCAACACCGACGTGGCGCTGATGCTTGCGCTGGGACATGAGATCACCCAGCGCGGCGCGGTTGACGAAGCGTTTCTCGCCAGCCACTGCACCGGCTGGCCGCAGCTGCGCGCCTATCTGCTGGGCGAAACCGACGGCGTGGCGAAAACCGCCGGCTGGGCCAGCCGTATCACCGGCATCCCGGCCGATCGCATTGTGCAGCTGGCGCAGCAGCTCACCGGCAAGCGCAGCTTTATTACCTGCTCCTATTCCGTTCAGCGCGCCCATCGCGGCGAGCAGCCTTACTGGATGATGATTGCGCTGTCGTCGATGCTCGGCCAGCCAGGCCTGCCGGGCGCAGGTTTCTCTTTTGGTCACGGTTCGATGAACAGCGTCGGCAACCCGCGCCAGGAAGGTCCGGCTCCGATGATGAGCACCGGCCCCAATCCTTCCGGGCTGTCGATTCCGGTGGCGCGGATCAGCGATATGCTGCTCAATCCCGGCCAGCCTTACCGCTTTCAGGGCGAAACCCTGCACTATCCCGACATTCACATGGTGCACTGGGCGGGCGGCAATCCTTTCCATCATCACCAGCAGCTCAACCGGCTGGTGGAGGGCTGGCAGCGGCCCGATACGGTCGTGGTGCAGGATATCGTCTGGACACCCGCCGCGCAGATGGCGGACATTGTGCTGCCTGCGACCACCACGCTGGAGCGCAATGACATCGGCGGCTCCTCACGCGACCGCTTTGTGCTGGCGATGCATCAGGCGATTAAACCGCAGCATCAGGCGCGCAACGACTTCGATATTTTTGCTGACCTGGCGGAGCGCCTCGGCTACCGCGATACCTTCACCGAAGGGCGCAACGAGATGCAGTGGATCGCCCATCTTTATCAGCAGTGTGCGACCGCGCATCAGCGTAAAGGCATCGATTTCCCGTCGTTTGAGGAGTTCTGGCAGCGCGGCTTTGTGGAGATCCCCGAAGGGGGCAAACCCTATCAGTTTATGGATGATTTCCGTGCCGATCCGCAGGCCAATCCGATTAAAACCGCCAGCGGCAAAATCGAGCTCTTCAGCCAGACCATTGCAGACTACCAGCTGGACGATTTCGCCGGCCATCCGGAATGGCGTGAACCCCAGGAGTGGCTCGGTTCGCCGGTCAGCCGCGACTATCCGCTGCACATGATCTCGATTCAGCCTTCCGACCGGTTACACAGTCAGCTGGATGCTACAGAAACGGTGCAGGGCAATAAAACCGCCGGACACGAAACGCTCTACATGCATCCGCAGGATGCGGCCGCGCGCGGGCTGGTGGAGGGCGACGAGATAGAGGTGAGCAACGCACGCGGCGTGATGCTGGCGGGCGTGCGGATCACCGATGGCGTGACGCAGGGCGTAGTGATTATCGCCACCGGCGCCTGGTTTGATCCCGGCTTTGGCAAGGCGTGGCAGCCGCACGATCGCGCGGGTAACCCCAACGTGCTGACGCTCGACATCGGCACCTCGTCGCTGACGCAGGGGCCAAACGCCATGAGCTGCCTGGTGGAAATCAAAAAACATCAGGATTGCACAATAGCGTAAGGATCTCATGGCTGGTTACATTTTGCCGGTAACTGTTGCGTTTGAGAGATGGCAGCCGATCGATCCCTCTTGCTACATTCAGGGTCCCAGAGGTATTGATGGGTGAACATCAATAGATTTTCTTGATTACACCAACCTGCGCAGATGCGCAGGTTTTTTTTTGCCAGAAATCGGCCGCCGATAACGAACTGATACACAGTTTTCCTGTTATACGGCCAGCGCTTTCTTTATAACTGCTGGCACCAGCCCCTTTCTCTTTATTTTACGCAGCGGAATGCCATGCCCCGGATTAAAAAACTACTGGGAAAAGACCAGATAAAAGCGCCGTTTAACCCTTTTCGTTTCCGACTGATCTGCCTGGGTGTCACGACCTGTCTGGTGGTGCTGCTGGCGCGCGTCGCGGACCTGCAGTTCCTGAATCAGCCGATGCTGGAGCACGAAGCGGATCAGCGATCGCTGCGTACCGTGACGCTGCCGACCAGTCGCGGCACGCTGCTGGATCGTAACGGTGAAGCGCTGGCGCTCAGCGTCCCGTCGCGCGACGTGATTGCCGATCCGCAGCGCGTGCTGGAGAGCAACCCCGATTTTACCAGTGCCAAATGGGCCTATCTGGCGGCGGCGCTCAACACCCGTCCCGAAGAGCTGGCGGCGCAGATCACCGCCAACCCGAAACGTCGCTTCCTCTATCTGGGGCGTAAAGTCGAGCTGGGCATCGCCAAAGATATTAAAGAGCTGAAGCTGAAAGGCATCAGCGAAGTCTATGACGACAGCCGCTTCTACCCGATGAGCGAGGCCTCTGCGCCGCTGATCGGCATCGTCGGGGCGGATAACGTCGGCCTGAACGGACTGGAAAAGGGCTTTGATAAAGTATTGCAGGGCGAGCCGGGCAAAGAGGTCTATCGGCAGGATGCCGCAGGCAATATCATCGCGATGATCAACTATCAGCCGCCGACCCAGCCGCCGACGGTACAGCTCAGCATCGACAAATATGACCAGTACACGCTCTACAGCAAACTGCGCGACGGCGTACTGATCAACAAGGCGGACTCGGGTGCGGCCGTGCTGGTGAAAATCGACACCGGCGAGATTCTGGCGATGGCCTCCTATCCCTCGTTCAACCCCAACAACTATGAAGGGGCAACGCCCGCGCAGATGCGTAACTCTGCCATCAATGACAGCTACGAACCGGGATCGACCGTCAAACCGTTAGTGGTGATGGAAGCGCTGGAGCGCCACCTGGTGCGCCCGGATTCGGTGATCGACACCACGCCTTACAGCGTTAACGGCCACCTGATCCGCGATGTCGGCCACTGGCCGCGCCTGACCATGACCGGCATTCTGCAAAAATCGAGCGACATCGGCGTGTCACACCTCGCGCTGGCGATGCCCGCCGAAGCGCTGGTCAACACCTATCATGCGTTCGGCCTTGGCAAACCAACCGGCTTAGGGCTGACCGGCGAAAGCGTCGGCTACTTTCCGTTGCACCGCACCCGCTGGGCAGATATCGAGCGAGCCACCTTCTCCTTTGGCTATGGCCTGCGTGTGACGCCGCTGCAGATTGCCCGCGAATACGCCACGCTCGGCTCCTATGGCATTTACCGTCCGCTGTCGATCACCCGCGTTACGCCACCGGTCATGGGACGCCAGGTCGCCAACCCGGAAACGGTGAAAGAGGTGGTTCATATGCTGGAGAGTGACGTCCTGCCGGGCGGAACCGGTCTGAAAGCTGCGGTGCCGGGCTACCGTCTGGCAACCAAAACCGGTACGGCGGAAAAAATGGGTACCAGCGGCAAGTATGATGGCGGCTACGTCAACTACACTGCCGGTCTCGCTCCTGCCAGCCATCCTGAAGTGGCGCTGGTGGTGATGATCAACCATCCGACAGCGGGCGATCACTTCGGTGGCTCGGTTGCTGCGCCGGTGTTCGGCAATATCATGGGACCGGTACTGAAACACATGAATATTGCACCGGATGCCATCTACACCAAACCGGCCGCCACTCCTTCAGATAAATCTTAGGCAAATCAGAGTGTAAGCGAGGCGTGAAGGATATTCACACCTCGTTGCACTTCCCCGAATTCGGTTGCGTTTTCCTGCTGTCTCCGCGCGGTCAATCAGTGCGAGGATAGCAGTCCCAGAGGTATTGATGGGTGTGAAAACAACACCGCTTCGGCAGTGAGACCCTGTTATTACACCAACCCACGCAGATGCGTGGGTTTTTTTTGCCTGCTTGCCTTAGCCTGCCGTTACCGCTGTAAAAACCCCCGCTAAATCAACATCGTTCTTAACGAAATCCTGACAGTTTGCCAATAGAAAGGCGCGTCGCCTTTCACTGATAATGGCCGCCGTGAAGCCTGGCGCTTTTTTGCTCGCCGCCGCTCACTGCCGCATTCCGCACGTTCCGGGATTTCTTTTTTTGCTTATCTGAAGAGTTCGACGATGACTCACCTTTCTCGCCCCACGCGTTCCTTTGGGCTTAAATGGCTGCTCCTGTTGCTGGTGGCGGCGATTGTCGCTGGGGTTATCTGGCGTCTGCTGGCGGCAGGTCACGGGCCGGGCGAGGGGATGCCGTCGGGCAGACCGGGTGCGCATGGCATGATGGGCGGAGGGGCAACGCTGGTTCACAGCGGTGTCGCCAGCACGGCGGATGTGCCGGTGTGGCTGAATGCACTCGGCACGGTCATCCCCAACGCCAGCGTCACGGTGACCAGCCGCGTTGACGGCCAGCTGGAGCAGGTTTTCTTTACCGAGGGGCAGAAAGTCAGCGCCGGGCAGCTGCTGGCGCAGATCGATCCGCGCAGCTTTCAGGCCACGCTTAACCAGTATCAGGGCGAACTCAGCGAAAACCAGGCGCTGCTGAAAAGTGCGGAGCTGACGCTGGCGCGCTACCGCAAACTGGCGGCGCAGGATGCACTGGCGCGTCAGGATCTGGACAGCCAGATTGCCACCGTCGGGCAGTATCGCGGTGCCGTCGCCGCCGATCAGGCGCAGATCGCCAGTGCCAGACTCAGCATTGAATATGCCCGGATCACCGCCCCGATCAGCGGGCGCGTCGGCCTGCGTCAGGTCGATCCCGGCAACATGGTTCAGAGTGCCAGCAGCACCGGTCTGGTGACCATCACCCAGATGCAGCCTGCCGCCGTGACCTTTAGCGTGCCACAAAGCGAAATCCCGACGCTGGTCAGCGTGCTGCATCAGGGGCAGAGCTTGCCCGCCACGCTGTATGATCAGGACAACCAGCATCAGCTCGGCAGTGGCGAAGTGAAGTTCATCAGCAACCAGATCGACACCGCCACCGGCACCGTGGCGCTGAAAGCGGTGTTCGCTAACCAGGATGAGTCGCTGTTTGCCAATCAGTTTGTGAATCTGCGGCTGCAGACCCGGGTGCTGAAAGGCGCGACGGTGATCCCGGCCCAGGCGCTGCAGCTGAGCAGCGACGGCAGCTTTGTCTTTGTGATCAATCAGGATCACAGCGTTACGCGCAAAGCGGTCACCACTGGTCCCGCTTTCGGAGACGAACAGCAGGCGATCCTCAGCGGCGTTTCGCCGGGCGATCGGCTGGTGACGGAAGGGATCGATCGTCTGACCAGCGGCAGCAAAGTGTCGCTGGCCGATGAGAAACACGCCGCTGCGGGTGCTGTGTCGAAATGAACCCGTCGCGCCTGTTTATTCTGCGTCCGGTCGCCACCATTCTGCTGATGGTCGGCGTGCTGATCGCCGGCATTTTTGCCTGGAAATTCCTCTCAACCTCGGCACTGCCGCAGGTCGACTATCCGATCATTCAGGTCACCACGCTCTATCCGGGTGCCAGCCCGGATGTGATGGCGTCGTCGGTCACCTCACCGCTGGAGCGCCAGTTAGGGCAGATGGCGGGACTGAGCCAGATGAGCTCCACCAGTGCCAGCGGCTCGTCGATCATTACCCTGAAGTTCAGCCTCGATCTGTCGCTGGATGTCGCCGAGCAGGAGGTGCAGGCAGCGATCAATGCGGCGAATAACCTGCTGCCCGACGACCTGCCCAATCCGCCGACCTACAAAAAGGTCAATCCGGCGGACAGCGCGGTGGTAACGCTGGCGGCCAGTTCCAGCACGCTGCCGTTGACCGCGGTGCAGGATCTGGTCAATACCCGGGTGGCGCTGAAGCTGTCGCAGATCTCCGGCGTCGGGATGGTGACGCTGGCGGGCGGCCACCAGCCGGCGATTCGGGTGCAGATGAATCCTCAGGCGCTGGCGGCGCATCATCTGACGCTGGAGGCGGTAAATACGCTGATTGGCAACAGCAACGTCAATGGCTCCAAAGGCGGCTTTGACGGTAAATATCATTCGGTGACCATTGACGCCAACGACCAGCTGCGCACCGCAACCGAGTACGGCAACCTCATCCTCAGCTATGAGAATGGCGCGGCGCTGCGCCTGAAAGATATCGCCCACATTGAACAGGGGCCGGAAAACAGCTTCCAGTCGGCGTGGGCCAACAACCAGCCCGCGATTGTAATCAGCGTGCAGCGTCAGCCGGGCGCGAACGTGATCCAGGTGGTGGACAATATCAAGGCGCAGCTCCCCGCGCTGCAGGCGGCGCTGCCGGAGGGGGTGAAGATGACCATTCTCTCCGATCGCACCCAGACCATTCGCGCCTCGATCAGCGACGTGCAGTTTGAACTGATGCTGTCGATTGCGCTGGTGGTGATGGTGACTTTCCTGTTCCTGCGCAACGTGGCCGCCACGCTGATTCCGAGCGTGGCAGTGCCGCTGTCGCTGGTCGGCACCTTTGGTGTGATGTATCTGGCGGGCTTCAGCCTGAATAATCTGTCGCTGATGGCGCTGACTATCGCCACCGGTTTTGTCATTGATGACGCCATCGTGGTGGTCGAGAACATCTCCCGGCGGCTGGAGCAGGGTGAGTCGCCGATGGAAGCGGCACTGAAAGGCTCACAGCAGATTGGCTTCACCATTATCTCGCTGACCTTTTCCCTGATTGCGGTGCTGATCCCGCTGCTGTTTATGGGCGATGTAGTCGGGCGACTGTTCCGGGAGTTCGCGATTACCCTGGCGGTGGCAATTCTGGTGTCGATGGTGGTATCGCTGACCCTGACACCGATGCTGTGTGCGTATCTGCTGCGCCACATTCCGCCAGAACAGCAGTCGACGTTTGCCCGCAAGGGCGGCGAACTGTTTGATGCCCTGGTGCGCGGCTATGACCGGCTGCTGACCGTGGTGCTGAACCATCAGAAACTGACGCTGCTGGTGGCGCTGGCCACCTTCGGGCTGACGGCGCTGCTCTACATGATGGTGCCGAAAGGCTTCTTCCCGACCCAGGATACCGGGCTGATTCAGGGCATTACCGTCGCCTCACAGGACGTCTCGTTTAACGCCATGGCAACGCGGCAGCAGGCGTTGTCGGCGCGGATCCTGAAAAACCCGGCGGTGGAGAGCGTCTCATCGACGATCGGCATCGACGGCACCAACACCAGCCTTAACAGCGGGCGGTTGCAGATCAACCTTAAGCCGTTTGGCTTCCGCGATCTCAGCGCCAGCGAGGTGATCAGCCAGCTGAAACAGGCGACTGCCGATGTGGCGGGCATCCGGCTCTATCTGCAACCGGCGCAGGATCTCACCGTCAACGATCAGGTCTCGCCGAGTCAGTATCAGTTCACCCTCGATGATGCCGACAGTGAAAATCTGGTCAGCGAGTCGCCGAAACTGGTGGCGGCATTGCAGCAGCGGCCCGAGTTTAATGGGGTGGTGAGTAACCTGCAGGATCAGGGGCGCGTCTCTTACGTTGAGCTGAACCGCGATAAAGCGGCGCGCTTCGGCATTACTGCATCGGACGTGGACACCGCGCTCTATAACGCCTTTGGTCAGCGGCTGGTCTCGACCATCTTCACCCAGTCGAATCAGTATCGGGTGGTGCTGGAAGTGGCTCCGGCATACCAGCAGGGTCCGGCGTCGTTTGATGATGTCTGGCTGCAATCGTCCGGCAGCAGCAGTTCGGCGTCGTCATCCACCAGCACGGCTTCATCAACGTCAACGTCTTCGTCTTCGTCGACGTCCACTTCAGCCTCTGACACCAGCGCCAGCCCGACCAGCAGCGGCATGGTCAAACTCACCTCTATCGCCACTATCCACCAGCGCACCGGCTCGCTGATGCACATGCGGCTGAATCAGTTTCCGGCGGTGATGATCTCCTTCAACCTTAATCCGGGCTATTCGCTGGAGGATGGACAGCGGGCGATCGCGGAAGTACGGCAGCAGCTGCAGCTGCCGGAGAGCACCACGCTGCGTTATCAGGGGGAAACCTCGGCGTTTCAGAGCGCCACCGGTAACACGCTGTGGCTGATTCTGGCGGCGCTGATCACCATGTATGTGGTGCTCGGCATCCTCTACGAAAGCTTTATCCATCCGGTGACCATCCTCTCTACGCTGCCGTCGGCGGCGGTGGGCGCGCTGCTGACGCTGCTGCTGGCGGGCACCGAATTCAGCCTGATTGCGCTGATTGGGGTGATCCTGCTGATCGGCATCGTGAAAAAGAACGCCATCATGATGATCGACTTCGCGCTGGAGGCGGAACACCATCAGCAGCTCAGCGCGCGCGACGCAATTCATCAGGCCTGCCTGCTGCGCTTCCGCCCGATTCTGATGACGACGATGGCGGCGCTGCTGGGTGCGCTGCCACTGATGCTGGCCTCCGGCTCCGGGGCAGAGCTGCGTCAGCCGCTGGGGCTGGTGATTGTCGGCGGGCTGATTGTCAGTCAGGTGCTGACACTCTTCTCCACGCCGGTCATTTACCTCCTGTTTGATGGGCTGGCGCAGCGCGGTAACGCCTGGGTGAAACGCCGTCAGCAGCGGGCGCGGAGCGGGCAATGAATCTGACGCGGCTGTTTATCTTTCGTCCGGTGGCGACGCTGCTGCTGACGCTGGCGATCCTGTTGCTGGGCGCGCTGGGCTACCGGCTGCTGCCGGTGGCACCGCTGCCGCAGGTCGATTTTCCTACCATCATGGTCAGCGCCAGCCTGGCAGGCGCCAGCCCGGAAACCATGGCGGCGACGGTCGCTACGCCGCTGGAACGTTCGCTGGGGCAGATTGCCGGTATCAGTGAGATGACCTCCAGCAGCTCGCAGGGCTCCAGCAGCATCATCCTGCAGTTTGAACTGGACCGCGATATCAATGGCGCGGCGCGCGACGTGCAGGCGGCAATCAACGCGGCGCGCAGCCTGCTGCCCAGCGCAATGGCCTCGCTGCCGACCTATCGCAAAGCCAACCCGTCAGACGCGCCAATAGTGATGCTGGCGCTGACCTCTGCCACCCGTACGCCAGGGGAGCTCTACGATCTGGCGGAGAGCAAAATCGAACAGGCGATGGGGCAGGTACAGGGCGTCGGCGAAGTCTCGCTGATGGGCAGCGCCTTACCGGCGGTGCGGATTGATCTGCAGCCGATGAAGCTGACCCATTACGGCATCTCGCTGGAGACGGTGCGTGCCGCCGTCGCCAACAGCACTACCAATCTGCCTAAAGGGATCTTACAGGGCAGTGACCAGTCGTGGCTGGTGGACAGCAACGGCCAGCTGGAGAAGGCGGCCAGCTACCGCGATCTGATCATCACTTATCAGCAGGGCAACGCGGTGCGACTGCGCGACGTCGCCACGGTCTATGACTCGGTGGAAGATCGCTATCAGGCGGGGTTTCTGAATGCCACACCGGCGGTGATGATCGGTATCAAACGTCAGGCGGGTGCCAACATGCTGGAAACCATCGACGCGATAAAAGCGCAGTTGCCACAGCTGGAAAAGAGCCTGCCCGCTGACAGCCAGCTGAAGGTGGTGGTTGACCGTTCGCCTGGCGTGCGCGCCTCACTGTATGACACCGAAGAGACGCTGCTGATCGCGGTGCTGCTGGTGATTGCGGTGGTGTTTATTTTTCTGCGCAATCTGCAGGCGGTGATCATTCCGGCGCTGGCACTGCCGGTGTCGCTGATCGGCACCTGCGCGGTGATGTATCTGCTGGGATACAGCCTGGATAACCTGTCGCTGATGGCGCTGATTATCGCCACCGGCTTCGTGGTGGATGATGCGATTGTGGTGCTGGAGAACATCACCCGTCACATTGAGCGCGGGCTGAGCCCGCTGCGGGCAGCGCTGCGCGGGGCGCAGGAGGTGAGCTTCACCGTGCTGTCGATGACCGTGTCGCTGATCGCGGTGTTCATCCCAATCCTGCTGATGGGCAGCATTGTCGGGCGGCTGTTCCGCGAATTTGCCGTGACGCTCACCGTGTCGCTGCTGATCTCGCTGTTTGTCTCGCTGAGTCTGACGCCGATGCTCTGCGCCCGCCTGCTGAAACCAAAGCCGCCCGTCAGCCAGCGGCCGCATCCGCTTTATCAGTTGATTGAAAACCAGCTGAATCGCCTGCTGGCCGCCTACGGGCGCGGGCTGGCCTGGGTGATGCGCCATCAGAAACTGACGCTGCTCAGCCTGCTGCTGACCGTACTACTGAATGTTTTTCTCTTCGCCGTGGTGCAGAAGGGCTTCTTCCCCAATCAGGATACCGGGCTGCTGATGGGTGCGCTGCGCGCCGATCAGAACATCTCGTTCCAGGCGATGAAGCCGAAAATGCTGATGTTCACGCAGATCATTCAGGAAGACCCGGCGGTAGAGAGTGTGATGTCGTCGATGGGCAGCGGGATGTTTGGCTCCCGCAACAGCGCCAACTTCTTTGTGCGGCTTAAAGATTTTGATCAGCGCGATGCGACCGCCACCGAGGTGGCCAACCGGCTGACGCGCAAAACCAGTCACATCGCCGGGGCGCAGATGTTCCTGATGGCGGCGCAGGACCTGCACATTGGCGGACGCAGCGCCAACGCCACGTATCAGTACAGCCTGCAGGCGGACGATCTCGATCTGCTGCGCACCTGGACGCCGAAAGTGCAGGCGGCGCTGGCGGCGATCCCCGAGCTTAACAGCGTGGACTCCGATTCGCAGACCGGCGGCCAGGAGTTGGAGCTGACCATCGATCGTGATCGCGCCACCCGGCTGGGCGTCAACGTGAACATGCTGGATACGCTGCTGAACAATGCGTTCAGCCAGCGGCAGATCGCCACGCTCTATCACACCCTGAATCAGTATCACGTGGTGATGTCACTGCAGGATAGCGACACCGCCAATCCTGAGACGCTGCAGCAGCTTTATGTGATTAACGACAGCGGTGACCGCGTGCCGCTCTCCGCCTTTGCCCGCTTCAGCGGCGGCAACGCGCCGCTGTCGGTGGCGCATCAGGGCCAGGCCGCGACCAGCACCCTGGCGTTTAATCTCAACGAGGGGGTGTCACTGGAACAGGCGCAGGAACTGATAAAACAGGCGATGGCGAAGCTGGGCCTGCCATCGACCCTTCACGCCGGTTTTGCCGGCACCGCCGCCGCCTTTTCTCAACTGACCGCGACCATGCCGTGGCTGATTCTGGCGGCGCTGGCGGCGGTCTATCTCGTGCTCGGCGTGCTCTATGAGAGCTACATCCATCCGCTGACCATTCTTTCGACCCTGCCGTCAGCGGGCGTCGGCGCGCTGTTACTGCTGCTGCTGACCGGCACGCAGCTCACGGTGATCGCGCTGATTGGCATCATCCTGCTGATCGGCATCGTGAAAAAGAACGCCATCATGATGATCGATTTCGCCATCGACGCGGAACGGCGGCAGGGCATGTCGCCACAGCAGGCGATCACCCAGGCGTGCCTGATGCGCTTCCGGCCCATCATGATGACCACGCTGGCCGCCTTTTTCGGCGCGTTGCCGCTGGCGCTGGGCAGCGGCGGTGATGCCGATCTGCGCAGCCCGCTGGGCATCGCTATTGCGGGCGGACTGGCGCTCAGCCAGCTGCTCACGCTGTTTACCACGCCGGTTGTTTATCTTTGGCTCGATCGTCTGGGCCGTGCCACTCAACGTCAATGGCGTCGTCTGCGCCCTACGGAATCCTGATCCATGAAACCGCTTATCCCCTTTGTTGTGATGCTGCTGCTGGGCGGCTGTAGCGTCGGTCCCGACTATCAGCGCCCCGCGATGGTGATGCCGGTCCACTATAAAGAGGCCAGAGGCTGGCAGCAGGCGACGCCGCTTGATGCGCAAAGCAAAGGCGAATGGTGGGCGGTTTATCACGACGCCACCCTGAGCGGCCTGCTGAACCAGGTGAGCATCTCGAACCAGAACGTGGCGAATTATGCCGCGCAGTACCGGCAGGCACAGGCGCTGGCGAGTGAGTCACGCGCGGCGCTGTTTCCCTCGCTGGGCTATGACGGCAGCGCGACGCGCAGCGGCAGCCACGCGACTGACAGCAGCGTTCGCACCACCAGCAGCAGCCATCAGGCGGAGCTGAGCGCCAGCTGGGAGCTGGATCTGTGGGGCAAACTGCGACGCACGCTGGAGGAGAACCGCGCCAGCGCCTCGGCCAGCGCGGCGGAACTGGCCAATATTACCCTGAGCGCCCAGTCTGAACTGGCGCAGGACTATTTCCAGCTGCGCATCATGGATCAGAAAATCGCGCTCTATCAGCAGAGCGTTGATGCTTATCAGCGCTACCTGAAAGTGATTACCAGCCAGTATCAGGCGGGCACCGCGTCGCGTGCGACCCTGGCTCAGGCACAACTGCAGCTGGAGAGCGCCAGCGCCTCGGCGCAGGATTATCAGTGGCAGCGCGCACAGATGGAGCACGCCATTGCGCTGTTGGCCGGCAAAGCACCCGCTGAATTCAGCCTGACCGTCGCGCCGCTGACGGCAAGGCTGCCCGCGATTCCGGCAGCCCTGCCGGGCGAGCTGTTGCAGCGCCGTCCTGACATTGCTTACGCCGAACATAACATGGCCGCCGCCAATGCCGCGGTGGGCGTGGCGGTGGCCGGTTACTATCCCGACCTGACCCTGAGCGCCAGCGGTGGCGTCAGTTCTTCCGTGCTGCATTCGCTCTTCTCGCTGCCGAATCGCGTCTGGTCGCTGGGGCCGGAGCTGAGCGGCACGCTGCTGGATTTTGGTGCGACCGCAGCACAGGTCGATCAGGCACGAGCGGGCTGGGATGCCAGCGTTGCGACCTATCGTCAGACGGTGCTGACCGCAATGCAGGAGGTGGAAGATAAGCTGGTGGAGCTGAACACGCTGCAGGGCGAGATCGCCGCGCAGCAGCGCGCCACCGACGCGGCGCAGACCTCGGCGCGGGTGACGCGTTTGCAGTATGAGGCGGGCATGATTACGTATCTGGATGTGGCGACCACCGAAAACAGCCGCCTGAGTGCGCAGCAGAGTTTGCTGACGCTGCAGAGCACGCAGTGGGTCAGCAGTGTGGCGCTGATTGCCGCACTCGGCGGTGGCTGGCAGGCCCCCTGAAGGCGGTGTCAGGTTACCGATAATTCTGTTGTCGAACCGCGTCAAATCCTGCATCGTGAGGGGCTATTTTCACGATGCTAAGGAGCCGGCATGGTTTTCACACTATTGCGCCTGATATTTCGCCTGTTATGGCGGGTCGAACTGCGTGGCGACGTCGCCGAACTGCATAAGCAGAAGGTATTGATCACGCCGAACCATATGTCGTTTCTCGACGGCATATTGCTGGCGCTATTTTTGCCGATTAAGCCGGTCTATGCGGTCTATTCGACCATCAGCGAAAGCTGGTTTATGCGGCTGGTTAAACCCTTTATCGACTATGTACCGCTCGATCCCACCAAACCCATGGCGCTCAAACAGCTGGTCAGGCTGATCGACAGTGGCCGTCCGGTGGTGATCTTCCCGGAAGGACGTATTACCGTCACCGGATCGCTGATGAAGATCTACAGCGGGGCGGGTTTTGTCGCGGCGCGTTCGGGCGCGAATGTGGTGCCGATGCGCATTGAAGGCGCAGAGTACACGCCGTTTGGTCGTCTGGCGGGCGTGTTTAAACGTCGCCTGTTCCCGCGCATCACCCTGACGATTCTGCCCGCCACCCGCATTCCGATGCCGGAGGCGAAACGGGCGCGCGATCGGCGCGTGCTGGCCGGTGAGCATCTGCATCATGTGATGATGGAAGCGCGCATGGCGGTGCGTCCGCGTGAAACCCTGTTTGAGGCATTTCTGGCGGCGCGTACGCGTTATGGCGCGTTTAAGCGCTGCATCGAAGATGTCAATTTCAAACCCGACAGCTACAACGGACTGCTGAAGAAGGCGCTGGGCGTGGGCCGTATTCTGGAGCGCTACAGCCAGCCGCGCGAAGTGGTAGGACTGCTGCTGCCCAATACCACCGTCACGGCGGCGGCGATTTTCGGGGCATCCCTGCGCGGACGTGTTCCGGCGATGCTCAACTATACGGCGGGCGTGAACGGCATGCGGGCGGCACTGACCGCCGCGCAGATCAAAACGGTCTTCACGTCGCGCCAGTTCCTGGACAAAGGCAACCTGTGGCATCTGCCACAGGGGCTCGATGATGTGCAGTGGATCTATCTGGAAGATCTGAAAGATACCGTGACCAGTAAGGACAAACTGTGGATCGTCGCCCATCTGCTGATGCCGCATCGCGCACAGCTGCCCCAGCAGCCGGAAGACGCCGCGATGGTACTGTTTACCTCCGGCTCGGAAGGCAATCCTAAAGGGGTGGTGCATTCGCATAAAAGCCTGCTGGCGAACGTTGAACAGATCCGCACCATCGCCGACTTCACCCCGCGCGACCGCTTTATGTCGGCGCTGCCGCTGTTCCATGCGTTTGGTCTGACCGTCGGGCTGTTTACGCCGCTGATGACCGGCGCGCAGGTGTTCCTCTATCCCAGCCCGCTGCACTATCGCATCGTGCCGGAGCTGGTCTATGACCGCAACTGCACCGTGCTGTTTGGCACCTCGACCTTCCTCGGCAACTACGCGCGCTTTGCCGCGCCCTATGATTTTGCCCGCCTGCGCTATGTGGTGGCGGGGGCGGAGAAGCTGCAGGAGAACACCCGTCAGCTCTACATGGAGAAGTATGGCATTCGCATTCTTGAAGGCTACGGCGTAACCGAATGCGCGCCAGTGGTCGCGATTAACGTGCCGATGGCGGCGAAGGCGCACACCGTCGGACGCATTCTGCCGGGCATGGATTCGCGGCTGATGTCGGTGCCGGGCATTGAGCAGGGCGGACGGCTGCAACTGCGCGGACCGAACGTGATGAAGGGCTATCTGCGGGTTGAGAATCCAGGCGTGCTGGAAGTGCCGGTCGCCGACGATGGCGAAGGCAATCAGGAAGCGGGCTGGTATGACACGGGTGATATCGTCAGCTTTGATGACGGCGGTTTCTGCCAGATTCAGGGGCGCGCCAAACGCTTCGCGAAGATTGCCGGTGAGATGGTGTCGCTGGAGATCGTCGAGCAGATCGCTCTGAAAGCGTCGCCGGACAAACAACATGCCGCCTCGCTGCGCCCGGATGGTCAGCGTGGTGAGGCGCTGGTGCTGTTCACCACCGACGCTGAACTGGCGCGCGACAGCCTGCAGAAAGCGGCCCGCGAGCTGGGGGCGCCAGAACTGGCGCTGCCGCGTGATATCCGGGTGATGAAACAGTTGCCGCAGCTGGGCAGCGGTAAACCCGATTACGTCACGCTGAAAAAAATGGCGGAAGAGGAGCAGGCATGAGCCTTGATCGTAATGCGCCGCTGATGTCACGCGGCATGATCGCCGTGATTATCGCCCAGTTCTTTTCGGCCTTCGGCGATAACGCGCTGCTGTTTGCCACGCTGGCCGTGCTGAAAAGCCAGTTCTATCCCGACTGGAGTCAGCCGGTGCTGCAGATGCTCTTTGTCGCAGCCTACATTCTGCTGGCACCGTTTGTCGGTCAGGTCGCGGACAGCATGGCAAAAGGGCGGGTGATGATGCTCGCCAACAGCCTGAAGCTGCTGGGCGCGCTGGTGATCTGTTTCGGCTTCAACCCCTTCCTCGGATATACCCTGGTGGGCGCGGGCGCAGCCGCTTACTCTCCGGCTAAATATGGCATCCTCGGTGAGATCACTCACGGCGAGAAGCTGGTGAAAGCCAACGGGCTGATGGAGGGATCGACCATCGCCGCCATTCTGCTCGGCTCAGTGGCGGGTGGGATGCTGGCTGACTGGCATCTGCTGGCGGCGCTGGGGATCTGTGCGCTGACCTACGGCATTGCCGTGGTGGCCAACCTGTTTATCCCGAAACTGCAGGCGGCGCGTCCTGGTCAGAGCTGGCAGCTGGGTATGATGGTACGCAGTTTTTTCAGTGCTGCCGCGCTGCTATGGCGTGATGCGGAGACGCGCTTCTCGCTGCTCGGCACCAGCCTGTTCTGGGGCGCAGGCGTGACGCTGCGTTTTCTGCTGGTGCTGTGGGTGCCGGTGGCGCTGGGCATCAGTGACAACACCACGCCAACGACCCTGAATGCCATGGTGGCGATCGGGATTGTGATTGGGGCGGCGGCGGCGGCGAAGCTGGTGACGCTTGAAACGGTGCGTCGCTGTATGCCAGCCGGTGTGCTGATTGGTGTGATGGTCGTCGTCTTCGCGCTGCAGCATTCTCTGCTGAATGCCTATCTGGTGCTGATGCTGATTGGCGCGCTGGGCGGTTTCTTTGTGGTGCCGCTGAATGCACTGCTGCAGGCGCGGGGCAAAGAGAGCGTCGGTTCAGGTAATGCGATTGCGGTGCAGAATCTGGGTGAGAACAGCGCCATGCTGATCATGCTGGGGCTCTATACGCTGGCGATCAAGGCGGGTGCACCTGCGGTGGCGACGGGCGTCGGTTTTGGCGTGCTGTTTGCGCTGGCGATAGCGCTGCTGTGGCTGTGGCGTCCGGCTAAGCGTTAAGCGATTCACCGCCTCTCTCCGGGATAGCCGGAGAGAGGCGGGCGCCCTCGTTAACAATAGATGTTAACAACGTAGATTAGCGACGAAGGGCAATCGCTTCGATTTCGATCTTCACATCTTTTGGCAGACGCGCCACTTCGACACAGGAACGCGCCGGGAAGTGCGCTTCATGCTCGGTGAAAAACGCCTCATAAGCCGCATTGACCGTGGCGAAGTCATTTAAATCCTTTACGAACACCGTGGTCTTCACGATGTCGCCGACCTTCAGACCCGCTGCTTCAACAATCGCCTTCACATTTTCCAGTGACTGACGCGCCTGTGCGGCAACGTCATCCGCCACCTGGCCGGTCGCCGGATCCACCGGGATCTGGCCAGAGGTGATGATCATGCTGCCCAGATCGACACCCTGAACATAGGGGCCGATAGCGGCAGGGGCTTTTTCAGTACTGATTTCACGAGACATCATTGCTCCTTTGATTACGTCGTCAGGCGGCGATGCCGCCGGTGTTGCCCATTATAAGGTCGGGCAGGGCGATTACCAGTGACCCAGCACCACATGGCGGGCGAACTCTTTTTCGCAATATTTGCACTTCAGATGCACATCGTCGGTGCGCTGCTTCACGGCAAAGCTGGAGAAGACCGGCTCGCTGCGGCTGATGCAGTTGCTGTTGGGGCAGGTCAGCACCCGTTCAACGTGGTCCGGCAGCGTCGGGGCGATCTTCGCGACCACTTCATAGTCGTCGATGCGGTTGACCGTAGCATGGGGCGCATAGACCGCCAGCTGATTGACCTGATCGTCGGTGAGAAAGGTATTCTCAATCTTGATCAGATCTTTGCGGCCCATCTCGCCTGAGGGCAGATTCAGGCCAATGGTAATCCGCTGATCGGTTTCGGTCAGCCGGAACAGAGAGAGCAATTTAAAGCCGATCTGGGCCGGAATATGGTCGATGACCGTACCGCGTTTGATCGCTTCGACCTGCAGTTTGTTGTCCTGCGTCATGGGGGTATCTCCTTACAGGGCGAGTTCGCTGTTTAAAACCAGTGCCAGCAGAGCCTGGCGCGCATAGATGCCGTTACCCGCCTGCTGGAAATACCAGGCATACGGGGTTTTATCGACATCGGTGGTGATTTCGTCGATGCGCGGCAGCGGGTGCAGCACCTTCATATTGTCGCGCGCTGTAGCGAGATCGGCAGCGCGCAGAATGAACTGCGCTTTGACGTTGGCATATTCTGACGGATCGAGCCGCTCTTTCTGCACCCGCGTCATGTAGAGGATATCGAGCTGCGGCATCACCTCTTCAAAGCTGTCGTGACGTGACCAGCTGATATTCTTCTCATCCAGCATATCGGTGATATAGGCCGGCATCGCCAGCGCATCGGGCGCGATAAAGAAGAAGCGGTTGCCGTCAAACTTCGCCAGCGCCTGGGTCAGGGAGTGGACGGTGCGGCCATACTTCAGGTCGCCGACCATCGCCACATTCAGCTGATTAAGACGGCTCTGCGTCTCCTGAATGGTGAAGAGATCAAGCAGCGTCTGGGTCGGATGCTGGTTCGCGCCGTCACCGGCGTTGAGAATCGGGATGCCGCCGGAGAACTCGGTCGCCAGCCGCGCCGCGCCTTCCTGCGGGTGACGCATCACGATCGCATCGACGTAGGTGCTGATCACTGAAATGGTGTCGGCCAGGGTTTCGCCTTTTTTGCCCAGCGACGTATTACTGCCGTCAGCAAAGCCCACCGCTGACGCGCCGAGGCGATGAATGGCGGTTTCAAACGACAGGCGGGTACGGGTAGACGCCTCAAAGAAGCAGCTGGCGATAACCTTGTGCTTCAGCAGTTCCGGCTGCGGATGGGCTTTAAGCTTCGCGGCGGTGTGTAGCGCCAGTTCCAGCTCTTCACGACTGAGGTCGTTGATTGAAATAATGTGCTTGCGATATAGCGGGTTAGCCATAGCTGTCTCCTCTGCGCGGCCGGATTGCGGACAAAAAAAAGCCCCTGCTTAAGGGGCTTTTTTAAGATCGGGTCGATGACCGAAAGAAACAGTAGCACCGCCTGCGGTCAGGCGTGATTGAGCGTCAAGTTGTCCGCTGTGCTGTAGCATATTTCCTCCGGCAAATTGGGCCGCATTATACCCGTTCGCGGTGGGTCAGCAAGAGGAAAACGTTTGCGCCTGCCTGGCCGATCGGAGGCCAGGCCAGATCAGGCGGATGAATAGGCCGGTATGAGCAGACGCAACTCAGCGTCCTCAGCCGCACGATGCTGGTCGGTCAGCGCTGGCCCAGCGTGGCCACCATTACCGCTTTAATCGTGTGCATCCGGTTCTCAGCCTGGTCGAACACAATGCTGTGTGGTGATTCGAACACCTCGTTGCTCACTTCCATGCCGTTGGGCAGATCGTACTGTTCCGCCATCTGCTGGCCCAGCGTGGTCTGATCGTCGTGGAAGGCGGGCAGACAGTGCAGAAATTTAACCTGCGGGTTGCCGGTCAGATCGAGCATCGCCCGGTTCACCTGATAGTCACGCAGCAGCGCGATACGCTCGGCCCACACCGCTTTGGCTTCGCCCATCGACACCCAGACATCGGTGTAGATAAAGTCAGCGCCTTTCACGCCGTCGGCAATATGTTCGGTGAGGGTAATTTTCCCGCCGGTCTGCTGCGCGGCTGCGCGGCACTGCGCCACCAGTTGCTCCTCTGGCCAGCAGCTCTTTGGTGCCACCAGACGCAGATCCAGCCCCACCTGTGCGGCGGCTTCCAGCATGGTGTTGCCCATGTTGTTGCGCGCATCACCTACATAAACCAGCGTCATCTCGCTGAGTTTTTTGCCCGGCAGATGCTCCTGCATGGTCAGCAGATCGGCCAGCAGCTGGGTCGGATGAAACTCGGTGGTCAGGCCGTTCCACACCGGCACACCGGCATGTTCCGCCAGCGTTTCCACCAGTTCCTGACCGTAACCGCGATACTGAATGCCATCATACATCCGGCCCAGCACCCGCGCGGTGTCGCGCATCGACTCTTTATGGCCGATCTGGCTGCCACTCGGGCCAAGATAGGTGACGTTTGCACCCTGATCGTAAGCGGCAACTTCGAAAGAGCATCGGGTACGGGTCGAGTCTTTTTCGAAGATGAGCGCGATGTTTTTACCTTTCAGATGCTGCACTTCCTGGGCACTTTTTTTCGCCCGTTTCAATTCAGCGGAAAGGGTAAGCAGGTGATCAATCTCGGCGGGCGTAAAATCCAGAAGCCTGAGGAAATGGCGCTGATACAGCTGACTCATACAACACTCCGGTAATCATTAAAGTGAATTAAAATTCAATCTAACCGTATGAATATGCATTTTCAAGTGCAGGGCTAATAAACTTTTCGTTTTGTGTAGTGGCGCGACGGGCAGTATGGGAAAATAATTGATTATTGCCGAACTCAGAGAGGATATCGTCATGGCATATGAAGCATTACTGGAAGAGCAGCAGGAAGAGACGCGGCAGATTATTGAAGAGCTGCTGGAGGATGGCAGCGATCCTGATGCGCTCTATACCATCGAGCACCATCTCTCATGCAATAATTTTGATTCGCTGGAAAAAGCGGCCGTTGATGCGTTCAAGCTGGGTTATGAAGTGACCGAGCCGGAAGAGCTGGAGCTGGAAGATGGCACCACCGTGATGTGCGTCGACATCATCAGCGAATCCGCCCTGAAGCCTGAACTGATCGATGTGCAGGTTGAGCAGCTGGTGAACCTGATTGGTAAGTACAACGTCGATTACGACGGCTGGGGCACCTATTTTGAAGATCCCGATGCCGAAGATGAAGATGACGACGCCATCGAAGATGAAGATGATGATGGTATTCGCCACTAAGTAGCCGGGGCGGAGAGTTCTCCGCCTGTCACCCCTGCCACCTGTTTTAACATCATGAACTACGCACCCTTACTTGAACCTATCTATCAGTTTCTGCACTGCCGCACGCCACAGGCCTGGATTGATGAGGCGCGCAAGCCGGAAAATCTGACCCTGCTGTTAACCGACCATCTGGTGTGCGAACTGAAAGCCGCGCAGACCGCGGTGTGGTTGATCCGCAAATATGTTGCCGACAAACCCAGTGGCGACGCCATTCTGGCGTGGCTGAAACCTTATGAAGATTTTATCTTCCGCGAAGATGGCGACAGCGACTTTATCAACGCCCATAAGAACCTGACAAAACGTATCATCGTGCGCAATGCGCTGCCGTGGGCGGATGAGCTGGTGGAGAAGATGGTGCTGCTGATTAAAGAGGAGCTGCATCACTTCTATCAGGTGTGGGAAATTATGCAGTCGCGCGGGCTGGTCTATCAGAAGATCACCTCCAGCCGCTATGCCAAATCGCTGCTGCGCGAAGTCACCACCCATGAACCGGAAACGCTGGTGGATAAGCTGATATGCGGCGCTTACATCGAGGCGCGCTCCTGCGAGCGTTTCGCCAGTCTGGCACCTTATCTTGATGACGAACTGGCGAAGTTCTATCTGTCGCTGTTGCGCTCAGAGGCGCGGCATTATCAGGACTATTTAACCCTGGCGGCGCAGATTGCCACCAGAGATATCACGCCGCGGGTGCAGGTGATTGGGGCAACAGAAGGGCGGTTAATTAGCGAACCCGACAACGAATTACGCTTTCACAGCGGCGTACCGGCGTTCTGATTAGAGTAAACGGCGCTCTTACGATGGCCGTTTATTTTTTATATTGAACCGGGTTGATTTTATTAATAATAAAAAGATAAGTATTAACTGTTAATCTAATATGAACGCGTTACCTCCGAAAAATATAATTTGAGTGACCCCTCACAAAATATTTTATCTCTTCTGTTTTTTCTTTGCGGAATAACTATAGTGCTCTTGCCGGATTAGGATTGTTATTTTTTAAGCAAAACCTGATTCATAACGCCTCTTTGCCAGAGAGGGTTGTGAATCAGGTTTTTTTTTGCATCGGCTATAGCCGGGGAAAAGAATCAGCGACTTTTTTTTGGCGTCCAGTTTTGCTGATAAGCATTTAATGGAAGGAGTCATTAACATGAGGGGAAAGCGCGGTATTCCGTTATTTATTTTACTGTTTTTGCAGCCATCTGGCGCATGGGCTGACTTTTCCGACGCATTATCGTTCTCTGACAATGCTTTCCTGCGTGATTCGCAACTCGATCTCAGACTGCGTAATCACTGGAAGTATCTCAAGGAAAATGAAGCGCAGCCTGCCGCTGTTCATAATGCCTGGGGGCAGGCGGCAAGCCTGAATTTTCGTTCCGGCTATCAGTGGGACTGGCTGGGTTTCGATGCAACTTATACCCGAGCGATCAGGCTGGGAGCCAGCGACTACTTTGCCACGCGCGACCTGCTTTACGACAGCGGCGGTCATCAGCAAAAAGCTGACGCGCACGGCTTCAGCAAGTTTGGTGAACGCTATCTGAAAGTGAAGCTGGGGGACGCGAATGCGGGATTTAAAGGAAAAGCGGGCTGGCAGGAGTTAAAAAACATCGGCGTGCTGACCACCACGGACCGCTTGTCACGCAACAGTTACTCAGGCTATAGCGGCGCGCTGAACGTGCAGAAGATACGGCTGGATTTGGCTTACGTGACCAAAACGCTTCGCCACGACTCGCCGGAGAGTCTTGCCCTGCAAACCCAGGACCGACGAAAAATTAATGCGATCTATACCGGCGCACTGAGCTATACCGGTGATCGCGGACGTCTCGCCTACGCATTTGGCGAAGCGGAAGCCTACCAGCGGCGTCATGTTATCGAAGCGAATTACTCGCTCTCGCCGGACTGGCGCTTGTCCTCTCAAATTTATGGCAGTCAGGGGCTGGAAAATTATAAAAGCATGGCGGCCAGCAAAAGATCGTTCGATAACCACGCGTGGCACTATGTCGGTGAAGCAGACTGGATTAACGACAGATGGACACAGAAATTCGCTGCCGCCTGGACTTCGGCGCCCAAACATAATGCGGTGGGATATTATGTGCGCCCGCTGACAAAAAATACCCGTGGACGTTTCAACGCCCTGACCTCTGCCGGAAAAGATTATACCCGTGATAAAGAACTGGCGCTGGTGTCGCAGACGGAATTTGAAATTTCAAAAGGCATTTTTAGCGGGTTTCAGATTAACTATGGACAGTTTAATTACCGTAATACGCGTATACGTTCGGGGGAAGTTGCGCTCATAAATCGCTTCATCGAACCCCATCCGGTCCTGAAGGATTTATCGGTCTTTACGCTATTCGGTTATGGCTGGTCATATAAGAATAATAAAGAAACGCCGGTTTTTAATGCGCAAGGGAAATATATGCGTTCTCCCAGCCTTTCTGCCGAGATCGCGGTTGAGTATAAATTAAACCTGTTCAGATAAGGAAAATACGATGAAAAGAATTTTTAAAGCGTTGCTGATTCTTATTGTGGTTGGGGCTGTCGCAGGCGAAGCCTTTGCCGCCGATGTCACTCTCTACGTTACGCGGCATGGTAAAACGATGTTCAACACGGTGCATCGCGCGCAGGGATGGGCAGATACTCCGCTAACGCCAGCGGGGGTAGAGGTGGCGCAAAAGCTGGGACGCGGTCTGCAGACGATCCCGTTTATCGCCGTCTGGTCCAGCGATGCTGGCAGAGCGAGAGAAACCGCGCAGCTTGTGATGCAGGCATGGAAAACGCCGCTGCCGCTGAACGAACGCCGGGAATTGCGGGAAGTGGGCTTTGGCCTGTATGAGGGCGATCTGAATAATCATATGTTGAACGATGCCGCCCATCAGTTGGGATTTGCATCCGATACGGCGCTAATGGAGGCCTATGGCAAAGGCAAGGTTCATGTCGACAGGATCATAGACGCTATCCGGCAGGCGGAAGCGTCAGGCACGCCGGCACTGAGAGGCATTAAATCAGCAGGCATGGCCGAAAGCTATCAGCAGGTTGCGAAGCGAATGGTCGATAGCCTGACTGAGATAGCGCAGCAGGCCCGGCAGCAGGGCGGCGGTAACGTTCTGGTGGTCACGCATGGCCTGGCGATTACAGCGCTACTGCAGGCGCTTGGCGATACGTCGTTAAACCAGACGCTGGACAATGCGAGCGTGACCCGGCTGCGCTATACCGACAGCGGAGAGTTCGTGATTGAATCCATCAACGATATGAGTTACGTAGAGCGCGGCTTATAACTTCCGCAACATACGCACTTCGCAATCGACATGGCCTGTGCAGCCCATCGCGCTGTCGATATGCTCAAAGCCGAGTGACTCATAAAGTTTAATGGCCCGCGTCAGGCTGGCGGTGGTTTCCAGATAGCAGCGACGGAAGCCGTGGCTGCGTGCATGTTCTATCGCCCGCAGCGCCAGTTCGCGAGCCAGACCCTGACCGCGCACCTCCGGCAGAAAGTACATCTTTTGCAGTTCGCAGATATCGGGCGCGCTACAGGCGAGCGGCGCAACACCGCCGCCGCCGACCACCTTGCCCTGATACTCAACAATCCAGTAGGCGCTCTGTTCGGCACTGTAGAGCTCAAACAGCTGGTCGAGCTGCGGATCGGAAACGGTGTAGCCCTTGTCAGCCGTCAGGCCGAACTCCGCGGAAACGTCGCGGATCACCTGGGCGATATGCGGATTATCGGCGGCAGTAATCGGCCGCACCTGGAGGTCAATAAGCGGGGTGGCGCTGGTCGTCATCATCTCTTCCGGATTTGTACGAGGTCAATAAAAAAGCCGGGCAAGCCCGGCTTTATGAATAAGCTGTCAGCTAAGACGCTTACAATGCCGCAATGACCGCCTGCTGTTCAATCAGTTTTGTTTTTGATTGTTGCAGGTCCGCTACGCGTTCGCGCTCTTTCGCCACCACCGCTTCCGGGGCGCGCGAAACAAAGCCTTCGTTCGCCAGCTTGGTCTCGATCTTCTCGATTTCCACATCCAGCTTAACCAGCTCTTTCGCCAGACGCTCCAGCTCGGCGGTTTTATCCACCAGATCCGCCATCGGGATCAGCAGCTCTGCGCCTTCGACCAGTTTGGTCACCGACACCGGACCTTTCTCGCCCGCAGGCAGAATGGTCAGGCTTTCCAGACGCGCCAGGCGCGACAGGAAGTTGCGGTTAGCTTCAACGCGACGCAGTGCCGCAGGCGAGCAGTCACGCAGCAGCACATCCAGCGGCTTGCTCAGTGCGATATTCATCT
This sequence comes from Pantoea sp. CFSAN033090, assembly GCF_001264395.1. Taxonomy (NCBI): domain Bacteria; kingdom Pseudomonadati; phylum Pseudomonadota; class Gammaproteobacteria; order Enterobacterales; family Erwiniaceae; genus Pantoea; species Pantoea sp. CFSAN033090. The sequence goes on along the minus strand of NZ_LGYX01000007.1, from coordinate 264,791 downwards.
CGGCACGGATATTACGCACCGCCACGATCGCCTGTTTCATCCACTCAATGTCCGCTTTCGCTTCGGCATCTTCTTTCGCCGCATCGTACTGCGGGAAAGGCTGCAGCATGATGGTGTCGTCGCTGATATTTTTCAGCCCCTTCACGCGCTGCCAGATGGTTTCAGTGATAAACGGAATGATCGGATGCGCCAGACGCAGCAGCGCTTCCAGCACGTGAACCAGCGTATGACGGGTGCCACGCAGTTCAGATTCACTGCCGCTGTTCATGACCGGCTTGGTCAGCTCCAGATACCAGTCGCAGAACTGGTTCCAGGTGAAGTCATACAGCAGGTTAGCCGCGATATCGAAACGGTAGCTATCCAGCGCTTCACGGTACGCTTTCACCGTGTTGTTGAACTCGGTCAGGATCCAGCGATCTGCCAGCGACAGCGTCATTTCGCCGCCATTCTGTCCGCAATCCTGCTCTTCGGTGTTCATCAGCACAAAGCGGCTGGCGTTCCACAGCTTGTTACAGAAGTTGCGATAGCCTTCCAGTCGCTTCATGTCCCAGTTGATGTCGCGACCGGTAGAGGCCAGCGCCGCCAGGGTGAAACGCAGCGCATCGGTGCCTGATGGCTCGATGCCGTCCGGGAACTGCTTCTCGGTACGTTTGCGGATTTTCTCCGCCAGCTGTGGCTGCATCATGTTGCCGGTGCGTTTTTCCAGCAGCGCTTCCAGTGAAATGCCGTCGACCATATCCAGCGGGTCAATCACGTTGCCCTTGGATTTCGACATCTTCTGACCTTCTTCATCACGGATCAGACCGGTCATGTAGACGGTTTTAAACGGTACCTGTGGTTTGCCGTTTTCATCTTTGATGAAGTGCATGGTCAGCATGATCATGCGGGCAATCCAGAAGAAGATGATGTCGAAGCCGCTGACCAGCACACTGGTCGGATGGAAAGTACGCAGCGCTTCGGTGTTTTCCGGCCAGCCCAGGGTGGAGAAGGTCCACAGACCTGAGGAGAACCAGGTATCCAGCACGTCATCATCCTGACGCAGCGCCACATCGGCGGCCAGGTTATTCTCGGCGCGCACTTCGTCTTCGGTGCGGCCGACGTAGACGTTACCGTTGTCGTCATACCACGCCGGGATGCGGTGACCCCACCAGAGCTGACGGGAGATACACCAGTCCTGAATATCGCGCATCCAGGAGAAATACATGTTTTCGTACTGCTTCGGTACAAACTGGATGTCGCCGTTTTCAACGGCTTCAACCGCGACTTTCGCCAGCGGTGCGGTACGCACATACCACTGGTCAGTCAGCATCGGCTCGATAACCACGCCGCCACGGTCGCCGTAAGGCACGGTCAGATCGTGGGGTTTGATCTCTTCAAGCAGGCCGAGTTCATCGACAGCGGCAACAATCGCTTTGCGCGCCGCAAAGCGTTCCATGTTCTGGAAAGCCGCCGGGATCTCATCGGAACAGGCATCGCTGGCTTCGCCATTGGTGTCATACACCTGAGCACGGTCGCGGATATCGCCGTCGAAGGTCAGGATGTTGATCATTGGCAGTTTGTGACGACGGCCGACTTCATAGTCGTTGAAGTCATGCGCCGGGGTGATCTTGACGCAGCCGGTGCCTTTTTCCATGTCGGCATGTTCGTCGCCAACGATAGGGATCAGGCGGCCAACCAGCGGCAGCATCACAAATTTGCCGATCAGATCTTTGTAACGTGGATCTTCCGGGTTAACGGCGACGCCGGTATCACCCAGCAGGGTTTCCGGACGGGTGGTGGCGACCACCAGGTAATCTTTGCCGTCGGCGGTTTTTGCGCCGTCAGCCAGTGGATAGCGGATATGCCACATCGAGCCTTTGCTCTCGCGGTTTTCCACTTCCAGGTCGGAGATTGCGGTACGCAGTTTTGGATCCCAGTTCACCAGGCGTTTGCCACGGTAGATCAGGTTCTCTTTATAGAGGCGAACAAACACCTCTTTCACGGCGTTGGAAAGGCCATCGTCCATGGTGAAGCGCTCGCGCTCCCAGTCGACGGAGTTGCCCAGACGGCGCATCTGGCGGGTAATGGTGCCGCCGGATTCTGCTTTCCACTGCCAGATTTTGTCGATGAACGCATCACGGCCATAGTCCTGGCGCGTTTTGCCCTCTTCAGCCGCAATTTTGCGCTCAACCACCATTTGCGTGGCGATGCCCGCGTGGTCCGTACCCGCCTGCCACAGGGTATTTTTCCCCTGCATGCGCTGGTAACGGATCATGGTGTCCATGATGGTTTGCTGGAAGGCGTGACCCATGTGCAAGCTACCGGTGACGTTCGGCGGCGGGATCATGATGCAAAAGCTTTCCTGGCTGGTATCGCCATTCGGTTTGAAGTAGCCCTGCTTTTCCCAATGCTCGTAAAGCGGCTGCTCGATATCTTGCGGGTTATATGTCTTTTCCATTTCTGCTATGTCGTTTGCGGCTGTGGTGGCGCTGCCGTATTCAATTGGAATCCAACGCTGCGATACGCTTTATAGCGGTCGCGCGCCAGTTGTTTGAGCGTGTCTTCGTAAGGAACGAAGTCTATCACTTCATGGAAAGCAGTAGCAAAATCTGCGAAGTGGGGCAGCAGGCTAATCAGCAGGTCGCGCGGTGAACTGCCGCGACGCTGTGGCCAGGCCAGCTCAACCGGCGCACCGTAGCGCGGGCCTTCACCCGCCAGGTTGTGTGGCACAAAGGCGTTTGCCGGTCGTTGCCACAGCGCTTCGTCGAGACGAATGGCTTGCTGTTCATCTTCGCAGGCGATCAACACCCGCTTTCCGGCCCGCCAGCGTGTTTCCGCCAGATTGCACACCAGCGCTTCAACGGCGCTAAGGCCATCGCTCGTTGCATCGGTTTCCAGCACGTAGAAGGTTGCGTTTTTCATCGGTTTGCTCATCAGAAGATCAAGGGCGGAATGATATCCGCCCTTGCTGTCAGAAAAGAGGGCGCTTAATCGTCGCCGTTCAATCCTGCCCGATTCAACAGAAATTGCGATAGCATCGGCACCGGACGTCCGGTGGCGCCTTTGGCCTTGCCGGAGCGCCAGGCGGTACCGGCGATATCCAGGTGTGCCCAGTTATATTTGCGGGCAAAGCGTGCCAGGAAGCAGGCGGCGGTAATCGCGCCGCCGGGACGGCCACCAATGTTCGCCATATCGGCAAAGTTGGACTCCAGCTGCTCCTGGAACTCATCCGCCATCGGCAGACGCCAGGCGCGATCGCCCGACTGCTCCGAGGCGCTGATCAGCTCATGCGCCAGCGGATTGTGGTTCGACAGCAGGCCGCTGATGTGATGACCCAGCGCAATCACGCAGGCACCGGTCAGCGTCGCCACGTCAATCACCACTTCCGGATCGAAACGTTCGACGTAGGTCAGCGCATCGCACAGGACCAGGCGACCTTCGGCGTCGGTGTTCAGCACCTCAACCGTCTGGCCGGACATGGTGGTCAGCACATCGCCCGGACGCATCGACCGGCCATCCGGCATGTTTTCACAGCCTGCCAGCACGCCGACCACGTTCAGTGGCAGATTCAGCTCTGCCACCATACGCATCACGCCATAGACGGCGGCCGCGCCGCACATGTCATACTTCATTTCGTCCATGCTGTCGGCAGGCTTGATGGAGATGCCGCCGGAGTCAAAGGTCAGCCCTTTACCCACCAGCACAATCGGACGTGCTTCCGCATCCGGATTGCCTTTGTACTCAATTACCGACATCAGCGATTCGTTTTGCGAACCGGCCCCGACCGCGAGATAGGCGTTCATGCCCAGCTCTTTCATCTGCTGTTCACCAATGACGCGGGTGGTGACATTTTTGCTGAAGGCATCCGCCAGCTGACGCGCCTGTGACGCCAGATAGGCGGCGTTACAGATATTAGGTGGCATGTTGCCGAGATCTTTAGCCGCTTTCATACCGGCCGCGACCGCTAATCCATGCTGGATCGCCCGTTCGCCGCTGGTGAGTTCACGGCGGGTCGGCACGTTAAAGACCAGCTTGCGCAGCGGACGACGTGGCTCCGCTTTGTTACTTTTCAGCTGGTCAAAGTTGTAGAGCGCCTCTTTAGAGGTCTCTACTGCCTGACGCACTTTCCAGTAGGTGTTACGGCCTTTGACATGCAGTTCGGTCAGGAAGCAGACCGCTTCCATTGAGCCGGTGTCGTTGAGCGTGTTAATGGTTTTCTGAATGACCTGCTTGTACTGGCGTTCATCCAGCTCACGCTCTTTACCGCAGCCAATCAGCAGAATACGCTCGGACAGGATATTTGGCACATGATGCAGCAGCAGTGTCTGGCCCACTTTTCCTTCCAGCTCGCCGCGGCGCAGCAGGGCGCTGATGTAGCCGTCGCTGATTTTATCCAGCTGCTCGGCAATCGGTGACAGACGACGCGGTTCGAAAACGCCAACGACAATGCAGGCACTGCGCTGTTTTTCCGGGCTTCCGCTTTTTACACTGAACTCCATGCACTCTCCTGAATCTTAAAGACAACGGCCGCTGCTGCCGCTAGAATGTAGCGCGCTCATGACCCATTTATTCATCGTCGCAGCATGACATTCTGCTGCTGGAGGTCATAATGAATCAGGGTGACAAGATGTTGTTTTTTCACCACCCGGACGCGTTTTTCATACAAATTTAGCTACGGCGACGGCCATTGATGAAGAAAAATGGCTGATAAGCGTTGAAACTAGCGATTTTCCTGCAAAAAGACAAGTTTTCACAGGCGTACTAAGCGTGATCATCATTAGATATCTGGTTCGGGAAACGCTCAAAAGCCAGCTGGCTATCCTGTTTATCCTGCTACTCATCTTCTTTTGTCAGAAGTTAGTCAGGATCCTGGGTGCCGCGGTGGATGGCGAAGTGCCGACAAACCTCGTTCTGACCTTGTTAGGACTCGGTGTGCCTCAAATGGCACAACTTATACTGCCCTTAAGTCTGTTTCTGGCGATCCTGATGACGCTGGGGCGGCTCTACACGGAAAGTGAAATTACCGTGATGCACGCCTGCGGCCTGAGTAAGGCCGTCCTGGTGAAAGCGGCGATGGTTCTGATGCTGTTTACCTCGATAGTGGCGGCCGTGAACGTCATCTGGCTGGGGCCGTGGTCATCCCGCTATCAGGATGAGGTGACGCAGAACGCCAAAGCGAACCCGGGCGCGGCGGCAATGGCCGCCGGGCAGTTCCAGACCTCCAGCGACGGCAGCGCCGTGCTGTTTGTCGAGGATGTGAAGGGCAACAACTTTGGTAACGTGTTCCTGGCGCAGTTACGGCCAAAGGGCAACGCGCGTCCTTCAGTGGTGCTGGCTGACAGCGGTCACATGGAGCAGCATAAAGATGGCTCGCAGGTGGTGACGCTGGATAAAGGCACCCGTTTTGAGGGCACCGCTCTGCTGCGTGATTTCCGTATCACCGACTTCACCAATTATCAGGCCATCGTAGGCTATAAAGCGGCAACGCTCGATCCTAACGATGCAGAACAGGCAAGTCTGACTGACCTGTTCGCAAACAAGACACCTGAGTTTCAGGCCGAGCTGCACTGGCGTCTGACGCTGGTGTTTGCGGTGCTGGTGATGGCGCTGATGGTGGTACCGCTCAGCGTGGTGAACCCACGTCAGGGGCGTGTGCTGTCGATGCTGCCCGCCATGCTGCTCTATCTGATTTTCTTCCTGTTGCAGAGTTCGCTGAAGTCGAGCGGCGCGAAAGGGCGGCTCGATCCGGCGCTCTGGATGTGGGTTGTAAATATCAGCTATCTGGTGCTGGCGGTGCTCCTTAACCTGTGGGATACGGTGCCGATGCGTCGGATTCGCGCCCGCTTTACCCGCGGAGGGTCGGTCTGATGTTTCGCGTACTTGACCGCTATATCGGTAAAACCATTTTCAATACCATCATGCTGACGCTGTTCATGCTGGTGTCGCTTTCCGGCATCATCAAGTTCGTCGATCAGCTGCGCAAGACCGGCCAGGGCAGCTACAACGCGCTGAGCGCCGGTTACTACACCCTGCTGAGCGTACCCAAAGATATTGAGATTTTCTTCCCGATGGCGGCTCTGTTGGGTGCACTGCTGGGACTGGGCGCGCTGGCGCAGCGCAGTGAACTGGTGGTGATGCAGGCGGCGGGCTTTACCCGCATGCAGGTTGCGCTGTCAGTGATGAAAACGGCGATTCCGCTGGTGTTGCTGACCATGGCGATTGGCGAGTTTGTTGCGCCGTCGGGCGAGCAGATGGCGCGTAATTACCGGGCGCAGCAGCTTTACGGTGGCGCACTGGTCTCGACGCAGAACGGTCTTTGGGCGAAAGATGGCAATAGCTTTATCTTTATCGAGCGCATTAAAGGCGACAACGAAATTGATGGCGTGAGCATCTACAGCTTTAACGATCAGCGTCGTCTGCAGAGTGTGCGTTACGCGGCGACGGCGACCTGGGATGCGGCTAAGAAGCGCTGGATACTGTCGCAGGTTGATGAGTCTAATCTCACCGATCCGAAGCAGATTACCGGTTCACAGAGCCTGAGTGGCGAGTGGAAAACCAATCTGACGCCGGACAAGCTGGGTGTGGTTGCGCTGGATCCGGACGCGTTATCGATTCGCGGTCTGCATAGCTACAGCAAATATCTGAAGCAGAGCGGCCAGGAATCGGGACGTTATCAGCTGAATATGTGGAGCAAAATCTTCCAGCCGTTGTCGGTGGCGGTGATGATGCTGATGGCGCTGTCGTTTATCTTTGGTCCGCTGCGTAGCGTGTCGATGGGTGTGCGTGTCGTAACCGGTATCAGCTTTGGCTTCCTGTTCTACGTGCTGGACCAGATTTTCGGTCCGCTGAGTCTGGTTTACGGTCTGCCGCCGATTCTGGGGGCGATTCTGCCGAGTTTTGCGTTCTTCGCTATCAGTATGTTTATGTTGATTAAGCGGCGCTAAGCGCAGTAAATGCAGTAAAAGAAAAGGCCGCGCAAGCGGCCTTTTTTGTGACCGGTGTTCAGGCTCAGGGCAGGCTCCCATCGCTTTACGTTTGGTATCCGTCTGGAAGAGGCGGTTCCAGCGACGGTTTCAGCGGCTTTATTCTGCGCTAATGCCCTGTTTATGCGGAGTGCCGGGTCGTCTCTTTCAGTGTCCTGATAAGTTGCTCTCTGTTCAGGGCTACGCAATAGGCGGGCGTTCCACGCTCGAAACGCCAGCCTTCCGCTAACGATCCCGCATCCACCGCATCAAATCCAAAGGCTTCATATAATGCCGTGGCGGTCGCTTTCCCTTCGCTATCATCTGCCGCCAGCGGTAACGCCTGCCGGTTGGCATCGCCCGGCGGCAGGCCCTGCGTTTCAAGATCGGTCATGCGGATGGCATTGAATGCCTTGGTGATGCGGCTGTCAGGAAGCAGGCGGGCAAGCCGTTCACTGGTGCTGATGCGGCCATTGAGCAGCTCTTCAATTTCGCCATCGCGGTCGGGATAGTAATTAACCGCATCAAGCACGATTTTTCCCCGCAATCCTGTGGCCGGAAGTTGTTCCGTTGCCGTGAGCGGCACGGCAACCACCACCACGTCGCCGAACTCTGCGGCCTCGGTGGCGGTGCCGGTTTCACAGCCAATCATCGGTTTCAGGCTGAACAGCGTTCGTGGATCACGCGAGTTGCTGAGCATCACCTGATGTCCCGCCTGAATCGCCAGTTTTGCAATCGCCCGGCCAACAAAGCCTGCGCCAATAATGCCTATTTTCATACGTTTCTCCTCGATGAGTTTCACGCACTGACCTTAATTAAAAACAGGAGGTGAATAAATCGACAAACAGACGCAATATAAACAACAAACAGGAGGGAATCATGGATCGGCTCACCAGCATGAACGTGTTTGTTACCGTCGCGGAATCGGGCTCGTTTGCTGCCGCAGCCGGGCATTTGCAAATCTCACCGCAGATGGTGGCGAAGCATATCGCCATGCTGGAGATGCATCTCGGTACGCTGCTTCTGCATCGCACCACCCGACGACAAAGTCTGACGGATGTGGGCCGCAACTATTTCGAACGCTGCAAAATCGTGCTGGCAGAGGTGCAGGAAGCGGATGCGATCGCGCTGGATATGCAGCAGCGGCCGTCCGGTACGCTGAAGGTCAGCGCCCCGGTCACGTTTGGTTCTTTTAGCCTGGCGCCGTTTGTGACCCGCTATCTTGACCGGTTTCCGGAAACGCAGGTCGATCTTGAACTCAGCGATCGGCTGGTCGATCCGTTTGAAGAGGGTTATGAGGTGGTGATCCGGATTGGTGCGCTGGCGGACAGTTCGATCATTGCCCATCCACTGCAGCCCTACCGGCTGATAGCCTGCGCGTCGCCAGCCTATCTGGCGCGGCACGGTGTGCCCGCCACGCCAGCGGAGCTGGTGAACCACGCCTGTCTCGTTTATGGCATCTGGTCGCCATCAAAACCCTGCCGCTGGGTATTCAGCCAGGCCGGTAAGGTTGAAGAGGTACATCCGCAGGGGCGCATGCGATCGAATGACTGGAAAGCGCTCCTGCATGCGGCGCTGGAGGGTTATGGCATTACCCTGGGGCCGGCCTCCATTCTCTCTGAAGAGATCAGACAGGGGCGGCTGGTCCAGGTGCTGCCCGATTATGCCGGGCCAGCACGACCCATGCATGTGCTGATCCCGGCGGGCCGCCGCCAGACGGTGAAAATCCGCAGCTTTGTTAGCGCCATTATCACCGAGTTTGGCCTCTATCCACCCCAATCCGGTTAAACCAGGCGGTTATCGGCTCAGCAGCGGGAGTAACTGAGGCAGCTGCGACAACAGGTAGAGAATCAGCCCGATGGTGCCGCCAACCAGCGTGCCGTTGATGCGGATAAACTGCAGATCTTTGCCGATATTAAGTTCGATCTGCTGCGACATGTCGCGTGCATCCCAGCTCTTCACGGTGTCGCTGATATGGCGCGTCAGGAAGCCAGCAAACTCTGGCGCAACGCTGCGTGCGGCCTGTTCCAGATGCTGATTCATCGAGTCACGCAGCGCCGGGTCGGCCGCCAGGGTTTCGCCCAGCCACAATGCTGCACCGCGCACTTTCTCCTGCACCCGTGAATCATCGCTGCTGAGATCCGCTTTGAGCCAGTTGCGCATATCATTCCACAGCTCGCCAATGTAGCGGTTGAATGAGGCATCTTCTTTCAGCCAGCCTTTAATCTCCTCGGCACGCTCTGCCATTTCCGGGTCGTTCTGCAGTTTAACGATCAGTTTGTCGACCGCCCGATTGAAGCCGAGGCGTAGCTCATGCCCCTGATCCAGCGCCACATCATCCAGCAGTGAATCGACTGCGTTTGCCACCAGCTCGGCGCTGTGCTCGCCCAGCCATTCGGTCGGCAACATTTTGGCTTTGATCGGATGCTCGCGTTTCAGCCAGCGCACCAGCTGCATGGCAATAAACTCGCGGGTGCTGGGCTTGTGCAGCAGCTTCAGCAGCTGTTCGATTGCCGCATCCAGCAGCGCCTGATGACGGTTGTTTTTCGTCAGGCTCTCCAGCAGCAGGGCGCTGGTCTGGCTGAGATCGACCTTGTCGATGGCGCGATGTACTGCGCGGCGCATGAAATTCTGGATCCGTGTGTCATCGGTCAGATCAAGGAAGCCGCGCATGACCTGCAGCAGATGGCGGCCAATGCGGTCAGCATTGCCCGGCGCATTCAGCCATTGCGCCAGCAGATTTGACGGGTCGTGACGGCGAATCAGATTCAGCAGCGAGTCGGTATCAAGAAACTTCTCCTGCACAAAGCGACCAAGGTTTTCACCGATACGATCTTTGTTGCGCGGAATGATGGCGGTATGACGCGAGATAAAGGGCACCGGCACGCGCCGGAACAGTGCGACCACCGCGAACCAGTCCGCCAGCGCGCCGACCATCGCAGCTTCCGCTATCGCCTTTACGCCGCTGACCCAGAAGCCGGGCGGCAGAAAAAGCGTAACGATAAAGGTAATTGCAGCCAGCAGTAACAGCAGCAGCGCCAGACGTTTCGTCCGTTTCAGTTCGTGTTGTTTATCCATATCCTGATCTTAGCAGAGAGCCGGTTTCATCGGCGACGACCACCCAGCAGGCTGCCGAGTACGCCACGGATGATCTGATTGGTAATCTGGCGCGTAGCGCTTTTCGCCATGGTCTGCACCACGCCATCGTGCTTGCCGCCGCGCGGGCCGGTTCGGCCAAACAGGATCTCTTTCAGCCCGCCGAGAATGCCGTTATCTACCGCGACGTCGTCGCCTTTCGCCGGGGGCGCGCTGGCCTGATCGCTGGCGGCCTGAAACCCTTTTTGCAGCTTCTCAAATGCCGATTCGCGATCAACTTCGCTGTCATATTTGCCATAGAGGGGTGAATGGTTGATCAGGCCGTTGCGCTCATCGCCGGTGACCGGACCCATACGTGAGCCGGGTGCAATGACCATGGCGCGTTCTACCACCGACGGACTGCCTTTGGCATCCAGGAAGGAGATTAGCGCTTCGCCGGTGCCCAGCGCCTGAATCGCCTCGACGCTGTCAAACGCTGGGTTGGCGCGCAGGGTATCGGCGGCGGTTTTTACCGCTTTCTGATCTTTGGGGGTGAAGGCGCGCAGGGCGTGCTGAACGCGGTTGCCGAGCTGGCCCAGCACCCGATCGGGAATATCCGCCGGGTTCTGGGTGACGAACCAGACGCCGACCCCTTTGGAGCGGATCAGCCGCATGACCTGTTCTATTTTCTCCAGCAGCACCGGCGGCGCGTCGGTAAACAGCAGGTGCGCCTCATCAAAGAAAAACACCAGCTTTGGCTGATCGAGATCGCCCGCTTCCGGCAGATGCTCATAAAGCTCCGAAAGCAGCCACAGCAGGCTGGTGGCGTAGAGTTTCGGCATCTGGTAGAGCTTCTCAGCAGAGAGGATGTTGATGACGCCTTTGCCGTTGCTGTCGACACGCATCCAGTCGGCAATATCCAGCATCGGTTCACCAAAGAAGTGCTCCGCGCCCTGTTGCTCCAGCGTCAGTAACCCGCGCTGGATGGCGCCGACCGAGGCGCTGTTGATATTGCCGTAGTGGGTCTGGAAGCTTTTGGCGTTGTCACCGATGTATTGGGTCATGGCGCGCAGATCTTTGAAGTCCAGCAGCAGCAAACCCTGATCATCGGCGATGCGGAAAATAATCTGCAATACGCCACTCTGCACCTCATTCAGATTCAGCAGTCGCGCCAGCAGCAGCGGCCCGAGATCGGAGACGGTGGCGCGAACCGGATGACCTTTCTCGCCGAAGATATCCCACAGCACCACCGGATTGCTCTGCGGCTGCCAGTCGGTGACGCCGATTTTCGCCAGCCTCTCCTGCAGCTTTTCGCTGGACTGGCCAGCCATCGCCACGCCGGTCAAATCGCCTTTAACGTCAGCCATAAAGACCGGCACGCCGCTGGCGGAGAACGATTCAGCCAGTTTCTGCAGCGTAACGGTTTTACCGGTGCCGGTCGCGCCGGTGATCAGGCCATGGCGGTTGGCCATTTGCGGCAACAGATGAAGTTCGACGTCTGGCGTACGGGCAATCAGTAGCGGGGAAGTCATGATTTCCACTCTCAGGCATTGGGTTATGCCTGAAGGATAGCAAGCCGGAGCGGCACAGGAGGAGAACTATTCACCAAAAAAAGGCCGCTGCCCGGGGAGCAGCGGCCTGCAACAGTGGTTTACTTCTGCACCTCTTCAAAATTGAGCAGGCTGACCCCGATGCCCTGCTGCAGGTGACTGAGGTTGCTGCGCACCGCCACCTGGGTTGCGCCCTGTAACAGCATGACAAACGGCGAATCCTGCTGGATGCGGGTTTGCAGCCCGGTGTAGAGGTTGCGACGTTTCACCGCATCGCTCTCTCCTGCGGCGGCGCGGGTCTGTGCACTCAGCTCCGGAATCGTCCAGCCGACGCGCCACGCCAGGGTTTTGCCGCCGCCCGGCACGTTATAGGCAAAGGTGCTGGCATTGGTATTGGGATCGATGTAGTCCGCGCCCCAGTAAGTAAAGATGGCCTGGAAGTCCCGGCTGCGCATTTTGCTCCACAGCTCCGATTCCGCCACCGGCTGGATATCAAGCTGCACATCCGCTTTGGCAAAGCTGGCCTGCAGTGCCTGCGCCACATCAATGTAAGGTGGCTGGTTCACCACCGTCAGCGCGATATGGGTGCCAGGTTTGATGCCGCCTTTTTGCAGTATCGCCTGTGCCTTTTTCAGATCGTAATGGAACGGTGTCGTGTTCAGCGCACCATCGAAGCCGTCCGGCAGGAAGCTCTGATGAATGCGGTACTGACCTTTCAGCAGCTGGTTCGCCAGGCTGTCATAGTCAACCAGCCAGCGCGCCGCCTGCCACAACGCCGGATTCCCCAGCGCCGGTTGCTGCGGGCTTTGGGTGTTAAAGCCCAGGTAGTAAACCAGGCTGGACGGGAAGGCATCAATACGCACATTGGCGGTGTTCTTCAGCGCGGTAATCTGATCTGGGCCGAGCTGATAGGCGACATCCACATCACCCTGCTGGATCAGCAGACGGCGGCTGCCTGGATCGGCCACACCTTTCAGCAATACCCGCTTCAGATGCGGCTTCCGGATGCTGTTGGGATTAGCTTCCAGCACCAGCGCCTGCAGCGGGACAAACTGTTTGATGGCATAGGCGGCGCTGCCGGCGGAATGCACCTTCAGCCAGCTATTGCCGTAATCGTTGTTGCTGGCGTGCTGCTGCGCCAGTTTGCTGTCGACGATGGAGGAGACCGGTGCGGTCAGCAGGCGCAACGCCAGATCGCTGCCGATCTCCGCTGGCCAGCGCAGCTCAAGCTGGTGGTCGTTGATCACCGTGAACTGCTGATCGATATTTTCCGGCGTCCAGCCAAATTCACCCAGAATAAAAGAGGGCGCTTTATTGAGTTTTACTGCACGGGTTAATGAGAAGACCACATCCTGTGCGGTCACGGGATGACCACTGGCGAAGCGGGCCTGCGGATTAAGATCAAACACCAGGCTGTGAGGCGTTTTGCCTGCCTGCCAGCGCGTGGCCGCCAGCGGCGAGAGCTGCTGCGGATTCTGATGGTCCGGCTCCAGCAGCGTCTGATAGATATTGCGCAGGCTGCTGTTGCTGACGGTCTCAAAACTTTCAGCCGGGTCGAAACTGATGATGCCATCAAGCGGAACGGCAATCACCAGGGTGTCGCCAGGCGTGGCGGCGTGTGCCGGGTGAACCAGTGCCAGAGCCGTAAACAGGGACAAGAGTGTTTTTCGCATGGAGAGTTATCCTGAGTCGTTGATAGCTCTACTCTATCGGGCGCCGGATAATCTCCAAATGCGGGTTTCTTATGAGCTTTGCACAATTATTAGCGTAGTCGTTCAGGCAAAGAGAAAAAATAAGATAATGACGGTCAGTTATTATTTTATTGTCATTTTACAGCGGGCAGAATAAAGCCGGATTTACTCAGCCGATCACAAATTGCGCACAGTCTGATTGTATGACTATCAAAGTCACTATAGTGTTAACGATGAGAATCATTCTCTTGTATGGAAGTATGATATTTTTTTATCGGTTATCTGGCGTGATGATGTCAGGGCGAAAATAATAACCCTCATTCCTGCGTTAAAAGAGTTAAATACCCGATGTTTATGCGGTTTTACCCCCGATTTCCGCGCTGTAAATCTTTTACCTCTCCGCAACCCTTTCGCAACACCATGATAAACTTTCACTAAGACACATCTTAAATTCAATTTTTACATTCAGACATATCTATATCCCTAAGATTGCCAGGTTATTAACCGATAAGTTCCGTTAGTCACCGAACCATAATTCTACCTGCCCTTGTCTGTTCTGCCGTCGTCTGTGCCGCGTGCGTTGATCTCTGCGGGGAATTTTCCGCCTGCACTCAGCCTTTCAGCTTCATAACAAATAAAGCGGGTATTTAGCAGATGAGAGTCGTGCGGATATGCTTTTAGAAAAACCCACCACCAGGCGTAAATTTTTGCTCGGTTCACTGCTGGCGTTGCCATTAAGTGAACTGGTCTTCAAAGGCATTACTGCGGCACAGGCAGCAGAAATGGCCGCACCGGAGTTAGCCGATTACAAACCGATCTTTTTTAGTGCCGATGAGTGGCAGTTTATCCTGGCCGCCACTGACCGTTTGATTCCGGCAGGCGGCAAAGGCAAAGCGCCGGGCGCGCTGGAAACTAACGTGCCGATCTTTATCGATCAGCAGCTGCACAGCGAAGCGTTTGGCAGCGAAATCTACATGCAGGGGCCGTTCAATACGCAGGCGCCCGCAACCATGGGTTACCAGATCCCGTTCCGCCCACAGCAGATGTATCAGACCGGTATCCGGCTGATTAATCAGTGGTCGCAGAACACCCATCAGAAAGCGTTTCATGCACTGACGCTGGAAGAGAAAGATGCGGTACTGACCCAGGTAAACAAAAACGAGATCGACTTTGCTGCACTGGGCGAAGCCGATCTTAAGCCTGCGCATTTCTTCAGCCAGCTGCTTTCCGATACCAAGCATGGCTACCTTGCTGACCCGATGTACGGCGGTAATAAAGGCATGAAAGCCTGGATCGCCATCGGCTTCCCCGGCGCGCGTGCCAGCTTCACCGAATGGGTGAAACAGCACAACGTTCCTTATCCGCTGGGTCCGGTCAGTGTGAAGGGCGAACGCGCGTAGGGCGCGTCCACATCAGGTATTTGAAACAGGATTATCATGGCACAGGTTACTAAAAAAGAAGTCGACGTCGTGGTCTGCGGCCTCGGCTGGGCAGGCTCGCTGATGAGCATCGAGCTGGCACTGGCAGGTCTGGACGTGCGCGCCCTTGAGCGCGGCGGCGATCGCGATTATGACGAGTTCGCCTACCCGAAACCGGCGGATGAATACGCCTATGCGGTGCGCAACAAAGTGTTTGCCACTCCCGCCGAAGTGGCGGTCACCGTGCGCTACAACAGCAGCCAGACGGCATTGCCAACCCGTAAATGGGGTGCGTTTGCACCGGGCACCGGCGTAGGCGGTTCCGGCCTGCACTGGACGGCGGTACTGATCCGTCCGACACCGACCGATATCAAACTGAAGACCTATGTCGACGAGGCTTACAAGCCGGGCATTCTGCAGGATGATATGCGGGTGATGGACTTCCCGTTCAGCTGGGAAGAGATCGAACCCTACTACTACAAATTCGAACTGATTTGCGGCCAGTCGGGCAACACCGGCAACCTGCGCGGCAAAATTCTGGAAGGCGGCGATCCGTTTGAAGGCCCGCGTTCTGAGCCTTATCCGCTGCCTGCGCTGGATGACACACTGAACAACGTGATGTTCAAAGAGGTGGCGACCAAACTCGGTTACCATCCGTTCCCGAACCCGTCGGCCTGTGTGTCGCGTGCGTGGAAAAACCCGTACGGCAACCAGATCGCGCCGTGCAACTACTGCGGCTACTGCAGTAAATATCCCTGCCTGAACTACTCCAAAGCGTCGCCGCAGACCGCCGTAATGGATTCACTGAAGCGTATGCCGAACTTCTCCTATGAAGTGAATGCGGAAGTGATCAAGGTCGTGCTGAACGATGATAAGAAAACCGCGAAAGGCGTGATCTACATCGATGCACAGGGCAACGAGTGCTTCCAGCCAGCGAAAATCGTGGTGCTGAGCAGCTTCCAGCTCTACAACGTGCGTCTGATGCTGCTCTCCGGCATCGGCAAGCCTTACAACCCGATTACCGAAGAGGGTGTGGTAGGGCGTAACTACGCGTTCCTGTCCAACGGCGGCGCAACGCTGTTCTTTAAAGATAAAAACTTCAATCCGTACGCTACGGCGGGCGCGACCGGCCAGATGTTTAACGATATCTCGCCAGGCAACTTCGACGGCCCATCACTTGGCTTCCTCGGCGGCGCGAAGATCCACAGCTCACAGGCGACCGGTACGCCGATCAGCACCGCGCTGCCAAAAGGCACGCCGACCTGGGGCATGGGATACAAGGAAGGTCTGGAGGAGTGGTACGGTCATTCGATGAAGATCAGCATCACCACCACCTGTCAGTCTTACCGCGATATCTATCTGGATCTCGATCCGAACTACAACGATCACCGTGGCCTGCCACTGCTGCGCATGACCTTCAACTGGAAAGAGAATGAGCTGAAGCTGCAGCAGCACCTGAAAGGCATCGTCGGCAATATCGCGAAAGAGCTGAACCCTGACAGCATGAGCATGAGCTTCCTGCCAATGGGTGCGGATTTCGATCTGACCAAATATGTCTCTACCCACAACGTGGGCGGTGCCGTAATGGGCGATAACCCGAAAACCTCGGCGCTGAATAAGTATCTGCAGAGCTGGGACGTGCATAACGTCTTTGTGCCGGGCGGCAACGCTTTCCCGCAGAACTTCCAGGCGAACCCGACCGATACCATCGGTGCGATCACCCTGATGGCGGCACAGGCGATCAAAGATCAGTATCTGAAAAATCCCGGCCCACTGGTACAGGCATAAGCGCATGAATAAGCTGAAACTGAAATCTTTTATCTTTGCCAACGCGGTGCTGTTAGCCAGCGGATTTGCGCTGCCGGTTCACGCCGAAGATGAAGCGCAACTGATTAAGCAGGGCGAATATCTCTCGCGGCTGGGCGACTGCATGGCGTGCCACTCACTGCCTGGCAAGCCTGACTATTCGGGCGGGCTGGCGATTGAGTCGAACCTTGGCACCATCTTCTCCACCAACATCACGCCCGATAAGCAGCACGGTATTGGCAACTACAGCGAGCAGCAGTTCTCGGACGCGGTGCGCAAAGGGGTATTACCGGACGGTTCGCATCTCTATCCGGCGATGCCTTATCCTGATTACGCCAAAATCAGTGATGCCGACATCCACGCGCTTTACGTCTACTTCATGAAAGGCGTGCAGCCAAGCGCAGAACAGCCGCCGGAAACCGATCTGAGCTTCCCGTTCAGCCAGCGCTGGGGCATGCGTTTCTGGAACTGGGCGTTCGCCTCGGATAAGCCTTTCCAGCCGATTGGTGGCGCTTCTGAAGAAGTTAATCGCGGTGCCTATATCGTGGAGAGTCTGGGCCACTGCGGCAGCTGTCATACGCCGCGCGGTCTGGGCATGAACGAGAAAGCGCTGGATAGCGGTGACGATAAATTCCTGGCAGGCGGCAGCCTGAATAACTGGGATGTGCCGTCACTGCGTGGCCTGCCGCGCTGGAGCGAGCAGGAAGTGGTGGACTACCTGCAGACCGGCCGTAACGATAAAGCGGCGGTGGGCGGCGAGATGACCTCGGTGATTGAGCACAGCAGCTCACACATGACCGACGCCGATCTGAAAGCCATCGCGGCCTACCTGAAGTTCCTGGGCGGCAACCCGCCATTGCAGGCGTACAACGTGCAGGAGCAGCAGGCAACGGAAGCGAAACTCACTGCCGCGAAGAACCTGAGCGAAGGCGAGCGTCTCTATCTGGATAACTGCGGTGCCTGTCACTTCGTGACCGGCAAAGGCGCGCCGGGGATCTTCCCGGAGCTGGATCAGGCGACGATCGTCAATGCCAAGGATCCAACCGGTCTGATCCACACCATCCTGGCCGGCGCACAGCAGCCTTCCACCGCGAAGGCCCCGTCGAAACTGGCGATGCCAGGCTTTGGTCAGCGTCTGAGTGATGATGAA
Source organism: Pantoea sp. CFSAN033090 (assembly GCF_001264395.1). Taxonomy (NCBI): domain Bacteria; kingdom Pseudomonadati; phylum Pseudomonadota; class Gammaproteobacteria; order Enterobacterales; family Erwiniaceae; genus Pantoea; species Pantoea sp. CFSAN033090. The sequence goes on along the minus strand of NZ_LGYX01000007.1, from coordinate 247,160 downwards.
GTCGCGCAGCTGGCGACCTTTATTCGTCAGGGCTGGAGCAATACCGCGCCAGCGGTGAGCAAAGATCAGGTTGCTGAAGTGCGTAAAACGCTGAAGTAATCGAGTTTTCCCCTCTGCCCGTCAGGAGAGGGGAAATCCCGGATTAGTGAAAGGTGCGCACCACTTCCAGCACGCCGTTAATGATGAACTGCACGCCCATACAGACCAGTAAAAATCCCATCAGGCGCGATATCGCCTCAATGCCGCTTTTACCCACCAGCTTCATGATGGCACCCGAACTGCGCAGTGAAATCCACAGAATCAGACTCACCAGCAGGAAGATCAGCACTGGCGCGACGGTGATGACCCAGGCCGGAAAGTCGACGCCGCTTCTTACCGTCGAGGCAGAGGAGATGATCATCGCAATGGTACCTGGCCCGGCCGTGCTTGGCATCGCCAGCGGCACAAAGGCGATATTCACTGGCTCTTTGGCTTCATCCAGCTCATCCAGTTTCTGCTTTGCTTCGACAGAATGGCCGGCAGGTTTAGCCGGGAACAGCATCCGAAAACCGATAAAAGCAACGATCAGGCCGCCCGCCATGCGCAGGCCAGGAATGGAGATGCCGAAGGTATTCAGCACCGCGCTGCCCGCGTACCACGCCACCATCATGATGGCGAACACATAGATAGAAGCCTGGCGCGCCTGTCGGTTGCGCTCCTGGAAGTTCATCTCACCCGCCAGCCCCAGGAACAGCGCCACGGTGGTAAGTGGATTGGCGAGCGGCAGGATCACCACCAGCCCCAGGCTGACTGCTTTAATTAACTCCAGCATGACAAATCGCCTTTTCCGTGGTGATTAGTGCTTCGGACGCTCCAGCGCCTCAAGCAGTTCCGGGAAGAAGTCCTGCAGGATTTCAGGCGTCATCAGTTCGGGATACTGCATCAGATGTTCGCGGATACGCTCGTTGATGTCCGGCAGCAGACGCTGGGCCGCGGCGCTGGCGGTGATTTTGTGCTTCTTCATAGCGCGCAGCAGATCGCCCGGCAGCGCGTCTTCGTCGTCGGCGTCATCCACCATCTCCAGCGCGTCCAGCTCGTCGAACATCTCCATCAGCGCTTCGGTCTGCGGCGTGCGCGACTCATATTCACGCGGATGTTCATCTTCCAGGAAACGCAGCATAGCGCGCATCGGCGTGCCGTCTGGCGTGGAAGGCGGCTCGGTAGCGAACCAGCTCAGCAGCTGATGCATGGTGACCTGATGGACGCGAAAGCCGCTGTCGACCAGCTCATCGGCCAGCAGCTCGGCGGTTTCGTTTTCAATCACGCAGATGTGGGTACGTTTGGGTTCGTACTGCTCCAGCCACTGGTAGATCTCTTCAATCACGCCATCGTCATACTCGAATTTTTTGGTGACATAGCTGTCGTCCTGTTCGTGAACGCAGGCCTGAATCTGATCGGGGTCGAAGTAAAGTGCGATGTTGATGCCTTTCATGCGTGCTGTCCTGTAGAAATCAAAACAACACTATAGCGCTCAACCCCAGGTTAAGGGAATGTCAGGCGTCACAGCATGGGGCGCGTTTACGCTCCCCTCAGAGCAGAGAGGGGAGAGAGAAGAGAAGGAGATCAGGAGATAAAGTTTTTGCCCTGCTTCAGCACCACGTCACAGGCTTTGGTTTTCAGCTTCTCACCCATCGGCGAGTTGCTCAGGCTTTGCAGATTCAACTGCTGGCCGTTACCGGTATTCAGCAGACCTGCGACGCCCTGGGTGTAATCGGTTTTCTGTTCCTGCGCGGTGGTGGTGTTCAGACCGAGCTTGCTCAGCACCTGGTCTTTGACCGACTGCACATTGTTTTTCACCACGTTATGTTCGACACAATACTGCATCACACCGGCGGCGTTGGTCATGCTGTTGGCGCTGACCGCTTTATCGCCGCCGCCCAGCATGCTGGTAATAGAGGAGAGCGACATGCCGCCATTCTGCTGCGTGGTGCCGGTGGTGCTGCCGTTGTTCTGCTGGCTGAGCTGCGATGCTGCACTGCTCAGCTGATCCTGCCAGCTTGCCGCTGATGCACTGCCTGCGACCAGAAGTGCCGCCAGTCCCCATCCCCACGCACTACGTTGTGCTTGCTTCATTTCAACCTCGGTATGTGCTTATTCAGTTTTCCTAAGAAAGGCTGACGGGCAGAAAGTTCCTGACTTCCTTTTATAAAAAGCGTCTTAAATAGCACTTTGGGAATCTTCTGTAACAGGAGCAATAAAATATTCAGATGCTTGTAGGTGTTATTATTTTGTGAGGTGATTTTCTGCAGCCAGTAATAAGCACGTCCCGCTGAAACATTATTTAATATCCTCACCATATTTATCAGGAATTGTCCTGGTTTAAATTAAAGTTACCGCTTTGCTTATAGCGTGTTTTCTAAGCGCTTGCGTCTGGGTTGGTAATATTTACCTGAGTAATTAAATTTATATAACTGTATGTATTTTAGTTATTTTTTATTTTTAGCGTAGCGGCGATTTAAGCCGTGCCGCTGGTTTTTGATGCGATTTTCTGTGCCGTAATTAAATTGAGTTAGCGGGGTTTTTTATTATTCCGGCTTGCGAAATCAGCCAGAGTGTTCATGCTTAATCACTGTGTCAGGCAGTTGTGGCAGATATTTAATTTAACGGGAGCGATATTATGGCTGGACAGCCAGAGCACAATAATAATGCAGAGGTCACGCTTAAACTCGCGGAAGAGCAAATAGCCCTGACGAAGCAAAAGATTGTGGATGGACATGTCCGTGTTACCCGTTCCACAACTGAGCATGACGAGGTCATCAGTACACTGCTTAACCGGGAGAAGGTTGAGGTTGAGCATGTAGCGAAAGCGCAACCCGTTGAAACGATGCCCGAAATCAGGGAAGAGAACGGTGTACTGATTGTCCCGGTAGTAGAGGAAGAAATCCAAATCGTCAGAAAGCTGGTGCTTAAAGAAGAGATCCACATCCGAAAAGTGCAGGAAAATGTTCCTTTTCAGGAAGTGGTGACCCGACGTGAGCAGCAGGTGAACGTTGAAAGAGATGACGATCAAATTAGCTAACAGAGAGGAACCTATCATGGCACATGAAAAAATCGTAACACTGTTCGATTCTGCAAATCAGGCAGAGGCCGCGAAAAGAAATCTCGTGAAAGCAGGCTTTTCTGATCGGGACATCAGTCTTATCAGTGGAGAACGTTTGCAGGAGGAAGGACACTCTATCCGCCATCCGAGCATCTGGCAGCGTCTGTTTGGTCACTCCGTTGATAAAGAGCAGGCCGATGTTTATACCAGAGCGATGGACAAGGGCGGCGTAGTGCTGACCATCCGCACCGAGGAGGAGAAGCTGGCTCGCGCCATGACCATTCTTCATTCTCATGACTCGGTGGACGTTCCGTCACGTATGCAAAGCTCGGTTGAGAATGGCACCACCGCGCCGGGCATCAACCCGACGACGGCAGGTAAGCAGTTTGCCGGTGAGACCAATGACCGCCAGGTTGAACCGCGACGCACCTCACTGACCGGTGATGAGAGCGAAGCTGACATTCTGCGTCTTGCCGAAGAGCAGGTGGAAGTGGGTAAACGTCTGGTGAGCGAAGGTTCCACTCGTGTTCGCCGCTATACCGTGACCGATACCGTATCTGAAGATATTTCGCTGCATGAGCAGCACGCTGACATCTTCCGTCGTTCGGTGAATGAACCCGCGCTGGCTGGTGAAGTGGACTGGTCCGAGAAAACCGTCGAGGTTGCTGAGACCCATGAGCAGCCGGTGATCAACAAAACGACCCACGTGAAAGAAGAAGTAGTGGTGCGTACCGACGGCAGCGATCGTACCGAGACCATTAACGACACGGTGCGTCGTCAGGAAGTAGATATCGACCATGCACGAGGTGGTCTGGAGCGCGAACTTCCGGGTACGACCGCAGGGGTAAAACCTGCGACCGCCGCAGCAGGCACGCAGTCACCAGGTGCACATAACCGTGACCACAAAGAGAGCCTGACTGAGAAGGTGAGTGAGAAAGCCAGCGAAGTGAAGGATAAGGTCGGGAACAAACTGCACGACCACTCGCATTGAGGCGCTTATCCTGACAACAACAGGCGCTAATGGGCACCGCTGATGCCCGATGCTGAGCATGCAAGATGCAAGAAGGGGCCAACCGCGAGGTTGGCTCTTTTGCGTTTGTGGGGCAGTAAAAACGGACAACGGCGTCATATCTTCTTCGGTATAATCAGGAAATATCTGCGCAGGCCGGGCAGGAATAAAACATAAGGGAATAAAGTGAACTGTAAACCGATGCTTTTCGTACTGGCGGTGTTCTCCCTGACGGCTCAGGCCGCCCAGAGCGGAAAAACGCTTGAGCACAAAGACTGGGAAGTTGTCTGTGATAACACCCTGACCTGCCGCATTGCAGGTTATGCCAAAGAAGAGGATCCCTCCGGCTCCATCCTGCTCACCCGTGCCGCTGGACCTGCAACGGAGACTGTGGGAGAAGTGACGCTGGGCGACACCGAAGATGACAGCAAACCGGCGGAAAAGCTGACGCTATGGATCAACGGAAAATCAGCTGGCGATCTGGTGGCGGCTGATGACAATTGGCGAATGTCGGCCAGCCAGACCTCTGCGGTAATCAGCGCCGTCAAAGGCAGCGGTAAAGTCGAATTTAAAGGCGGCACAAAGCCATTCCAGCTTTCTGGCGAGGGCGCTTATGCCGTGCTGCTGAAAGCGGACGACGTGCAGGGCCGTATCGGCACGCCAGGTGCACTCACTAAAAAGGGCAATAAACCGGAGAGCAGCGTGGCTAAGGCGGTGCCCGCACCAGTTATTCAGGCGGCTAAAACCCTCGGCGGCGAACCCCGTTTGCTGACCGCTCCGGAAATCGACGCGCTGAAAACCCGACTGCTTTCAACGGTGAATCACAATGACGATGACACGTGCGATAGCCTTTATTCACCTGCAGAAAACAGCGATCCGGAAACTGACGGACTCACTCTTACTCCACTGGATGACACACATGCTTTGCTTTCAGCGCTCTGCTGGCGGGCCGCTTATAACGAAGGATATGGCTACTGGGTCATTGATAACCAACTCAAAGGCACGCCGGTGCTGGTGACCATCTCCGGGTCGGATTACGACAAGGGCGAGATTACCAATGTGCAGAAAGGTCGCGGTATTGGTGACTGCATGAGTCAGGAAAGCTGGGTATGGGACGGCCAGGCTTTCCGCAAAAGCTATGACGGCGGGACCGGCATGTGTCGTTATATCCATGCGGGTGGCACCTGGGATCTTCCCACGCTGGTAACGGATGTGAAGCCTGTTTCGGGTTAGAGCTTTTGTTTTGCTAATGAAACATGATGGCCGACGTGAGTGCTTTGCAGCGGCGAGGGTGAGTGAATAATTTCTGACAAGGATGTCACGCAGCGTCCCGGAGAACCCAGGAGACGGTTTTTTCAGCAGTTGCACATTCGCCTGCGGATAAGGGTTGCGGAAACAGGGGGTAACGGTATAATCCTCAACGTTTTCCGCATACCCTTCAGTGCCGAAGTGGCGAAATCGGTAGACGCAGTTGATTCAAAATCAACCGCCGCGAGGCGTGCCGGTTCGATTCCGGCCTTCGGCACCAAGTATCCTGTCCATCCCCGTCCGGGGAAGTCTAAAATAATCTTTAAAATCAACATGAAGTTTGAGTTTAACATCCTGTATCGTTTGGGCACATCCGTTGCAATCCAGACCATGCTGGGGACATAATTGGGGGCATTTCCACTTCGATAAGAAATGTGCCCCCAAAATGAAGCTGAATGCCCGCTTGGTCGACACTGCAAAGCCTAAAGAAAAAACCTATAAAATGGCTGATGGTGGCGGTTTGTATCTTGAGGTCACGACCAAAGGATCAAAGTACTGACGTATGAAGTATCGACGGCCAGCCGACAGAAAAGAAGACCGGCTTACCTTTGGCGTCTGGCCAACAGTGACGTTTGCTGAGGCAGGTGCTAAGCATGATGAAGCTAAAAAGATTTACAGAGCTGGGGATTGACCCCAAAGCTGAGCAGAAAGAAGCACAGGCTAAGAATGGCGGGGCTTATAATTTTGAAACGATCGCCCGTGAATGGCATGCCAGTAACAAGCGCTAGAGTGATGGCCATCGTTCACGGATCCTGCGCTATCTTGAACTCTATATATTCCCTCATATCGGTTTGGCAGATATTCGTAAACTTAAAACCAGCCAGCTCTTAGCACCTATTAAGGCTATTGATGCCAGTGGCAGGCATGACGTCGTTCAGCGTCTTCACCACCGTGTTACGGCGATAATGCGTTATGCCGTGCAAAACGATTACATTGACTCTAATCCTGCAGTTGATATGGCCGGGGCACTTTCTACGGTCAAGGCCCGTCATTACCCCGCATTACCCTTCAGCCGTTTTCCGGAATTTCTTGAGCGCCTTGCCGCATACCGTGGGCGCATTATGACGCGTATAGCCGTCGAGTTTTCATTACTGACTTTTGTCCGCTCCAGTGAGCTGCGCTTTGCCCGGTGGGATGAATTCGATTTAGAAAGAGCCCTGTGGCCGATACCCTGCGCAACGCAAAGAAATAGAAGGCGTTCGTTATTCTCACCGAGGCATGAAGATGAAAGAGGAGCATCTTGTGCCGCTAAGTCGTCAGGTTTTAGTCTTGCTGGAAAAGCTGAAGCAATTAAGCGGTGATAACGAGACTCTTTCCCGGCGATCACGATCCTAAAAAGTCATGAGCGAAAACACGGTTAACAATGCCCTTCATGCTATAGGGTATGACAAGAAGACCGAAGTTTACGGACATGGTTTTAGGACAATAGCTCGGGGAGCTTAAGGGGAGTGAGGATTATAGAGTGATGATGCTATTGAACGGCAGCTTAGTGATACCGAACGCAATAATGTTAGTGGAGCTTATATCTATACATCCGGACACCTAGATGAGCGTCGATTAATGATGCAGTGGTGGGCAGATTATCTTCATTTTATTAAAAATTGCGCTGTGATGCCTTTTGAGTTTGCGTAATATTGGGGACCAAAGGGTAAAGGATGAAATCCTTTACCCTTATACTATTAAGGAAATTTTTTCCTTAGGTCAGTTAGCTTTTGTATGTCAATGTCAATTATTTTTTTAGCGCAGTCACTACAATAGTAATCGAACCCCAGACCATTTTTTACTTTTAAACGTAAACTACCTTGAGTTAACTGATGTTTAGAATTGGCTTGGCATTTATGACTTTTTTTTGCAACGTCAAACGAAGCGTTTATGATTAATGTTTTAGTTTTTCCCATTTATAATATCCTCACTAACTTCTTCAGCAATAATTTTGATGTTTTCTTCTATTAATTCTAATTGTACGCGACTGAAGTCAGAGCGGCTGCCTGATGGCATATCAACTAATGTGTTTATTTTCTTATCTATTTTGATTTTGATATAAATTAAATTGTTTTTTTGGAATGTTGGATCAAGCCCTTTTGTGTTGGGGTTAATATTATGTGTAGCCAGTATTTTTCTTGCCTCATTCATTGCGAGGGTATCTAAGCTACTACGTTTGGCTTGCCTTTCCCTTTGTTTTGTAACATAAATGGGGTCTAATGACTTGAATGCCTTTGTTACTTCTTCTTCAGAATATCCTTTTCTTTGAAGAACTTTTAAAGCCTCAAGCGCTTCATCATCTTCATAGAGGCTTATTTCTTCAAGAGTTATATCTGTTTGCGATCTAACTTCAATCTGACTTATTTCTTCTCTTGAGGTAGGTTCAATTATCTTTGTGTCTCCACCAGTATCTGGAGTAAAATCCTCAAGAGGTAATAATTGATCAAAAAACTCTTTGTCTGCTTCACTAAATTGTTGAAAGTCTCCCCATTGTTTTGCAATGTTTGCGCCGGCATGAAAAACAACGACTCCTTGGTTAAGGATGCTCTGCGCGTTATTTTGTTCAATCACTCGCATTATCCTGCCAACAAACTGTACAAAAGGCGATAAGTTATTAAATATACTAAATATTGCTGCAACTGAAAGGTATGGATGATCAAATCCCTCCCCAAGTTTTCTTACTTGAACGATCACATCCAATTCGTGTTGGTTAAGCTTGTTCATCACCCTCTGATTGTAGTTACTATCCTCCCTTGAGTGAACGTAATCCGCTCTCAATCCTCTTGCTCTGTAAGCCTCTACTATCTGACGGCAATGATCATAATTCAGAGCCGATGCTATAATTTTAAGTTTGCTTTCCTTAGTTTCTTCTCTTAGTCGATTTAATTCATGTATTGAAGCGTCTATGATTGTTGTTAAAGTTTCTTTTGATGTAACTATACCTCTTCTGAACTTAGAATCTTCTTCTCCTAGTCGCTTAACTTCATCTAAATTTATTTCTACTTCTGCGCCACTATCATCCCTTACGAACTTTAACGTTTTGGGATTCAATTGAACTGCTTTGAGGCGTTTGACATATCCATTTTTAATGGCTTTAAATATAGGGTAGGTATATATTATTTTTCCTGCCATTAATTGGCCATCAGCTCGTAAAGGCGTTGCACTGTAGTTTACGATATAAGCCTCTGGGAAGTGCTGTTTTAATAGCATAAAACTGGTTGCTACACTATGATGTCCTTCATCAAATAAAATTAAATCAAAGAAGTCATTAGGTAAATTTTTCAACCATCTGTTTTCGCTACCTCCTTGTAGTTGTTGTATATTTGTAATTACGACTTCTGCTTCTTGTAAGTCTGATAAATTCCCTTCATCACCTCTAATCTCTACTGGTTCAGGATAGTTATTGTCAGATATTATTTTGCACTTGCGGTAAAACATGTTTTCGTTGCTTGGGTCGAAGTCTTTCAATAGTTGTGATGATATGTGTAATCCGGGGGAGATTACCAATGTGCGTTTCGATTTAAATGCGAAAGGGGTTATTGCAATACATCCCGATTTACCACAACCTACAGGAAGAATTACTCCCACTTCTTTTTGATTTTCATTTTTATCTTCATAATGCGTTTCAAGAGCCTGGTATGCCTCAATTTGAGGGGCTCGTATATTATCATTACCTTTGATATGTACAGTTTTTGAGGAAAAAGCACTGGTCATTGCAACTCCTGCTATTAAGTTAGTAACAAATTGTAATTTTAGATATTCATAAACATTTTCCTTAAGAAAATCCACTTATTTTTTATTTTTACGGATGACTAATTGATTAATTTAGTGATTTTGATCAAAAATTCATGGAAAGGTTTTCCAGTTATTTGGAATTATTTGTAGCTATTTGGAGTTTTTTGTTTTGCTCTTGCCTGTCATATTGGAAAAGTAAAAAAATTTAATTTTTATAACTATCGGGAATCATTTAATTTAATGATTTTTCAGTCTTTTTTAAGTTTCACTTTTGATTGTCATTTTTAAAGGGCTTTCTTGTTTTGGGAGCCGGGCTACACCTGTATAAACCGGTTTCTATATGGAAGTAAATTGCACCATCTCTGATGATAACGGCATTTACGCTTTTTTGTACAATCCCATGCCGCCGGTGTTCGGCGACTGGAACGACGCTTTCATACAGCACGGTGAGGAAAGCACCCGGCGTGCGCTGGCAGAAGCCGCCACGCCACTCGCCGCCAGTCCGTTCGACGTAATGAGTGAGGAGGAATTTTCGGCCATGAGCGTCAGCGAAAAGGCGGAGCGCGTGGCGGAGCACTACCGCAGCGCGCTGGCCGTGGACGCCAGCGGGGAAATTCTGTCCCGCTACCGTTCCGGCGTGTGGAAGGTGATTTCCGGGAAGCCGTTCGATCGCGACGTGGCGAAGCTGTTCCAGCGCCTGCGCGCGCCGTTTTCGGCGGGCAAGATTTCGGGCGTGGTGGACACGCTGAAGCTGATGCTGCCGCAACAGGCCGATCCGGCGCGCCGATTGGCTTCCGTAACGGCGTGCTGGACACCCGCACCGGCGGCTTCAGCCCGCAAAGTAAAGACCTCTGGCTGCGCACGATCAGCGAGGTGGACTACACTAAGGCCGTTCAGGGTGAAACGCTTGCAGACCATGCGCCGCACTTCTGGCAGTGGCTCGACCGCGCCGCCGGACGCGATCCGGCCAAGCGTGACATCATTCTGGCCGCGCTGTTTATGGTGCTGGCGAATCGCTACGACTGGCAGCTGTTTCTGGAAGTCACCGGTCCCGGCGGTAGCGGTAAAAGCATCATGGCGGAAATCGCCACTATGCTTGCCGGAACTGACAACACAACCTCCGCAACGATTGAAACGCTGGAGTCGTATCGTGAACGCGCGGCGGTGATTGGCTATTCGCTGATTATCCTGCCTGACCTGGAAAAACGGAGCGGCGACGGCGCGGGCATCAAGGCGATTACCGGCGGCGATGCGGTCTCCGTGGACCCGAAATATCGCGACGCCTACTCAACGCACATTCCGGCGATAATTCTGGCGGTAAACAACAACCCGATGCGCTTCACCGACCGCAGCGGGGGCGTGTCGCGCCGCCGGGTGATACTATACTTCCCTGAGATCATCCCCGCAGACGAGCGCGACCCGCAACTGAAGGAGAAAATCAGCGGTGAGCTGGCGGTTATCGTGCGCCAGCTGATGCAGCAGTTCAGTCAGCCGCAGCAGACCCGGTCGCTGCTTCAGTCACAGCAGAACTCCGACGAAGCGATGCGCATCAAGCGCGATGCGGACCCGATGGTGGACTTCTGCGGCTATCTGTTCACGACGCCGGAGCCAAACGCGCTCTATATGGGGAACGCCAGCATTAGGCCGCTTCAGTCCAGACGTTACCTCTACCATGTCTATATGGAGGCCAACGGCTACAAGAATCCGCTCAGCATGAAGATGTTTTGTCTTTCACTTGAGGGGGTTCTGCGGGAATACGGGCTGAACTATCTGAAATGGCGAACAAATTAGAGGATTCAGACTAACCTAAATCTGACTGAAGAGAGTAATACAGAGTGGATGCCAAAGTGCGATGACATGAAAGCAGTCTGAACCTCCCGGAACCGGTGAAAGCCGGTTTATTGAACGTTTGGTGTGTTCGATTCTAGATTGAAACATAATTTTTCAAAACAATGAGTTATGGGTTGTAGCGTGAGCATAAAATTCTAGATCGCTTATTCTATAAATCAAAATTAATGCGATTTGATCCTAATGATTGTAAAGTATTGCGCATTATTTTTTACCCATTCTGTTAAAAAATAGGCATCTATGATAAAAATTTACCGCAAAACGTATTATTTTTAAAAGATTATGAAAGGTTTTATATCAACCATGAAACCGGCTGCAGTTAAAAACAACCGGTTAACTCTCACAAGAAGAAAATTACACCTTTATAGTTCCCAAGTAATCACTAAGGTGATTTATCTTATCACGTCTTAATTTAGATACGGCATTTTCAATGAAATCAAAATCAATTCCATTCTCATTAACTGGCAATGAAATTAATGTCTTCGTGAAAACTTTTTCAAAGTCTCTAACTAGTACACTTTTAAATAATTCATGTTGCATATTTAATATAGCAGTAAAATAAGTTGCTCTATTTGAATTTAGGTTAAAACCTTTGGGTATCGCTCTCTTTGTAAATTGACCAGCATAAAAGTCTTTCTCCATATAAAAGAACTTCATACCCATCATTCCAACAGCCAGACACTTTCCTTCTATTTTATTTTCTTCGTTAAAGTACTCAACATAACCTAAAATTCCGTTATTAAATACTGTTCTGGTGAAGTATGGGTAGCCGTCACCATCTACAAAACAAAGGTCTTCTTTATTTAGTTGAGGATTTGATTTTATTTCGAAAAGGTCACCCAACTTGAAATCTTTCATTTTAATGATTTTACCTAAAGACCTATCAGTCAAAGCATTCGATAAGCTATCATTTTTATGGAAGTTTATTAGACTTGAAATTTCCCAATGGAAATAATTTGAAACCGATCTATCTAAGTCAGCCAAACTTAATTCCCCTGATATTAATTTGGTTTTATTCCAATCAGCCCCATTGTTAGGATCTATTTTATCCTCAAAGCACTCGATTTCAGACAAAAGTTTTCTTTTACTGCAGCCAAATCTTACAATATCAACAACTTCTTGATATCTATCCTTAGCAAAACCAACATCCCTTAGGTTATTATTAGATTTTCTCCGATTAGTTCTTATATAGCCATCATTTGAGAAATCTATAAATTTCACCATTTCTTCTTTATGGTGCGGCTCATTAACCTTAAAAACATAAATGTATGTTTGTACATTAGCTTTACCAATAAATAAATCTCTTGGCATCTTTATGCTTGATAGTAAAGTATTGTTTTTTAATATTTCTTTATTAAAATCCTTTGCTTTCCCTGTGCCAGCTGAAGAATGAGTTATAATTGCCGCGTATCCTCCATCCATCATTGATAATGCTTTTTCAACAAAAATCATACCTTTACCAGGAGCTGAATAGGGAGGGTTTAATATAAAGGCGTTGGCGGGGAATTTTTTACCATCCAGTCCAAAGCCGTACTTACCATCAAAGTCACGAAGAGAGTCTTTATTGATTATATTAGAACTACCGTCACCCATTAATATCATATTTAAAACAGCAAGCATATATACACTAGGTAATAGCTCCAATCCTAAAAGCTGCTCTGCTTTGATAGATAATTCTTTATTCCTTAACTCATCAGGAGAGGTTATTTTATCTTTGGCATCCATGAGCATTTCGTTCATAGCTGCTACTAGTAAACCAGCAGAGCCCGTGGCAAAATCCCAAACATAAGAATCTTTATTAACTCTTGCTAATTTTACCAATAGATTGGCTATACTTGAAGGTGTTAATACAACATCATTTAACTTATCCTGGGTAAATCCAAGCCAACTATACATTTCATTAAACAACTTCCCTGTAAAGTCAGTTGTTAAACCAATTTTATAATAAATACCAAGATCATCAACTATCTTTGAAAAAACTCGCTTGAGTTGAGTTTCGCCATTCTTTGGCTTATTTAAGTTATCAGACGATAAAGTGTTCTGCAAAGTCCTAAGTATTAATGACTTTTTATCTTCTGGTAGATTCTTGCACCTCAGAAAGGATTCTATTTTCTTTAAAATAATATCTCCGTCAGTATAACCAATCTCTGATGAAGACTCCAAGTCGGATTTTTCCAGAGGCCTAACCTTGCCGGGTATTCCTATTGTAGATATAATAGATGCTGCAACTAAATAAACCCTATCGTTTTCTCCAAGACCGCTCTCATTCTGATAAATATCATTATTTAATCTAATTAAAGAAGAGTTGATTTCTTTTTCTTTCCTTTCTTTAATTAACTTTAACTCTTCATCTGAAAGCCTTGTGTTTTTAGCTTTAACAATAAATTCATCAAAATGTTCATTAGCTAAAAATGAAAAATCAGAATAATCACCAATCCTTTTACCTGAACCTAAATTGTCCTTGGATACAAAATAAACACCAATTTTATGATGTAACTTACCTTGTTCATCACAATGTCCTGTCATGCCTATAGCTATAACATCAGTATAGCCTGTGTGGTGAAGTATCGCATTTGCGTAATGGATAGCACCATTTACAGCGTAATTCTTAATGTTTTTAAAGTTAGGTTCGTTTTTGGAAGTCTGATTGTCTACGAATCCATCAGAATTAATTTTAACTAGCTGATCCTTCCCACCCTTGTACTCAATTAGCACAGGGTAATAATTCAACTCCTTGTCTTGAATGAGTAGTTTAACATCTGGCCTATTACCTCCAGAGCCACCGCTTTTAGATAGATAGTCGTTAAGAGCTTTATCTATTTCATGGTTAAGGCTCCCCTGCTCTAACTTGTAATCAAGATGGTGTGATTTAAGCCATCCGTTACCTAACTCAGAAATGACTGGCTCAATGGATTTTGTCTTCTTCATTTTTAAAACCTTGTGTTTATCATTTTGATGACTTTGCTAGATAGAATCTCTCATTTTTTTATTGATATACTAAACATCAGTAACTTAAATACAAGTTTTTCTATCGCATGTGCTAAGATTAAGCAAAGGTACCTTCTGTTCCCAGACAGTCTTTATTCGTTGAATTTCAGAAATTCTTCCATAACCGCTTTCGATGAAGTAGTATATATTCCATAAGCACCCTTCCATAACCAAAAAAATAGTCAGAACGATATAAGTCGCAGACTTCCAAGTATAACAAGACATTTCACGTCGCATAGCGTACACGGACTCATTATCAGCCTTGGCTACCAGGCTCAAGACGTTAACGGCAGGCTTCTGCTGTACCAGCTCAGCATGTTTCAACTCCTGCTCAACATGATTCAATGCTGTACTAACCGACTTTTTGGCAGTTTCCGTTATATTACCGGAGGCACTGTCCAGCTCACTGATGACCTGAGCCAGTTTTGATATCTGGTGAATTAATTGAGCAGATTCAGCCTGGAACTGGTCAATCAGCGCGGCAACGTGCTTTTTCTGAGCCTGCTGATGCCCGATAAGGGCGGCAATTTTTTTAATTTCTTCACTCATGGTAAATCCTGTCTATCGTGAGAATGACCAGCCGTCATCTGGTTTCTGTCGTTTCTTTTCGGCAAGGCGCTACCGCTCTTTCTCCCGATGTCACTGCTGTTCAGTCCGGTAGTCACGCTCCTGCTGCCGGACCATTTCTTGATGCAGCGCCTGAAAATCCGCCATTGCATCGTTAACAAGGGACTTAAGGTCTTTCTCGTCTTGTATGTCCTACATCGCCTCGCTGGCCAGTTCATCCAGCTTCTCCGGCACTTTTTCAAAATCAAGCGTTCTGCCAGAATTACTTCCTGCGCAGGCTTCTGCTCATGTTTGGGCGTCAGATTCTCCCGCTCACTGATGGCTTCCTGCAGTGAGGTAGTGATGTTAATGACTCTGTCATATTCATCACGGGACTGCTGTACCTGTCTTTCGGCCTTCCTGCGCTCGAGAATCGCCTATAGCTGCTCAGTATCGAATTGATTTACCTGTTGTCCCGCCCCCAGATGTCGTTCCGGCTCACGGTCAATGCTCTGCGCTTTCAGAGAACGTGAATCGACACGGCCAGTGTGCTGATATCCATCCTGTACAGGTCGAAAGTAGGTATGTATTTGGGGTGGTTCGTTCGCGTCATTTTATTGGTTCAATCTCTGGCTTAGTTCAGGGAGCAGTATATCCTGCGGCAAAGTCCAGCGATGTTCAATCTTACGAATTTCCGTTACCGCCCTCGCTGAACAAAAAATCATCGCCGAAAAGCTCGATGCACTGCTGGCACAGGTAGAAAGCACCAAAGCACGTCTTGAGCAAATCCCCAAAATTCTGAAACGATTTCGCCAGGCAGTTCTTGCTATTGCGGTTAGTAATCAGCTAACAAAAGGATGGAGAGAATAATCTGGATTGAATGCTATATGGTCTTCGCACACACTTGGCGGATTAATATTGATAGAATGAGGTAGCTCTCCAAGGCCCATTAAATAATACATTACTAATTCTGAAGGAGATGTTAATTGGATAAAACCAGGGTGCTCAGGAAGGCGATAAGTATATACGCTCAACTAAAGAAAAATCGCCCCAAAGTGAGCGAGGAAAACCAGAAAAATAATTCCTGTTGATTTTATTCTGTCGAATTCTATGTCACTAGGTAGAGCACGTGTAGTTGATATAGTAGGCCGTTTTCATAATATTTTTTTATTTTGAGGTTGCCTGAACATATTGATAATAATTATTTTTATTATCTCCTTTCATCGTCAAAACTACAAGGGGAATTCTCCTCCTTAGCTGTTGGAGGGGTTGTTCACAATATTAGAAGTGAATTAGTGAGGCAGGCTATATTTTATACACCATCAGAAAAAGAACAACACGAAATCGTTCGCCGCGTCGAACAGCTCTTAGCCTACGCCGACACCATTGAAAAACATGTCAACAACGCGCTTTAACGCGTCAACGACCTGACGCAATCGATCCCGGCAAAAGCATTCCGCGATGAACTCACCGCTCAGTGGCGGGCAGGAAATCTGGAATTGATCAGCGAAGAAAAAAGCGCTGCCGCGCTAATGGAAAAAATAAAAGCCGAGCGGGCAGCCAGCACAGGTAAAAAAGCCTGATTCTTATTTTTTTTGCGCACCTTTCTGGTGCGCTTATTATTATTTCCTGCCAGAAAAAACTTACGCCTTATATTAAAATGATTTTATAACTTACTTATTTCACTCTGTTTTTAGCTGGACTTTTTTTCTCTTTCCTGATGATATATACAGGTATTTAGCGCGGTGCGGATGTGCGCCAACACACCCGCGCCGCTAATCACAATCACTATTTATAGGGAATAGTAATCATGACTGACGCCCATTCTATTGCACAACTGTCTGAACCAGAAGTCTCTCCTGCAGATAACCGGAAATTAACCGTTAGCTATGCAAGCCGCTATCCGGATTACAGCCGGATACCCGCCATCACCATGAAAGGACAATGGCTGGAAGCTGCCGGTTTTGCCACTGGCACAGCAGTAGATGTAAAGGTAATGGAGGGTTGTATTGTGCTCACTGCCCGGCAGGAGAGCGAACTGATGCAGTCGCTGCGCCAGGTGTGCAAACTGTCGGCGCGGAAACAAAAGCAGGTGCAGGAGTTTATTCAGGTTATTGCCGGTAAACAGAAAGTCGTCTGAGTGTAAAACCGCTCCCGACATCGTATCGGGAGCGGTTAAATGTCAGGACGCGTAATGTAGAACGAGGGAATTTCAGACTACATCCTCGCGGGCCTCTTGGTGTATCTTTAGGCTGTATCACTTTGCAACACAGAACTGATTTCATCGCTATTCGGCAAGCATTACTCTCTACTTCACAAGTGAAATTACGTAATGGTCTAATGTCTTTTGGCACAATTGAGGTGGTTTTAAATGGAAGCAAAACGTGTCCCAGCGGGGTTTAGAATCCTTATCGCAGTGTCCTTGTTCGTAATGACGTTCCTTCTGGCAAGGCCGTCAGATCCATCGACAGAAGAACAACAACAGTTTTGGACAGAGTTAGCAAAGCTATTTAATCAACGCGATATTGAGGGTTTTGTGGGGATTGCGCTATTAGTGATATGTACAATGGTAACGCTCATCGGTTATCAGATTATAGTCAGAGTCATTGAGAAGCAACTTAACACTAAGCAATGATTTTATAAGGTGTGAATTAATTCTGGCAGAAGTTAAAAGTTGCTTATAAATTGTATGATATAAATTCGCTCACATTGCACATTAAAGTATTATAACATGTACGGCTAAATCTTAGGTTTTCTTGCCCAACAATACGTGCATGCGCAATTGATTGAGTTGCATTGTAACCTGCTCACCGTTTTCTGGTGTATCCACCACCGGGACATCGGGTTTTCGTTGCCTGATTGTTTAATTCACTTTCCTGCAGTCCGATTATCCCCCTGGGAATGAAAGAGACAACACAGGGATGTTTATACGGGATTGAGCCTGCCAGAAAACCGTCTTATTTGTCTGTCGGGGAATAATCTTTCGCCAGAATCGTTTGAACGTATCATCAGCCCTTTTGCTGCATGGAGCCACGCCGGACAGGACTACCAGTTTGATAATCGCTGACATCACCAGCGCTATATCGTCAATATCGAACCACAATCCAGCTATCCCCTTGCCGGAACGCTTTCCAGACACGGAGAGCAGTCAAAGGAACAACTAAAAGCCATGATAGAGTGTGGTGATGTGGTATGCCTGAATGATGTGTCTGTTCTGACCGCCGGGCTGTTTTACATTGACGACAACGGTAAGTTAATTTGCGGCGATGAAAATGCCTTCAGATTCGGTGGAGCGAAAACACTATCGGTGCGTTTAATCCTGCAGTGAGTAAGCGCGATCACTGACGCTCTGACGGAAAACCTGCGCCAACCTCATTAAGGCAGCTCAGCGTGGGAGGCGGGAGACAGCCAGCCAGTAATACGGAACGCTTAACATCAAAAAACGTCGGCCGGTTACTCGCTGCTGGCGGTATCTGTAACGATAATAGTGAGGGGTTTCGTATAACGGCTGAACAGTTTGGTGGCGATGTCTTCAGCAACTGATTAGTGTCAGGCGGGGAAACCACCGGTTAACCTGTATCACAGATTAGATAACAGTTGTTTTAGTCAATGCAACAGGAAAGCTTGCCCCTTAAAATTATAAAGGGCAATAATTAAACTATAGTTAATTGATGTTTTTCGTATTTTAATATAATTATCGTTTGAGCGCTTATTGCACTCTGTACCCGGTACCTGAAATATCAGATAATCGCGGGTGGGTTTTCCCTGGTGTTGACTTGGTCTTTGACCTCCTGACCTCTAAGCATGGTGAGTGCCCGGTGGTCAGGTACTTTTTTAAGTATAGGGTCTGCGCAGGTGTAATAAAAGCTGTCTTAAAAGACAGGGGGTAATGGTTCCCATGTGTGATTATCAGGAATGAATGAATGAATTCTGCTATTGAGTTTTTTTTGCGTGATTACGATGAATTTCCGCCAGAATTAGCAACCGAACTCTACCGGCTCAGAAGAAAAACATTTCGTGAGAGGCTCGACTGGAAAGTCGAATGCATTAACGGCATGGAAAAGGATCAATTTGACAACGAAAATACGACTTACCTGCTGGGCATGCATAACGGGAAGTTGCTATGTGGTGCACGGTTTATAGATTCAACGCAGCCGACGATGATGAGCGAAATTTTTCATGAATATTTCGAGGGTATAAGTGGTCTCCCCACAGATATCCCCTGTTGTGAGATTAGCCGGCTGTTTTTAGATAAAGATAGACGTGACTCTGCAGGCCTTCATGGCTTGCCCGCCAGTAAAGTGTTATTCCTTGCAATGATTTTTTATTGCATGAAGAGAAACTATCGGGGGATGTACGCTGTGGCAAGTCGCGGCATGTATGCAATATTTCGCCATGCAAACTGGAAAATAGAAGTTATTCAAAAAGGCCTTTCTGAAAAAGGGGAAGTTATCTACTACATTTTCATGCCTGCCAGCATGAGCATCGTGGAAGATATTATCACCAGGGACAAAGCCAGTGGCTGGCTTCGTGAGATGTCCCGGCATTTACGCCATCTTTAACCCGTAACGCTGGCTCAGTTGTCCAGCAGCCGGAGCTCCGTTCCAAGTTTTACCGCATGTGTGGCGTTATTCACTCCGAGCTTTTTCATGACGTTGCCCATATGAAATTTTACGGTGCGTTCCGCAATAGATAAAATGACCGCAACTTCGGCGTATGTTTTCCCGGCGCCGACCCACTTAAGTATTTGCCGCTCACGCGGTGACAAAAAAACGTTTTTTTTCTGATGGTGTTGACTGTATAAGTTAAGCGTCTTCTGATGCAATTTAATAAGAAAGCTAACTATTTTTGAACGATTTTTTTCCATGTCAATACCAGAATCTTTCTGACTGATAATGGATAGCACAGCCAGGTTGTTCAGGTAGTCATGCAGAGGGAATGTCTGCCCCTGGAAAATATTATATTGAAAACTTTCATTGAAAATTCGTGTGAGATTGTAGCCGCCTGACAGAATGACGTTGTTTTCCCAAAAAAAATCTTCAACACAACGTAAACTCTGAATAATGACAGGATCAATAAACTGATATTTTCTTTCAAGGTATATATCGAACCACTCAGGGTTGTTATTAATAATACGCATCTGTGAAGGGTCTTTCTTGTTCATAATTGCGTAGGCATAGATAACACCCTTGTAATCCTCAAAGAATGCATTCAGTTCACTCTGGATTAACAAATTGATTCTTGTATCGTTGTAGTATGTATCCTTCACGTCAGTTTCTACCTCCGGGATGAGTGGATAAACCATTATAATCCGCTTCGTTAGCTGTTGCTAATCGTATTTTAATCCAGCTAATGGAAAGCGGAAATGACATCTGCCAGCAATATTCTGGATGTTTTTGCTTTACAAAACGGATGGAAAGAGCAGCTTACAAGATTACAGATGGATTATCGGGGTTCACAAAAATCTGCGGGGACAGCAGGAACATTCGAATAATGATTCGCGATTTTAAGTTATTGCTGACTGGAGTGAACCGACAGCAGCATTTTTCATAACAAAAATCATGCTGGCAGGCGTAATTAAACAGGCACCGAGTCAGTATCTGGCTGCTGACGGTTTTTAAATCCTGATGCTTATGCTCCCCTTCGGCTCCCCGGCGTTACCGGGTCGTCAGTTCTGCTGCGCTAACCCCTGTGGGTTTCGGACATAAGGCCTGATGGCAAACGTTCAGGTCAACCCTGCAGCCGGCTTAACGCCTGCGCTTTCACTGGCCATATAGATGATGACAAGCGAGTGTTAATCAGCAGGAGGCACATCAGGTCGTGTAAGTAGGCCAGTAATCTGATTACTCTCTGAACAGCAAGCCTCTATTTTGGCTGACTAATGGTTACTACTGATTTATGGGATGAGTAAGTGGTCTTTCAATCAGAGGCCAGGGCGCATGGGGATGTACAGCGGCAATGATATGTTGCAGGATGTCCCCTCGCTTTATCAGAAAAGCGTAACAGGGAATGAGCGTTAATCATGAAAAACAAGATGATGCTGGGTGTCGTATTTCTCTTAACGGGATGCCCTGGGCCTGGCGACCGAATGGTGGAGCGCGAATCTACAACGGCATTTATCAAAGACAAGCAAGTTTGTGTGGTGTCGCCACTGGAGCCACAAGAAAGGATTACTGCCATTCATATCAACAGTGATAAAAGCAACTCCCTTCACAAGGTTTTTGATGACAAACCTGTTTATGTTCCAAAAGGTGAGTGCCTTCCTGTGTTCGGATTTAAGTTCACAACTGGAGAACGTTACTATTTCGCCTGTGATGTTCAATCTGATAAATCAATATCGCATTTAGTCACTGCTGATTTTTCTTATCCAAAAGAATAGGGGGGCATAACGGCCCTTTGATTCTCATAAATGCACGCATGTCATCAGGCCAGGCTTAACGACTTCACATCTGCGGTAGTTAAGGTAGTTACCAATGATGGGACATCACTCTTATTCATGGGGGCGAGGCAATGAAAAACCTGTTTAAGTGGTCCGCACTTGTGGCTGCCACCGTCCTCATTCTTATTGGCTTGTTTGTCTGGCTTGTTGCATCGGGCTCTGATGAAACGACTGTCTATAAAGAAAATGACTTCTTCAGCTATCACACACTGACAGACAAGGACATTGAAAACGCGCCGCGTATAACGGACAACTACTATTTTGAAGCGCACCCTGGCGACGGTTACTCACCTTCAAATAGCATCGTATTTAAAGGGGCTACAGATACTGCATCGCTGCGCGCTTATCTCGAAAAGCTGGGGTACGTGAAGCAAAATCGCAGTCTGGGCGAGAAGGAAATATGGGTAAGGCCTGATCAGTTGGATGGGGATCTGTTCTATCTGTACTTCAACCCCTTAACCAGTGAGATTGAGTTGACTAAGGTTCTGAATAATTGAGTCGCCTGGACGGGAAACTGTTGTGGCGATGCCGGTCTCTGCCGCTGGTCATCGCGCTGCTGCTGGTGGGATGCGCCCGCTCTGACGCGCTGTGGACGGTCACGCATGACCTCTGCATGAATAACTATCACTATCGTCGCGATCCGGCACCCTGCCAGCAAATCTATCTGCCGCAGGACAGCACCCAGGGCTACAGCATCATCCAGAATCCTCGCCACAGGTTGCACTTTATTCTGGTGCCCACGGTGGCGATGTCCGGCATTGAGAGCATTGCGCTGACGCGCCCCGGACGTCCCGACTATTTCGGCTACGCCTGGTTAATGCGCTATCGTCTGATGGCGGCCTATGGGGCTAGGGTGCCTGAGGATCGGCTCGGCATGGCGCTGAATTCCGCTTATGGCCGCAGCCAGAATCAACTGCATATTCATCTGACCTGCCTGCGGGAAGATGTCTATCGCCAGCTTCAGGCTGAGCGCCCCTATATTAATAATGACTGGCGACCCTTGCCCGACCGTTTGCTGAACCACACCTACTATGCCCGCCGCGTTATGCAGCCGACGGCGATGGGGATCTATCCTGTCTCCTCCGTAGCACGCCATTTCCGGCTGTCGCCGCCGCAGCTGGCAGAGTCTGGTGTGGCGCTCATCCCGGCGACGTTTTCGGGAGAAAAAGGGTTTATCCTGCTAACCACCCGGCGCGGCTGGGATAAGGGTAATCGGGCGTCCGTTGAGTCGCTGCTGGATAAACGCTGCGCTATTCTTTCAGCGCCGCCAGCTGACGTTTCAGTCGGGAAGTAAGTAAACCTTATCACCCTTATTCCTCCACCGACCCAGCCACTCTGCTGTAATCAAACCCTCTGATAGCAGGAACCTGGCTGACGAGGACGATCGCCCGTGCATCGGTTTCGTAAACATTGAATCAGGTTCGTGTCCGCCCTGTTTCAGTTCCTGCTCCAATGCCACGAAAAATGCCTTCTTCATGTCGCTGAAGATATTGATTTTACCGACACCATAACGAATTGATTCCGCCACCTCGCTGTCTTTGTTGCCCGAACCGCCATGCAGTACACGTGGAATATTAATTAATAGTAAGCTTGTTACAAGCTTGTCATTTATACATGGTTGTTGAGCTATAACATCTCTGTTACTCTCAGGTTAAATAACAAGCCATAAACGCATATTAATTACATCTGTTAAGTGACTTATTACTAACATAATCATCCTATTTCTTAAACTCAGACTTTTTCCAGGAAAAATTATTGCTCATTTTCTTTTCACCAGCGTAGGATAAGCGCACAAAGGATTATAGTTGCAAGGATTATCAATGGCTCTACATGGAAAGTTTGTTATTAATGATGCTGACTACTCACCGTTATCCTTTCCGGGTGTGGGAACGTTTTTAGCGTTCTCTGGCAATGGTGCTTATCGTAATCGTGGTGCCTGTGGAATGATTCCTAAAGAGGGGCCTGTACCAGCGGGTAAATACTGGATTGTTGACCGTCCTGAGGGAGGCCTCCGATCACAACTAAATGCCGGTGTAAGGGATATTTATAATCATTTTGCCAGCGGTGCTACGTTCAGGCATTCCGAATGGTTTGCAATATGGCGGGATGATTGGGCAATTGATGATTACACCTGGGTTGATAGCGTTAAGCGTGGTAACTTTCGTTTGCACCCCGGCGTTCTTTCTGAGGGTTGTATCACACTTCCGCATGATTCTGATTTTTCCCTGTTACGCAATGCATTATTAAGGACCCAGAAAATAGAGGTTCCTTGTATGAGGAAGTTAAAGGCCTATGGAATGATTGAGGTAATTGCCAATGGCAAAACATGTCCTTAGTCTTTTTATAAAATTAGCGCTCTTTACTGTGATTATGCTGTTCGTTGCTAAAGAAGTTCCCTATGATGGATTAGTTGACTCTATAACAGCCTTATTTGATTTCCAAAGCGCTCTGAACATTACCCATTTCATTCTGGGTGAACCTGACTTAGAGGCTTGGGAGTCGTTGCGAGATTACTTTTCTATTTTAATTAATACTCTAATCAGCATTCCGGTTATGAGTGCGATTATTACCCTTTTTAACGGCCTTACTCACAAAGTGACCCCATCTTGCCTCCCTAAAGAGTGGGCTTTCTCTACCGTGCGACGATTGATAAAAATAATCATTTTTGTAATGCTGCTTTGGTTATTCGTCCGCTTTGTACCTTACCAGGCTGTTTTTCCGGACATAGAAAAATTTTCAGATGTTGCTATGGCTGCACTTATGGCTTTCAACCTGATTTTAGCCATTTTCTGCTATTACTTTATTATGAAGAAATGCACATTCAAAAGGAGTTTGTAAAATGCCTATTCCAGCTTACATGTGGCTTAAAGATGACGGCGGTGCAGATATTAAGGGATCTGTAGACGTTCAGGATCGTGATGGTTCTATCGAAATTGTTGGCTTCAGTCACGGTTTAAATATTCCAGTGGATAGTGCCAACGGTAAAATCACCGGCAAGCGATCACACTCTCCCATTATGATTGAAAAAGAGTTTGATAGCGCCAGCCCATACTTATACAAAGCCGTTGCTACTGGTCAGACGCTGAAAAGTGCGGAGATTCGCTGGTATCGCATTAACCATGCCGGGCAAGAGGAATGCTATTTTGTTATGACTATCGAAGGGGTGAAGGTGACTGGCATTAATCCGGGGATGCCAAATGCTAAAATGGCAGGAAACTCGCAGATCAACCATATGGAAAGCCTTTCCCTGATGTACGACAAAATCACCTGGCGTTACGTTGATGGTAATGTGCAGTATACGGATGACTGGAATGTTCGGTCCTGAGATTAAAATCCTGTTTCCTGTGGTATAGCTAAGTTCTCCTTGGCAGTGAAGCACTAATTAAAACGTTACCGGGGTGTAATGGGGGATTTAGTGACGACCTCCATGTATGCTCGAAAAACGTTACGACCGCGTTATCCGGTTGTACAACATCTAAAAAAGGCACCTATTCATCGGTGCCTTTTCCCAGCCTCCCTGGCAGTCTTCAAGCCACCATCCACGCCACAAAACCCCTTACCGATACAACGCCGCTTTCCCCACCGAACTAAACAGCGCCATCTTCGCCGCGACAACTTCGCTCGCCGCCTGCATCGGTTTAACAAAGAGGGAATTAGGCTCGTGACCCCCAAGCTTCAGCTCCTGTTCCAGCGCCACGAAGAACGCCTTCTTCATATCGCTGGAGATATTGATTTTACCGACGCCATAACGAATTGATTCCGCGACCTCGCTGTCTTTGTTGCCTGAACCGCCATGCAGCACCAGCGGGATATCAACCACCTTACGGATCTGCTGCAGGCGCTCGATATCCAGCTTCGGCTGCTTCCCTTTGGGATAGAGGCCATGCGAAGTGCCGATGGCGACCGCCAGCGTATCGGTGCCGGTCTCGCGCACAAAGGTCTCAGCCTGCTGCGGATCGGTATAGAGAATCTCGTTACTGCCACCTTCGCCGCTGCCTTCTGCTACACCGATGGTGCCCAGCTCCGCTTCCACAGAGACATTAATCGTGTGCGCTATCTCGACAATCTTCTTCGTCAGCGCAATGTTCTGTTCGAAAGGGTGAGACGAGGCATCAATCATCACCGAGGTAAAACCGGCGTAGATCGCTTTCATCACCTCTTCCAGCGAGCGGCCATGGTCCAGATGGATCACTACCGGCACACGCGCCTGAATCGCCAGCGTCCGCAGATAGCCGATAAATTCCGGGCCGGTAAAGGCCATCTCTTCAGGATGGATCTCCAGAATCAGCGGTGAATCCAGTCGCTCGGCAGTCTCAACCGCCACACGGCCAAACTCCGCGCTGGCGATGTTGAACGCGCCAACGCCAAACTGATGCTGTCGGGCAACGCTGAGCAGATCTTTCATGTTGTAAAGCATAGGTTTTATCCTTGTTTTGCAGGAACGGAGATATCTTTTTTCAGGAACAGCAGGATCAGCGCTGTCAGCAAACTGCCTGCGGCAATCGCAAACAGATAACCCATGACATTGCTGATCACGTTAGGAATGAAGATGACGAAAATGCCGCCGTGCGGAGCGCGGGAAGCGCAGCCCAGCATCATTGAGAGTGCGCCCGCTAACCCGGAACCTGCCACGATGGCCGGGATGACGCGCAGCGGATCGGTGACCGCGTAAGGGATCGCGCCTTCCGTAATAAATGACAGACCGAGGATGTAGGTGACCTTGCCGGTCTCGCGCTCCTGCTCGGTAAATTTGCGGCGGAAGAGGGTGGTTGCCAGCGCGATGCCCAGTGGTGGCACCATGCCCGCCGCCATACAGGCGGCAATCGGTCCATAAACCCCGCTCGACATCAGGCCAATCGCAAACATACAGACGGTTTTATTCAGCGGGCCACCCATATCAAAGGCCACCATCATGCCGAACAGCAGGCCGAGAATGGCCGCATTGGTGTTACCCAGCGAACTGAGGAAGTCGGTCAGCCAGCCGAGCAGCATTTTGATCGGCTCACCAATCAGCAGCGCCATCAGTGCGCCGGTCAGCAGCACGCTTAACAGAGGCACGATTAAAATAGGTTTCAGCCCGGCGACCGCTTTGGGCAGATGGATATGGTTATTGATCAGCAGCGTGATGTATCCGGCCAGGAAGCCGGCAATCAGCGCGCCGAGAAAGCCGGAGCCGGTGTGGATCGCCATCATCCCGCCCACGGCGCCCGCCACGATGCCCGCTTTGCCGCTGACAGACTGGCTGATCCCCAGCGCAAGAATCGGCAGCATCAGGGCAAAGGCGGAACCGCCACCGATGTCAGAAAGCATCTTCGCTATCGGGCTGAAGTTCGCGTCCCCTGGTGTGGCCGCCGTAATCCCGAATGAAAAACTGAGCGCGATCAGAATGCCGCCCGCCACCACAAACGGGATCATCAGGTTCACGCCGGTGATGAGGTGCACATAAATCTCTGAAATCCAGGAACGGGAACCCGATGTCTCACGGGCACTGTTAGCCGGTTCCGATGCACTGGCCTGCGGGGCGGAGTCGGCAAGCCTCGGAGCCAGTTCGCCGTTAACAATGGCGTTTAACAGGCCTTCAGCGTCCTTCGCGGCACGGGTAACGGGCACCTCAATCACGTTTTTGTGCTGGAAGCGCGCCATCTCAACTTTTTTATCTGCGGCGATTAACACTATGTCGGCCTGATGAATATCGTCGTCGCTGAAAATATATTCGCTTTCAATCGCGCCCTGGGTTTCAACTAATACATTCAGGCCCAGTTTTTTAGCCGCTTTTTTTAAATTACTTTCGGCAAGGTAGGTGTGGGCGACACCTGTAGGACAGGCGGTAATGGCAATAATGTTCATAAATGTTCTCCAGTGAAAATTTTATATTTATGTTTTTCGGTCTGAAGGGATGGCTACAACCTGGAATACCTCCTTAATTTTTTAATTCATGCTGCTCTCCGGTTTATTCAGGCTCCCGATCGGGATAAGAGTAAATGAAACATTTCTTCGCGATGCGGGACATTAAGTAATTGCGCGACGACATCTTCATCGCCTAATGCAATGGATATTTTGGCGAGCATTTTGATATGGCCCACATCTTTATCGGACTCTTTTACCGCGAACAGAATAACCAGCCGGACTTTAGTGCCGTCGATGGTTTCCCACGGAATGTCCTGGCGTAAACGACCCACGGCAATGCGGGTTTTGGCGACGGCGGCAGATTTGCCGTGCGGAATAGCAATATGATTTTCAAATCCGGTGGAGCCTAATTCCTCACGCAGATAAACATCTTTCAGGAATGCGGCTTTATCAGTGACGGCGCCGGTCTGGCAGAGCAGGTCGGTCAGCTGAGAAATAATCTGCTCTTTGGTCTGGCAATCGACATCGAGAATAATGCACTCTTCTTTTAATACTTCGTTAATAGCCACGGCTGTCGTCATTTTGCTTCTCCATTATCATTAATTAATCGAATTCGATACCAGACACTCCGTTACTCTTGCGATATCTTTCGCCGAGAACAGGGCAGAGACATACACCACCGGTTTTTCCAGCGGTTCCAGCCTGATGGTGGAAATCACCACGTCACACTCATGTCGTTTCAGGGAGTCAGCAATATTTTTCCCTGGCACGATGTCGATAATTTTCCAGTCGGGAAAGGCGCGGATAATGCGTCCGTAAAGCAGCTGCGAGGTGCCCAGACCGCTGGAGCAGACCAGCAAGACCCGTTTTACCTTGATGCTGTTTTCGATGGCTGCCTGAATATGCACCGTCAGGTAAGCCACTTCGTCATCACTGATCTCATCCAGGCTGTACTCCTGCGTCAGCTGGCTGATTACCGCTTTCACGGCGGCAAACACCGTTCCCAGCTCGGTCTGGATATCATGCAGCAGCGGATTTTTAATCCGGATGTGATATCTGAGGCGGTTCAGCATCGGCTTGATATGCGAGGACAATGACGCCTGCAGGTTCTGGTCGGTAGTGATTTCAATGTTGATGCGCTGCGCCACCCGGGCGATCAGCGCCTCAGCAAAGCGGGTTTCACGCTCTGAAATCAGGGAGTCATCGTGCTGTGGTGACTCACCGCCCGCCTTACCGGAAGAGACCAGATACTGATAGATAGAGTGAGACTCTTCGGCCACCAGTACCGTGTTGTAAGCGGTCTCAATGCGTTCTATCACCGCCAGTGACACCTGCCAGGCGTGATGGTCGCTGACCCGGTTCATCGACACCGCGCGGGCGTCGGTCCTGTGCATCGGCGAGTGACTGCGGTGGATCAGCACCAGAATATGCGTAAATAAATTGATGTAGTAAGGATCGCTTATCGTATATTGCAGTTGCTGTTCAATAAAATTAATTAATTGCAGGGTAAAATGGACAGCCTGCTGACCAAATTTCTCTGAAAGCTCCTGCAGCGTGCTTTCATCCAGACGGCTTTCCATCATGTCCTGACGGTTATAAATCGATTTTAACACCAGCGCTTTCATCGCCATGCGAATATTATGGTCACTGCCTTTTATGCTGGTTCCGACACGGCTTTTTAATAAGGTTAAATCAAACTGATGTAACCATGCTTCTAATGTTTTTAAATCATTCACTATCGAGGCGCGGCTGATAAAATATTTATCCGCCAGTTCGCTGATGGATGAACTTTTTGGTGACAGCATTAATAAATCCGACGCTATTTTCAGCATCCTGAAGTTACTGCTGAAATCATCCACTTCGGTTGAGAAAATCCGGCGCGCGGCTATTTCCGACTGCGCATCAGCGAATTTAATTGTGATCCCTCTCCCACTTTTTCCGCTGAGATTGATTCCCTGGTCAGAAAGTTTTTCGTTAATGTCGGCAATATCGCGGCGTAGAGTTCTGGGTGTAATAGACGTTTTTTCTGAAATAGCGTGCAGGCTCACATAACTGTTATGAGAAATAAGCTGTCGCATAATCGTCAGTTGCCGTTCAGTCAGCGCCTTCATCATCATCAGGTTCCGCTTAATCCGTTATTCGCCTTGTCAGTTATCATCTAAACAAAGGCACTATGCCATGTAAATATTAAAACATGGCCACAACCTGGTGGTCCGGCTGACCACCTGACAGTGAATTTCTTAAATAATCGGCGACGAGGTGAAAGAATAAGTGAAAGGGGATGGGAGGGTTTGGCGGGCTGACTGGCAGTGATCCGATTGGTGGGACTACATCAATGGCTGAGGGCGGAATCTGGCGGGAAAGCCCGGCTTACGCCGGGCCAGATTTTATCTTTACGCCATCTTTAAACGCTGTAGCCGTTTCTCGCGGCGAATCTTACGCTCTTCCATCACCGCAACCAGCGCCATCAGGCAGATACAGGCGATAGCAGCGGCATCCAGTGCGGCAAAGGTGCCCGCCCAGCCGGTCAGGCCAAATATCGGCGTGCCGTCGGCAATCATGCCCAGGCCCAGTTTGGCGAAGCTGTCACCAATCAGATAGGCGAAGGTGCCTTTGATACCATCCGCTGCGCCAATCGCTTTTTTCGGCACAAAGCCGACTGCGGCGACGCCGATTAACAGCTGCGGGCCAAAGACCAGGAAGCCCAGAGCGAACAGCGACGCCAGATAGACATACTGGTTGCTGGCATGCTGATAGATCCCGAGCGTGGCAATAATCAGTGCTAATGCAACGCAGGCGACCAGCGCACGGCGGCCATTGGCCAGATCGGATAACCAGCCCCACATCAGCGTCCCCACCAATGCGCCCACTTCAAACAGGGTAAAGCCCTGAATCGCCACCTCTTTAGAGAGCTTCAGCTCCTGGAAGGCGTAAACCGTTGACCACTGATCGATCCCGATGCGCACCACATAGAGGAAGATGTTGGCGAAGCAGAGCAGCCAGATCACCTTGTTCTTCAGTACGTACTCAACAAAGATCTGCCATTTGGTCATCGACTCATCTTCGGCTTCTTTGTCCTCATCGCTCAGCTCTTCGTCAAACAGCTCTTCGGCCTTGCCCAGGCCATAAGATTCCGGGGAGTCGCTGCCGTAGCGCAGGCCGATAAAACCAACAATCAGCGCGATAATAGACGGGAAGATAAACATCCCAATTACGTGGCCGTTGAACAGCACATTGGCACCAAACAGCGCAACGCCTGCCGCACCGGCACCGCCGAGGTTGTGGGAGATATTCCACATGCCAAGATAAGTACCTCGTTTGCGGCGCGGCGTCCACTTAGTGATGGTGGAGTAGCTACAGGAGCCGCCGGTACTCTGGAAGAATCCGCTTAAGGCATAAAAGGCGATCATCAGAAACAGGCTGACGGATCCGGTGCCCATGCTGGCGCTGAAACCCAGCATACAGATGGCCGAGAGGATCAGCATAAACGGCAGGAACTGCTTGGTGTTTTTGCCATCAGCATAATAGGAGACCAGGGTTTTCCCGACGCCATAGGTGATGGAGAAGCCCAGACCGATCATCCCCAGCTGCGTCATGCTCAGTCCGTAGGTGGTGATCATATCGTTCTGCGCGATATTGAAGTTTTTGCGGATCAGATACATGGTCAGGTAGCCGATAAAGACCACCAGATAGGACTGCATAAACGGCTTGAACCACATCTTGCGCCGCAGTTCGATGGGCAGATCCAGCGTCGGTCTGCGCACCTGTTTGAGGAATGCCAGCATGGAAGGGAATTCTCCTGGTTGGAATAGCTGCAATGGGCAGCGAATGGCTGGCATTGTAAAAACCTGCCGCCAGACTGGCCTGAGACAGCATCCAGGCGAAACCAGGAAAATTTCTTAGTTTTGCCCCACTTGGGGCAAAAAGGAGAGGCGTATCACGCTTCAGGCAGGGGACGCGGTGCCTGAGCATTTAAAAACGGCAGCAGCAGCAGGGCGGATATCCCCGCCGCCGTGGCAATCACCGCAAAGAAGCCGCTCCAGTGCCAGACGTCGATAACCCACGCCAGCGGCCAGCCGGAGAGTGACGCGCCAAGATAGGCGAAAAGACCGACGAAGCCGGTTGCTGCGCCTGCCGCATCTTTATGGGAACATTCGGCTGCCGCCATGCCGATCAGCATCTGCGGGCCAAAGACAAAGAAACCGGTAGTAAAAAAGCAGGCTGCCTGCATCACGTAACTGGTAAAGGGCATCAGCCACAGTGAGCCGACGGAAAGCAAAATCCCGGCTGCAAAAATCAGGTTCATCGGCCCACGGTTGCCGTTAAACAGCTTGTCCGAGCCCCAGCCCGCGACCAGTGCGCCTATCACACCGCCCAGCTCAAACAGGGTGACTACCGAGTTGGCCGTCACCAGATCCACCCCCAGCGTGTCGGAGATGTAGAGATTTCCCCAGTCATTGAGCGCCGCGCGAACCACATAGACCAGCACGTAACAGAGTGACAGCAGCCAGATGTAGGGGTTGAATAGCACATAGCGGGTCAGGATCGCTTTGCGGCTCAGACCTGCGCCTTCCTGCTGCTGCGCCATCTCCATCTCATCCTGTCGCCAGTCGCCTACCGCGGGCAGGCCGACAGTCTGAGGCCGGTCGCGCAGACGCCAGCAGAGAAACAGTCCGGCGAGGATCGCTAAACTGCCCGCAATCATCATCCCGATTCGCCAGCCATAGTGCAGCGCCACCGCACCGATAACGATCGGGATGACCGCACCGCCAACGTTGTGCGCGGTGTTCCATAGTGCCCACCAGCCGCCGCGCTCGTTGCGTGAATACCAGCTGGTCAGCAGGCGCGCGCAGACCGGCGCGCCCCAGCCCTGGAAAAAGGCGTTGATGGTCCACAGCAGCGCAAAGGCCCACAGTGAGGTGGAGAAGCCAAACAGGATATTCACCACGCCGGTAGCGATCAGCCCCAGCCCCATAAAGTAACGGGCGTTGGAGCGGTCACTGACGATGCCGGAGAAGAACTTCGACAGGCCGTAGGTGATGTAAAATAGCGTCGCCAGCAGGCCGATATCGGTGCGCATCATCACGCCGCTGGCGATCACTTCCGGCGCTGCCGCATTGAAGCTTTTGCGGGTAAAGTAGAACAGGGCATAGCCGATCCAGATGGTCGACATGATGTGCCGCCGCCAGTAGCGATAGCGGCTATCAATCTCACTTTTGTCCTGCAGCGGAGCGGCGTTAGCGGGCGTTTTCAGAAAGTTAAACACGGTGATTCCTCAGGCCGTACGCAGCGGCAGATGCACACTGACGCGGGTTCCATGGGTGCAGGAGATAGTCAGCGATCCGCCCAGCGCACTCACGCGTTCGCGCATCCCGACCAGACCAAAGCTCTGCTGACCGGAACCTGGCGGCAGACCGCAGCCATCATCTTCAATCACCAGCAAAACGCGACCATCCTGTTGCCAGCCTTTGAGCATCACGGCGCTGGCGCTGGCGTGTTTCACAATGTTGTTCAGCCCCTCCTGACAGACGCGAAACAGCGTGACGCGCTGCGCTTCGCTCAGCAGCGTCTCATCAATACGCCACTCAAGGTGACTGACGATGCCGCAATCCTCCAGCTCCATCTCACGCATCAGGGAGCGAACTGCCTGTTCAAGTGACAGGTCATCTAGCTGACGGGGTCGCAGACGTCCCAGCAGTCGCCGCACTGAATCGTAGACGCCAAGAGAGAGCTGCTCAATATGGACGCCGCTTTGGATCACCCGGCCATTATCCGGCGCAAGGCGCTGCACAATGCCCGCCTGGGTGCGGATTGCCGTAATCGTCTGACCGATATCATCGTGCAGCTCGCGCGCCACCTCCTGGCGCACGTTCTCTTCTGTCTCGACCAGCCGTTCCGCCAGGCGCCGGTTGCGTGCCAGCTCACTCTGCAGCGACTGATTCAGCTCGCGCAGCCGCTGAATACCGGCACCCAGCAGCAGTCCGGTCAGGCTTTGTGCCAGCAGCGAGAGCAGAAGATCGACCGGATGATCGTGCCAGGTCTGGCTGGCGATCAGCGCGATTGCGTTCATCAGCGTAGCAATCAGCGCACCCTGCCAGCCGTAGTGCCAGGCCAGCGCAATAATCGGCAGCGCCAGACAGAATGGCGTAAAGCGCGACAGTTCAGCGGGCAGGCCAAGCTGCAACCAGAGACTGATGACAAACAGCAGCAGATACCAGATAAGATGCCGGGCGCGCCAGTTGACCGGGTGCGAGACCAGCGCCGGTCCCAGCGGCTGCCAGCGGGTGCTGGTGAGGTAGTGCCAGATGACCAGGCAGGTCGGGGCCAGCGTCAGACCACCGGTGAGCGTTAGCAGCAGCGCGTTCAGCATCTCCTGCTGTCCCGCCCACGCCAGGGATTGCAGCAGCGCCGCGGCGATCAGAGCCGCGCCCTGGCTCAGCAGCGTGCGCCAGTCACGCTGATGGCGGTAATGGGAGATCAGCGCCACCGGCAGCAGCGTCAGTACACTGCCCGCCATTAACAGCGGCAGATGCGCCAGCGCGACCACCTTCGCCAGCCAGATCAGCATGATCCACTCAGCTGCCAGCAACACCGGCCAGTAAGCGCGTGGACATTGCAGCATCAGCCCCAGACGCAGGCCAAACGGAAATAGCAGCACCGCCAGCTCCGGGCGTTCCACCAGGTGCAGGCTGATACTCCACAGGCAGAACCAGGCCGCCGAGAAGATGAAAAAGCTGGCGACAATGGAGATCAGCCGCGAAACACAGGGGCTCATTGCCAGCCATCAAACATGCGGCGCGCCAGCTCCACATCATTGCTGACGCCGAGCTTCTCCATCAGATTCGCGCGATGGACATGTACGGTTTTCGGTGACAGCGCCAGCTCAACGGCAATTTCCTTTACCGCCATGCCCTGCGACAGTTTTTCTGCCACCTGACGTTCGCGTCGGGTCAGCGGGTCCTGCCGACCGGCGGCCAGCTTGATCGCAATCTCTGGCGTCAGATAACAGCCGCCTGTGGAGACCGTGCGCACCGCCGCGATCAGCTCATCGGGACGACAGCGTTTAGAGAGGAATCCGCGCGCACCGGCATTAAGCGCCTGCTCCACCAGGGCCGGACTGTCATGGACTGACAGCATGATGGTGGCCAGGCCCGTCGGCAGCTTGCTCAGCAACTCCAGCCCGGAGAGATCCGGCATCGAAATATCGCAGATACAGACCTGAACGCCCCGGCCCGGTAAACCTGCCAGCGCCTCACGGCCAGAACCAAATTCCGCTACGACCTGGAAATCCGATTCCAGGCCCAGCAACTGGGCAAAGCCGGAGCGGACGATAAGGTGATCGTCAATAAGCGCGATGGTGATCATGTTTATTCCTGGCGGGTAAAATCGCGCTTACCTTAGCGATAAGCACGAAGCTGTTCAAGTCGTGAGCAGTCTATTCAGGTAAGGGAATGAGCAGAGTGATGCAGGTCAAACTGTCGTGGATCGTGAGAGAAGCATGCCGGGCTGAATAGCCGCCCGGCAGATCGTGAGGCTAAGCAGTCGATCAGTGCAGGCAGCACTGCTTGTATTTTTTGCCGCTGCCGCACGGGCAGGGATCGTTGCGGCCGGGCAGCTTCTCTGCCGCGACAGGCTTCTGGGGAACGGGAATCGCTTCTGGCTGGGAGATCCAGTGATCGTGCAGCGCCAGCGCAGCAGGACGGATAGCTTCAATGCTGGCTTCCATCTCGTCCGGCGTCATGGCATCGATCTTTTCAAGGTTCTCTTCCACGCCGTGCAGAGCGATGGCGTCCAGCGCGGGTTGCAGATCCTGCGGCAGGGCAGACCAGTCGGTCAGCGCGACACCGCGCATGTAACCGAAGCACCACTCTTCCACCACGGTAAATTCCAGACCTTCCATTTCACGGATGCCAAACAGCGGTTCGAACTGCTCAGGGAATTCAGATAAGCGGTCAGCCACATCATTCATATGCTGGAAGCAAAGCGACATAAAGCGCGTCATTTCACGCTCGTTGCTCCATTTTGGGATCTGCTTCTCGCCACCCCACAGTGCCACCAGCCACTGGCTTGGCTCGACGGTGACGGGACCGGAGAGAACGGCAGTCAGCAGGCCGTCGAGCTCGGAGACATCAATAATCGATGCTTCGCTGCCATATTTTTCCAGCATATCTTCCAGCCATTGCAGCTCTTTTTCGGACAGTGGGCCTTCTTTCATGCGGTTGCCTCCCGGGCATTTCAAAAATTTCAGCGGCGTTGAGCCTTAAAACCGCAGCAGTGTACACCCTTGTGGACTGCAACACAGCTAACCCTGTTCGGGCATGCTGCGGTGATTAAACTGCGTTTAGCACCACTTTCACCCCGTTGTGCAGGCGATAGCCCACAGCACTTTATGGTACATTTTTGCGCTCCAGCCAGACAGTTGCGTGTTAAATAATAATAAGTAAATGATTAATATATGAAAAATGGATTTACTGGCAGGCCGGCTGTTGCAGTCTCCCTTGCACGGCTGACCCCTGGCGGCCAGTGGATCAGCAGATTAATGACGCGATTCATGCCAGCCTTTATCTTCCTGCTGGCGGGATGTGGAACCCTGTCGCAAACCTCCGCCCCGGTGGGCGACCGCGTTTATCTGACACACGCCACCTTTCATGAAAATGTCGACGACATCGTGCAGCATTACATGCAACAGAAGCAGGTTCCCGGCATCAGTATTGCGGTCATTCATCGCAGTGGGCCGACACGCTATTACGCTTTTGGCGTCACCGATCGTGTGCATCGCTATCCGATCACGCCCGATACCCTGTTTGCGCTGGGATCGCTGAGTAAAGGCGTGACGGCAGAAGTGATTATCCAGCTGGTTGATCAGGGTAAGCTGCGCTGGAGCGATACACTGGCCGATCTTCTGCCGGAAGGCGTTCGCCTCAGCGCTGACGCGCAGCGCATCACGCTGCTGCAGCTGGTGACGCACACCTCGGGTCTGCCGCGACAGGATATGGATCTGACGATGCTGCAGCAGTTCGTACGTTATCTGGACACCGGCGAGAACTTCTATGGCAATCTTGATAGCGACAAGCTGCTGAGTTATCTGGCGGACTTCTCTGCACCTGCGGTACGCATGCCACACTACTCCAACCTCGGCTATGCGCTGCTCGGTTATATCCTGCGCACGCGTTTTCATCAGGACATTCAGACGCTGGCGTCGCAACTTATCTTCACACCGTTAAAGATGAACCAAAGCAGTTTTGTACCGGAAACGCTGACGGGCTATCCATTGCGTGCGCTGGGCCATGCAGGTGATCAGCCAAAATTAATCCGCCGCGGCACGCTGACGCCTGACTGGCATTTTCACGGCAACATGGTGGCCGCGGCCAGTCTCTACAGTAACGCGCGCGATCTGAGTGCTTATTTGCGCGCACATCTCAGCGCTACCGGTGATGCTGCGCGGGACCGGGCTTTCGCGGCGGTAGATCAGGCGTGGTATCAGCAGGGCGCGCAGGTGCAGAATATCGCCTGGGTAACCGACACTTTCGAAGAGCAGCAGATTACCTATCAGGTGGGCTATATCGGCGGCTATGCCAGTTTTATCGGCTACGATAAACGTAACGGCAATGCGATTGTGGTGTTGCAGAACGGCTTTAACTGGAGTAACTATTTAGGCATTGCGTTGTTGGTCGATCTGGCAACTCAGGATAAAGTGGTCGGACAGTGATCCGCTACCTGGCCTGTGTGCAGTAAAGTGAATAGCGCTGTTTTTCCTTACACATAGCGTCAGTGCGCCGGAACTGAAGTGCGATAAACATTGTCTTTAGCCTGACTGTCAAAATTCAACGTGGAAATCATTATGCGCAGGACTCAACGTGTACTTTTATCAATGGGATTACTGGTTGGCTCGCTGAGCCTGATCCCCGCTGTACAAGCCGCTGGCGAAGCAACGGATACCGTTCCGCCACCGCCGCAGATTCAGCCTGCTAATCCGGATGCGCAGCCCGCTACGCCTGATACGGGCAGCGTTCAGCCGGATGCCGGTGGCGCGCAAAGCCAGGCACCGACCAGCTCACAATCTAATGATGGTATTACGCCGACCACGCCGGCACCTTCCAATGGCGCGCACCCTAATTACGACCTCAGCACCATCATCATCGACTACAAACAGTACCAAATCGGTGACACAGTGCCAGAGAAGTACACCGATAAAACGTACACCATCAATGAGTGGCAAAAGCGTAATCTGCCTGCTCCGCAGGAAAATACCCACTGGGCCTATATCAACGCCAACTACATTCTTATTACCAATGACACCGGCAAAATCGTCATGGGTAAATCGGGCGATATCTTCTTCCGCGGTTAAAATAAGCGCGGTTAAAATAAGCGGTAAAAATCAGCCGGTCGTGATGACCGGCTTTTTTTAGCTGAAACGCTCAGCACCAAAGCTTGCCAGCATCGGATGCTTTTCACCGCTTACAATCTCCTCCGCCAGTAATTCACCGACAATCAGCGCCAGGGTTGCGCCCGAATGCGTGAACGCCACATAACAGCCCGGCACCTTCTGCAGTTGCCCCAGCACCGGATCGCCATCGCCTGGAATCGGCTTCAGGCCAATTTTCCAGCTCTGGACGCTGAGCGGCTCGTCACCCCGTAACAGCTGACTCGCTTCCTCGGCCAGCTTTGCTACAACCTGCTTATCAATATGGTAACCGCCTCCGGCCAGCTTCTGGATATCAGCCTCGTACCAGTCGTGATCCAGGGCGTAACGGTTGCCGGGGTTTGGCCGGATGGCGGCGCGAGGCGTGTTCAGCACCGCCTTGAGTTCATGTTTGCCCGGCTCAGTGATCACCAGCATGGAGACGGGCGATCCGTTGGGAATCGTCACGCCCAGTGGCGCAATCACATCCGGTGTCCAGGGCCCGCAGGCGACCACCACCGCATCTGCCCGCAGTTCGCCCAGCTCACTGCGAATGCCGCAGGCCCGGCCCTGATCGGTGATCACACTGGCTTTACCGGCGTGTTCAATCACTTCACCACCCCGCGCCCGGAACTGATTCACCAGATACTCTGACAGGTGCGGCAGGCTGACCCAGCCTTCACCGGGGTTAAATATCGCCTGCGACGGCAGCGCGTCAGGATCGATCGTCGCATCCGCCTGCGCCACGTTATCAGGTGTCATGAGTTGTGAGTCGTAGCCGTGTGCTTTCTCATAGGCGTGCCGCGCCTGCGTTCCGGCTGCATCATTGCTGAACCAGCAGACCCCACCATCAAAACGCAGCCAGTCGAGGGTAGGTTGTTGAGCAAACAGGGTGCGATAGCGATCAATGCCCGCCATGCGCAGCGCGTGATAGGGGCGGGAGCGTTCGCCCGCCGAGTTGAGCCAGGAGAGTGAACGTCCCGATGCGCCAGAACAGAGCGCGGCTTCGGTCACCAGCGTCACCGCCGCTCCCCGTTTTGTTAGCTCCAGCGCCGTCGAGACACCTATTACGCCACCGCCCAGTACAACTACTTTCATTTCAGTTTTTACCGCCATTATGAGGTTCCTTGCTCAGTTACAGCACTTCAGAGAGAAAACGTTGCAGTCGCGGCGACTGTGGCGTATCAAAAATGGCGCCCGGCGGCCCGGCTTCAACAATCTCGCCTTCGTCCATAAACACCACCTGATCCGCCACTTTGCGCGCAAAGCCCATTTCATGTGTCACCACAACCATCGTCATGCCGCGACGACAGAGATCCGCCATCAGCGTCAGGACACCCTTCACCAGTTCGGGATCGAGCGCGGAGGTCGCCTCATCAAACAGCATGACCTCGGGATCCATCGCCAGCGCGCGGGCAATCGCGACACGCTGCTGCTGGCCGCCGGAGAGATCGCGTGGCCGGTGATCGGCGCGCTGACCCAGACCCACTTCTTCCAGCCGCTGACGCGCAATCGCCATCGCCTGCGCTTTGGGCAGGCCTTTAACCCGCCACGGTGCCAGCGCCACGTTCTCCAGCGCGCTGTGATCGGGGAAGAGATTGAAATGCTGAAACACCATGCCGATCCGTAACCGCAGCGCATCTGGCTTGTCGCGCAACACTGACCGATTAGCCAGAAGTACATCCCCCGATTGCGGTTCATGCAGCCGGTTGATGCCGCGCAGCAACGTCGACTTACCCGAACCGGATGGCCCGATAATGCAAGTGGTACTGCCGGGCGCGACCCGCAGCGAGACGTTACGCAACACCTCAATCGGGCCATAAGCCAGAGTCAGATCGCGCAGCTCCAGGCTGGCACCGTGCCAGCTCGCGGCAGTGGTGCTGTTCAGGTTATTCATGGTTGCCTCCGATCCGGGGATGAGTGACCAGTGCGCCGCCGGGCGCTCTGACTTCCTCCACCTCTTTTAAGCCACTTTGCGGGGCAGTCAGGCGACGTCGGCCGGTGCGATAACGCACATCGACATAGTTGACCATGTGCGTCAGCGGCACAGTGATAATCAGATAGAACAGCCCTGCCAGCATCAGGGGCGAGAGGTTGCCGGTGAGCACCGCCGCGTCCTGGCCCACGCGAAACAGTTCCCGTTGCTGGGTCATGAGGCCCAGCAGGTAAACCAGCGAGGAATCTTTAATGATGGCGATGAACTGGTTAACGATGGCGGGCAGTACGCGGCGGATCCCCTGCGGGATCACCACCAGTCGCATTGCCCGGCCATAACTCATCCCCAGCGCACGGCAGGCTTCCATCTGGCCGCGTTCAACACTCTGAATACCGGCGCGGAAAATCTCGCCCATGTAGGCGCTGGCGATCAGGCTGAGGGCGAAGATCCCCAGCGGATAGGGCGTAGGACCGAACAGCTGATAGCTGAAGCGCGCCAGGCCCTGACCAATCAGCAGAATGGTCAGAATCGATGGCAGACCGCGGAACAGATCGGTATAGAGCCGGGCAGGCAGACGCAGCCAGCGTGAGGGCGAGATGCCCATCAGCGCCAGCAGAAGGCCGAATAGCGTGCCGAGCAGCGTTGCCGCCAGCGAGATAATCACCGTGTTGACCAGCCCGGTGGTCAGCATCTGCGGCAGTACTTCCATCATTGATGGAAAATCAAAGAAGGTGCGGGAAAGAATCGTGAGCAAGTCCATCGCCGTCTCCATGCAGGGTGGGGGATCCCCCGGTTAACTCAGGACGCGAACGTCCGCATCTTTACTGCCCGCCAGGCAGATACTGTTTTGGCATCGGCGATCCGGGGAACCACTTCTGATAGAGCCGTTGCCAGGTGCCATCCTGCATGGCTGCTTTAATGGCGCGGTCCAGCGCGGCCTTGAAGGCGGGTTTGCCTTTGGCAATGGCAATGCCGGCCGGTGCATCAAACGAGGGGATGTCGGCGGCAGAGACCAGCTTAAAGCGGTCGGCGTAGCTTTTTGCCGCCTCGTAGTCGAGGAAGATCGCGTCGAGCGTACCGTTGTTGAGCGCAGAGACTGCGCTGTTGTTATCCGGGAAGCGTACGAGATCGGTCTGGGTGAAGTGTTCGACGGCATAGCTCTCCTGCAGCGTGCCCTGAACCACCCCGAGCCGGTGTTTTGCCAGGCTGGCGACATTCTTCACGCCGCTGTCGTGGCGGGTCAGCACGGTGAGAAATCCCGCCAGATAGCCGGTTGAAAAATCCACCGTCTTTTCACGCGCAGGGGTGATGCCGATGGCCGCCACCGCCGCGTCATACTGACCGTTGGCCACCGCTGGCATGATGGCCGAGAAGTCCTGTCCAATAAAATCGACCTTATCGATCCCGATACGATGGGCGACATCTTTGAAGAATTCGACATCAAAGCCGGTGAACTGACCGCTGGCATCCGTGAAAGTGTAAGGTTTTGAGTCGCCGACGCTGGCGATGCGTAGCTGACCCGGTTCGATCAGCCCATAGGGATTGTTATCGCTGGCAGCCAGCGTACAGAACGACAGTGAACAGAGTGCGAGCGTGGTGCCGAGCAGTTTGCCCAGGGTGGTTTGCGATTTCATAGCTCATCCGTTTTTGCAGGTTTAAACATCAGAGACTGTTGAGCCAGCGGTTATAATTGAGACCGGTCTCAACACAGGTGGCACCTTAAGACACTGATGTTGTGAGACCGGTCTCAAGGGGTTACAATGAGTTTAAGCACAGCCTTTTTTCGGCGTCAATATTCCTGTCATCAACCTGTGATTCAAAATAATTATGACCAGCCAGAAACGACAATCTAAAGCGCCTACCGTGGCGGATGTGGCGCGCGCAGCAAAAGTATCCAAAGCCCAGGCGGCGCGTGCGCTGGGTGGCTATGGGGCGGTCAGTGATGAGGTGCAGGAGCGGGTCAACAGCGCGGCCTCCGCGCTCGGCTACCGTCTGAATGCCCTGGCCCGCAGTATGAACACCGGACGTTCCAATACCATTGGTGTGATTGTCGGCGACATTGAGAATCCCCATTTCGGTCTTGCGCTGCGCGGTATGGCGGATGTGGCGCGCACTGCCGGTTACCATCTGCTGCTCAGTAACAGCGATGAGAAGTTGCAGGCTGAGCAGGATGCGGTGCGGGTGATGCTGGAAAAGCGGGTCGACGGCATCATCGTTGCGCCCTGCTGTTCAGAACACCATCACAACAGTCACCTGACTCAGGTACTGGAAGAGGGCAGAGCGCTGAAATTATTTGATCGCGCAGTGACTGACCTTGATGTGGAGGCGATCTGCTGCGAATTTACCGAAGTGGCTGCAGAAGCAACCTCGCAGTTACTGGAAGCGGGCCATCGCCACATCGCTTATATCACCAGCATGGCACTGGCAACCGACTACAGCACGCCAGGGGATTTTGGCCTGACGCCGGTCGCCCAGCGCGTGGGCGGCATGATGCAGGCATTTGTTGCCGCGGGCATGGAATTTGATCCGACGATGGTGAAAGTGAATGCGCTGGACGAAGCGGAGATTGCCCGTATCGTGGCCGAGCTGTGGCAGCGTCCGCAGCCGCCCACTGCGCTGGTGGCTTCTGACAGCGTGGTGGCGATGTGGCTGCTGCGCGAAGTGACGCAGCGCGGACTGCGAATCCCTGCTGATCTCTCATTCGTGATGTATGACAATTTTCCGTGGAGTGAGATTGTCACGCCACCGCTGACGGTGGTAGCGCAACCGGTGTATGAGATGGGCCGTGAAGCGGCACGACGCCTGATCGCGGAGATACGCGGCGAAGCCGTCGGACCGATGCCGCGCTTTGATGCCCGTCTGATGATTCGCCAGTCCATTGCCGCACCGGCCAGCCTCATTAGTGCGGAATGATGCGGTTAACCCGGCCAGCCCGGTAACCGGTATATCGCCTGGCTGATGCGTTCGCAGGCAATGGTTCTATCATTTTCGCCAGTTTTGGTCCTTTTTAATCAATTATGATCGTGGCAATCTGCAGAGATAATCTGTAGCCAGGAGACAACATGCCACAACATACCAATCAGTTCGGACAGCCGGTCGGTGAGCCAATGCCAGACTGGCAGCCCCGACCTCTGCCCCAGCATCAGGTTTTTACTGGCGAAGTTTGTCGGCTGGAGCCGTTCAGTGTGGCGCGTCATGCTGAGGCACTGTTTGAGGCATGGGCGCTGGCTGAAGATGGGCGTGACTGGACTTACCTGCCTGCCGGTCCCTTTACCGAACGTCCGGCATGGCAGGCGTATGCCGCACAGCTTGAAATGAGTCGTGATCCGCTGCATTTTGCCGTGATCGATCTGGCCACCGACCAGGCAGTAGGCAGCCTGTCGTTAATGCGCATCCAGCCGGAACATGGCGTGATGGAAGTCGGGCATGTCATGTTTTCGGCCCGGCTGAAACAGACCCGCATGGCAACGGAGGCGCATTTCCTGCTGATGCGTTACGCCTTTGAGACGCTGGGTTATCGCCGCTATGAATGGAAATGCGATAGCTGTAATGCCCCTTCCCGTAAGGCAGCGGCACGTCTCGGTTTTCGTTATGAAGGCGATTTCCGTCAGGCAATCATCTACAAAGGGCGTTCACGTGACACCAGCTGGTTCTCGCTTATCGATAGCGAATGGCCGCAGGTGAAAAAGGGCCTGCAGCGCTGGCTGGCGGAGGATAACTTTACCGCCGAAGGTCAGCAGCGCGAAAAGCTGGAGGCGCTGCGCGACAGACCCTGACCGGGTGATAACGCGATCACATTACAATATCTTTCAGTACCGCCGCCAGCAGGGTGGTGGTCATGAGAATTGATAATCGTTTGATCCAGCGCATATCGGTGGTCAGGGTAACAACGTCATTTCTGAGGCTGTCCACAGCTGAAGTTAATCGGAAATTCATTTCACTGAGAGCGACATCCAGCTTATCCACCTTGGCTTCTAACTGATTAAAACGGATGGCCAGTTTGTCCGTTTTTCTTTCAACATGGCCAAGCCGCTCGTCTATCTGATGTACTTTTGTTGTGAGCTGACCAAGCTGCCCATCTATGTGATCGACTTTGGTTGTAAGCTGGCCGAGCCGGTTGTCTATTTGATCAACTTTTATTGAAAGCTGGCTGACCCGGTTGTCTATTTGATCAACTTTTATTGAAAGCTGGCTGACCCGGCTGTCTGTCTGGTCGACTTTCAATGTAAGATTGCCGAGTCGATCATCCATCAGGTCGACTTTGGTCGTAAGGTGACTGACCCGATCGTTTGTCTCGTCGACCCTGGTCGTAAGATGGCTGACCAGATCGTTTGTTTCGTCGATTTTAGTCGTAAGGTGGCTGACTCGATCGTTTGTTTCGTCGATTTTGGTTGTAAGGTGGCTAACCCGATCGTTTGTTTCGTCGACTTTGGTCGTAAGGTGACTGACCCGATCATTTGTTTCGTCGACTTTTGTTGTAAGGTGTCTGACCCGATCGTTTGTTTCGTCGACGTTGGTCCTGAGCTGACTGACCCGATCGTCTGTCTGGTCGGCTTTTGCCTGAAGCTGGCCGAGCCGAATGTCTATATGGTTGGCTTTGGTCTGAATCTGACCGAGTTGCTTTCCAACCTGTCCGCCTGGCTGCCTCTGCTGCATATCAGTAAACACCTCCACCATCGCCTCCGCTTGCTGATCGTCGATCCCTGCCTGTTGCAGCGCTTTAAAGGCTTTGTGGGTACTCATCATTGTGCTTGTCATCACGACACCTCCCTGTGCACTTCAGCGATAACGGCATCATGACAGGCAAAAGACGTATCGCCACTAAGCCGGTTATATTTTGCGCGCCTCGCCGAAAAATATCAATTAGTACAACAAGTAACGTGCAACAGAGTGCGGGCTGTCTCGCAACATTTAGCTGATGGCAGGATGAGGCGACTCTGCGGAAATCCGCAGAGTCGGAAAGAAAAAAGCGGGCGTCAGGGCTGTGGCACGATTTTAATTTCAACCATGCCGATGCCCAGTTTGCGCGGATCCTGACCGGTGATATTGCCGGTGTTACTCAGCTGCGGTTCAGGTGGTGCAATCACCAGACGATGGCTGGCGCCTGGGTTATCAAAATGCAGGGTATGTGTCGATATCTCTTCACTCAGTGACAGCAGTTGCTGCTGATCGCCGACCCGCACCGGAATCGCCCGGTGCGCGTTGGGGCCATACGCACGCGCGGTGATCACCAGATCGAACTTCGCGGGCAGCGCATCGATATAGTCGATATGAACCTCGGGCGCGAGATTAGCGTTAGACCAGCGTCCCCAGCTCTCTGGCCGTGAGATGCCGCTGAAGCTTTTAACACTCTCCGGTGCGCCAGGCACGTCAAGCCTGAAGCTATCGGCGCTGTAACGAATGTTGTTATCTTCAATACGGATCTGCGCGAGGTTCTGCTGGTAACGCGCATCGCTGATAGCGCTCTCGGGGAAACGGACTTTGCCTTTCCACTGC
This sequence comes from Pantoea sp. CFSAN033090, assembly GCF_001264395.1. NCBI lineage: Bacteria > Pseudomonadati > Pseudomonadota > Gammaproteobacteria > Enterobacterales > Erwiniaceae > Pantoea > Pantoea sp. CFSAN033090. The sequence goes on along the minus strand of NZ_LGYX01000007.1, from coordinate 202,545 downwards.
GGTTTGTCGACATGCGTCACCGACGGCGTGCCGCCGAGCTGTCCCATCGCCACACAGAGATCGCCGGAGAGTGCCAGCGAAGGCTGCCAGAGTCGCGCCATTTTAAAACAGCGATCCACCCAGAGGAATTTATCGGCTGAGGCGAAATCCGCCAGCTGATAGCGCAGCGGTGCCGAATATTCCCCCTCCGGCATCGGCTCAACGTGCTTATCACTGATGCGGAACAGAATCGGCAATTTGAAGGTGGTTCCCGAGAAGCTGAAGATATTCTTCGCCTGATCCACCGTGAAGTTGTCTATCTTCTTCGGGAAGTTCCACAGCTGGATAATGTCGGGCTTCCAACTCGTCACCTTACTCTTCATATCGTCGAACTGGGTGGAGAGTGAAAGCGATGAGAGGCTGCTGCGGCCCAGGCCAATCGCGTTATCGCCGCCGAGAATATCGAGCAGCGTGGCGCCGTTATCCAGCGTGCTGCGCTTCGCCTCCATCAATTCCGCCTGCGGCTTGTCACCACGGATCACCATGAAAAGATTGCGACGGGGCTGTTTGACCAGCCACGGATGCGCAGTGTTGTTCATCGCCAGATGATCCGAGCTCACCACAATCACGGTGTTTTTGAACCACGGCGACGCTTTAATGCGCGCAATCAGGCGCGCCACATGCTCCTGCGAGCAGGCGACCGCACTGAATGACTGATTCGGTTTGCCCTCAATGCTGTAGCTCCTGCGATCGCAGCTGCGTGAGATAAATCCGTCAGGATGATGGGTGTCGACGGTCAGCATAAACAGCGCAAAAGGTTTACCGGCCTGAGAGAGTTCCTGATACTTCTCAAACACCTCATCCATTACCGTATCGTCGTAATAACCCCAGTTATTACGGTAGGTGGGATCGGCGACGCGGCTTTTCAGCTCCTGCGAACCATAAAGGTTAGCGGGATCAAAACCGTGTGATTTCAGGAAGACATCTTTCCCGGCGAAACGCAGATCGGCACCCTGAATAAACCAGTTCTGGTAGCCGGAGTTTTTCAGGATGTCGCCCAGACAGACGTTCTGAGGATAGAAGCTGGAGAGCGATGCTGACGCATTGCCATCAAATGGGGCAAACAGCGGAATGCCACACTGTGAGGCGACCATGCCCGCAATGGTGTAATCGGTACCTGGCAGCTGTTCGGTTTCGCTGAAGTCGATGCTCTGCTCTTTCTGCCGGCTCAGCTCCGGCGCTAAGCCGGGAAAGGCGATAGGGTCAAAATAGGTGCGCTCTAAGCTTTCACCATAGATGTAAACCACGTTGAGGTGCGGCTGTTCAATGCGATTACGCGGCACTTTATAGAAGTTGTCGAAGTCAGAATCTGCCAGTTGGGTATGCGACACAATCAGGGTCGCGACCTGGCGAAAGGCCGGGGTGGTCTGCACCGAGCCGAGTGCACAGGCGGCGGCCAGCAGCGACCAGCCCATGTGATGCGGACGCTTACGCCGCCGCAGAATCCACGACAGCAGGCAGAACAGCAGAAACAGCACGATGATCAGCCCAATCGCCGGCACCACATATTTACTGACGCCCGCGCCGGTCAGGCTATTGGTCAGGGTATAAAGCACCGCATCGTTGATGCCGTCACCGGTAAAATAGTTGCTGGCATAGAGGGTGGCGTTCAGCACAACGAAAAGCACCAGCAGAATAAGAACGACAATAAACCAGAATTTGTTACGCCCGGCTTTACAGGAATAGATTGCAATAGCGGCCAGAAACAACGCGACGGACACCAATTCGGACAACGGCAAATCCTCTCTTCAGGGCTACGCGAGGCTTCACGCAACCGGCCACCTTCGGGGGATGGTTTTTCGACAATCTATATTGGCTGTAATCCGGCTGCAACATATCCGGCCCGATTTGTGCGGTGAAGAGCAGATTGGTTTATTGTCATTTCAGAAGTGAGGTTATCAGGCGTGACGGTGGCTGGCGCGCACCGTCAGCAGAGCAGAAGTCAGGGCGATTTTCAGAGTTTGCCGGTGAGATATTGTGCTTCGCCGTCGGCAAAACTCCAGTCACCTTTGTCGTTTGTGATAAAGCTGATCATTAAATCGTTGCCCTGCACACCACAATGCTCACGCAGCTCACGCGCCAGCTCGGCCATGAACAGCTGTTTCTGTTCACTGCTGCGTGGGCTGGTATAGACCCGCACCATCACCAGATTATCGCTCCGGCTGAATCCCAGTCCGGTATCCTGGAACACCATCTGATAGCGCTTGTTTTCCTGAACAATCTGGTAGCGATCGCGTTCCGGCACCTTAAAGGCCGTGAGCACGGCGCGGTGTGCCGCATCCAGCAGTGTACGAAGCTCTGATTCTGAACGACCCTGGATAACATCAAATTGCAGCAGTGGCATAGCGAACTCCTCCCGGTGATTAAGAACCCTATGGTGACCCCTTTATCCGGCGGGAAAAAGCGCGTAGCCTGAAATGATTATTCACTATAGTGAACAATCGTGATGAAAGAGATGAAAACGGATACGCTGTGGGATCATCTGCACTGGCTGACCGTACTGGCAGAGCAGGGCAGTTTTACCCGCGCGGCAGAGCGGCTCGACGTCAGCAAGGCGGCGATGAGTCAGAAAATTAAAGAGCTGGAGGAGATGGCCGGTGTGTTGCTGGTACAACGCACTACGCGCAGCGTGCGGCTGACCTCTGCCGGTGAGAAGCTGGTGGAGGAGCTACGCGAGCCTTTTGCCCGCATTGAACAGAGTTTTTTCAGCGTGCGGGACATCGCCGGACCGGTGCGTGGCCTGGTGCGCATTACCGCACCGGTGGCGTTTGCCCGTCAGCAACTGGTGCCGATTATCGGTGAATTTCTGCGTGATTATCCGCAGGTGCGTCTGCAACTGGATGTGACTGACCGCATTGTGTCGCTGAGCAGCGAGGGATTTGATCTGGCCATTCGACACAGCGACACCCTGCCGGAAACCCACGTGGCACTGCCACTGTGTGACACGCGGACATTACTGGTGGCATCACCCGCCTATCTCAACGAACAGGGGATACCGCAGTCGCCGCAGGATCTGGCGCAGCATAACTGCCTTTACTATCCACGAGGCGTCGAATCACCGCGCTGGCGGTTTACCACCACCGCGGATAACGAGCAGGTCCAGATACGGATCCAGGGCAGCTTTGCCACTAACAACAGCGAGTCGATACGCGATGCGGCCCTGCAGGGATTAGGGATCGCGATGCTGCCCGATTTCAGCGCCCGGGAGGCGCTGGCAGCAGGGTCATTGCAGCAGGTGCTGCCTGCGTGGCAGCCGGTTGAGGCCTTTGCCGCTCGCCTGTGGATCGTACGACCCTGGGCGGCGCAGGTGCCCCGCGCGGTCACCACGTTTACACACTGGCTACGCGCGCGCTTTGACCGTTGATGGCAATGCCAGCGCAGGTGGCGTGGTGTTCATCATCTCGCCAATCAGGCTGCTGCGGTTATATAAACCAAGCCGCAGATTAAAGTCGAGATGCAGCCGCTCGTTGCCGGTTAATTTTATAATGGGTGGCGGCGTCTGTGGCCGCTGCTGAAACATCACTGACTGCGCAAAGGCGCTGCTGCTGTCGGCATGCAGGCGCTGATAGAACCAGGCGCTGGCTTCACTTTTACGCAGATAGAGATTAGCCCGCCGGTATTCCCGCATCGCAACCTGCTGCGCCAGCGACAGGAGCTGACGAGACGGATTCTCCATATTCTGCACAATCAGCGGAAAATCATCACGCTTCTTCAGCTCATGGAAATAGTTGCGGATACCGACGTTTTTAACCGGTGCCAGCTGTTTCAGCCATTCGCGGATAAACGGATTTTGCGGGGCGGCAGCAAGAAACCAGCTCTCGGTGACCGGCGCAAGCAGATTCAGCGTTGATTGCTCGTTATAGTAACCAATGAGATCCATTGACCGCGCTTCGTGAACGCGATGCACCCAGGCGAGATTCTCAAACAGCAATGTGCTGCAATCAATGCCGATGCCGCCATAACGGTGAATCAGCTCAAGCCGGATGATTTCACTTTTATGTGCCAGCGTCAGATCGGAAGAGATAAAGTTGAGATCGGGCAGCCAGTGCGACAGGGTGCGCTGCGTAATCAGATAAACCTGGTGGTCGGGGTTGTCCCGCCGGATTTTACTGATATTCAGCGCCATTGAGGCAGGCAGGTGATCGTTATGCCAGACCATCCAGACGATTTTTGGAATCTCCGGCAGATCTTTCTGCTGCGCGATCAATACGACATTATCTTCCTGACCCGGATCATATTCCGGTGCCCGACAGAGTTTCTGCTGTTTTCTATTCCATAACATCTGGCTACTGAACGATATTCTTTTCCAGTTACGCCAGATTTTATGCGCTGGACGTTGGCGATGTGAAGTCATGGTACACCTGTTATTTTTATTTTCCCGTCATAGTGCAGGCTCTGCCCGTTCCGCCAGCGGCGGAAACGGCCGGAATGACATACTGACTGCAATCCCGATGAGTGCGGGAATTAATGAATAGTTTTCCCTGGTGGCGACGCAGTGCTGGAGCGCGCGATAGTTTCCTCACGGCTGTTTAATTGCACTGCACCTTTTTAATAAAACATTATTTACACATTAGCTATGTCTTTTTTTGACTTTAGGATAATACGGAAATAATCCGGTCACGTTATGAAAATAATAATGTCGTCACTGTTAATCATTTATTTAAATGCGGGAATAAACGCAGTTAAGGAATATCTGAATATTATTCTTAACCTGCGCGTTATCCTGCGGCCCGGGCCACAGGAACAGTGGCTATTGTACTTAACTGGTGGTGTAAGCCCGGCTCATCAATCCGCGGAATCAGACAGCCTGAAGAGGATTGTCTACGCTTAAGAAGAACTTACTGAGAAAGGAGCGCGCATGCAGAGTGAATCTTACGGGTTACTGGCGGTTGATAAGCAGGGTAATCGCGTCCTGTTTCTTAATCCGGAAACCTTCGCGGTCGAGCGGGAACTGAACGCTTTTCCACCGCGGCCGCATGAACTCCTGATGCTGGCCCCCTGGGGTAAAGCCTATGTACCCATTTTTGGCGACGGCGTTCATGGTAATAACCCGCATCCGGGTCACAAAGTGGCGATTATCGATTTACAGCGTCGGGAGATCAGCGGCTTTATCGATCTGTCGCCGCTGCGGGCACCCCACAGCGGGCAGCTGGGCCGCGATGGCAAAGTCTATCTCTGCTGTGAGCAGAGTGCCGCAGTGGCGGTGATCGATCCGCAGAGCGACAAAGTGGAAAAAATCATTCCAGTTCCTTCTCACAACGCGCATCGCCTGACGCTGTCACCCAGCGGCCGCAAGCTGTTCACCGATAACGAAGAGGATGCGACCATCACCGTGGTGGATCTCTGTGAAGCAGAGGGGCGGGTTATCGACACCATCCTGCTGCCCGGGCCGATTGCGGGCATCGCTGCCTCTCCGAAACACCCCTATCTGGTCGCCAGCGCCGCTGATGCACCGTTGCTCTATGTGATCGATCGGCAAAGCCACCGCATTCGCCAGCGCCTGACGCTGCCAGGTCATGAGCGGCCCTGTCAGGTGGTACGCTTCAGCGCCGATGGCGAGCAGCTGGTGGCGATAGGCGATCAGGAACCGCTGGTGACGCTGTTTGACGATCTGCTGAATCCGCTGGGCGACATCCGGGTAGGTAACATGCCGATGGATGGCTGTTTTACGCCAGACAGGCAACAGCTGCTGATTGCCAATCAGGATGATGGCACGCTGAGCGTCATCGATCTGGCGCAGCGTAAAGTGATTGCCACGCCGCGTGTCGGAACGGGCTGTGAGGTGCTGGGTTATTTTCCGATCGGTCAGATAAACGGACGATGATAGATCGCGGAACTCCAGTGGCGGCTGCTGGCGTGCTTCTCCGCCTGCCAGCCGCGTTTACGTAATTCGCGCGCAATCATCTTGTTCATGATGCCGTGACCCAGCAGCAGCACCGTGCCATGCCGTGAGTGATCGATCAGCTTCTCTGCCGCCGCGGAGGCGCGGCTGCGCGCATGTTGCAGCGACTCCGCTTCACCCGCATACCCGCAGAACCACAATAGCCGCAACAGGGCCAGCCAGCACAGGGTAGGCAGCTGCACCGCGCCGGTTCGCAGCAGTGGCACGGCGACTTCGCTGAACACGGCATCAACCTCATGGGGCTGCAGACCGAGCTGGCTCAGGGAGGATTGCGCGCGGGGCAGGGGACTACAGACAATCACCGCGGCCTGACGTGCAATCTCAATACTGCGCGGCGGCGGCCCGTCACTGACCTGTGACTGATCGTAGGCTTCGCACCAGTCTGCCAGCGCCTGCACGCTCTGGCGACCTGCCGCCTGATGATCGGGTTTACCATGTCGCATCAGGATAATGGTCATAACACCTCTGCCCGGACTTTTTGTCAGAGTAACGTATTGTCTGCGCTTACAGCGATTTTTCAGAATAAATACACGTGTCATCTCATGGTCACAGGCGTGTGCGACAACAGAGCACGATGAAAGGATTTTAGTCAGTCTTATAACGCTTAAACATAAGAGAAAATGGTAACTTATAGTCGATGGTGATTTTTTTCAGGCGATGTGTTGCGGGTAACTGGCTGAATTTGCGCTAAAAATGCGTGATGACGGGATGTGATAGTGAAGTTTTACTAATAATTTTCATCAGGATCTATTGATTTATCTACGCGCGTAGATACACTAGCTCCCCAGTGATTGCTCACGGTGCCCGATGCACAGTAGGCCCATCGATTGTTAAGTTACATTCGCTCAGTTTAAGCGACCGGTGAAAAATACACCGGCGAAATGGGGCGAAGAACAAGATTCCAACACCAGGGAATCCTTTAACCTTTCATCATGGTTAGTCAACTGAACGTCGTCACCGGGGAATTTCCGCTTTTATCAGGGAATCGACCCATGGACGGGCGTTTATCGATCTGCATACTCATTCAGGGATAGGGTTATGACGGCACACAACTCCGTTAATCAGCAGGCATCACTGTCATCCACTTCAGCCGCCGATGAGCGGTTTAACACCCCTTCAGGCCGCAAAGATTTCTGGCGCGCCACTTTCTCATGCTGGCTCGGAACGGCAATGGAGTACGCGGATTTCGCGCTCTATGGTCTGGCGGCCGGTATTATCTTCGGCGACGTCTTCTTTCCGGAATCAACCCCTGCCATGGCACTGCTCTCCAGCTTTGCTACCTGGTCAGTCGGCTTTGTTGCCCGGCCTATCGGCGCACTCTTTTTCGGCTGGCTCGGTGACCGCAAAGGCCGAAAGGTGGTGATGATCTCCACCATCATTCTGATGGGCGCTTCCACGACGTTGATCGGCTTAATCCCGAGCTATGCCTCTATTGGCGTCTGGGCTCCTGCCTGTCTGGTTCTGCTGCGCTTTACGCAGGGTTTCGGCGCTGGCGCGGAGTTATCGGGCGGCACGGTGATGCTGGGCGAATATGCGCCGACAGAGCGTCGCGGACTGATCTCCTCCGTGATCGCACTGGGTTCTAACAGCGGCACACTGCTGGCTTCGCTGGTCTGGTTGCTGGTGGTACAAATGGATCAGCAAAGCCTGCTGGAGTGGGGCTGGCGTATTCCGTTCCTCAGCAGTGCGCTGATTGCACTGGTTGCCTTGTGGATTCGACGTCATCTGCGCGAAACGCCGGTGTTTGAGCGCAGAAAAGCGGAGATGGAAGCGGAACGCGCAGGCGTGCTGGCCGCTCCGGTGGTGGATCAGCGGCCTTTCTTCCAGCGTACCCGTGCCTTCTGGACCATGGTTGGCCTGCGTATCGGCGAAAATGGCCCCTCCTATCTGGCGCAGGGCTTCATCGTCGGTTACGTCGCGAAGGTGCTGATGGTCGACAAGTCCGTACCAACCACTGCGGTGTTCCTCGCGTCGTTGCTGGGTTTCCTGATCATTCCTTTAGCGGGCTGGCTCTCTGACCGCTTTGGTCGGCGGGTGGTTTATCGCGTGTTCTGTCTGTTACTGATGTTGTACGCCTGGCCCGCCTTTACGCTGCTCGACACGCGTGAACCGATGCTGGTGATCCCGGTTATCGTGGTCGGTATGGCGCTGGCGTCGCTGGGTATTTTTGGTGTGCAGGCGGCATGGGGCGTGGAGATGTTCGGCGTTCATCATCGCTACACCAAAATGGCAGTGGCTAAAGAACTGGGTTCCATTTTGTCCGGCGGAACCGCACCACTTATTGCCGCTGCTATGCTTTCTTATACCGGTCACTGGTGGCCGATTGCGGTTTATTTCTCGGCGATGGCCGCAATTGGGTTCTTTACCACCTTTGTCGCGCCTGAAACGCGAGGGCGGGATCTCAATCTGCCTGAAGATGCCATCTAGCTTTGCCTGAGGATGCCATCTGCCAGGATAGCGCGAAAAGCAGCAGGCCGTGTAAAGCGGCCTGTTTTTTTATGGAGGAACGTGATGTGCCTAAGTCGTTAACGGGAAAAGTGACCCGCAGTGAAGTTGCGAAAGCGGCAGGCACCTCAGTGGCAGTTGTCAGTTATGTCATCAATAACGGGCCTCGCCCGGTTGCCGAGGCGACCCGTCAGCGGGTACTGGAGGCGATTAAAGCCACCGGTTACCGGCCAAATGCGGCAGCACGCGCACTGGCTTCCGGTAACACCAAAACCTTCGGGCTGGTGGTGCCCAACATCGGCAATCCTTTTGTGGCCTCAATGGCGCACGTGTTGTTGCAGGAGTCGATGAATCACGGCCACGTCATGCTGCTGGGTGATGCAGGTGATGACCGCAAGCGCGAACTGGAGTTAATTCAGGGACTGCTTAATCGGCAGGTCGATGGACTCTTTTACAACAGCGTCGATCGCCATCCTTACATTGACCTGATTAAAGCCAGCGGTACGCCACTGGTCATGCTGGAGCGGGTTGAGCCTCAGCCGGGCGTTAACATGCTGCGGGTCAATGAGCGTCAGGCCGCCTGGCAGGTGACGGCACATCTGTTGAGTCATGGTTATCAGCAGGTCGGCATAATCAGCGGCCCGGTGGATATGCTTAACGCGCAGGATCGTATTCAGGGCTGGCGTGATGCCATGCAGGATCGCGGTCTGCCGATTGATGAATCGCTGATGTTTCCCGCCAGCTACACCCCACAGGGCGGATACGCTGCGGCACAAACCATGATCGCCCGGGGTCGTGTGCCTCGTGCGCTGTTTACCAGCAACGAAGGTCAGGCGATTGGTGCGCTTCGCGCCTTTTCCGAACATCAGATCCGTGTGCCACAGGATGTGGCGCTGGTCTGTTTTAACGGTACCAATCACTCGTCGTTTCACGTCCCGACATTAACGACCGTGCGCCAGCCACTGCGTGAGATGGCTCGCTCTGCGATTCATATGCTGAAAGAGGGACAGAGCGAAGCGCAATTAAAGGAGTTTCCACACTACCTTGAAATCGGTGAATCCTGCGGCTGTGAGCCGCAAAGCCAGAGTTAGCCTATAAAAATATGAAAAGAATTATTATTGACTGCGATCCCGGCAACGGTATCGCGGGTGCCAACACCGATGATGGGCTGGCGATTGCGCTGGCCTTAGCTTCACCTGCACTGTCGCTGGAATTGATCACCACCGTGGCCGGTAACACGCCATGTGAAGTTGGCGCGCGCGTCGCCAAAGATCTGATCGTCCGGCTGGGATTATCTATCCCGGTAATCCAGGGGGCGACGCAGGCGCTACAGGAAGATCCTGCGCCGTGGCGCGAGACGCTGGATAACCGGGTCAATCAGCTTGCGCTGGGTGAGATGTGGCAGGGCGTGCGCCAGCCAGCGGATGTCGCGGCGGATGCGATTGATGCCGCTGACGCTATCGGCAAACTGATTTGCGACAATCCGGGCGAGATTACCCTGGTGGCGATTGGCCCGCTGACGAATGTGGCGCTGGCAATGCAGCGCTATCCCGCCATGGCCGACGCTGTGGCGGAAATTGTCATTATGGGCGGCGTATTTACGCTGGATGATTATATCAAAGACACCAATTTTGGCCTGGATCCGGAAGCGGCCCATCAGGTGCTGCACAGTGGTGCAGCAGTAACGCTGGTTCCGATGGATGTCACCACGCAGACGCTGCTGACCCAGCAGGATTTGACCCGCCTGACCGCCGTCGATCATCCACTGACCGAATTTGTGCGCGACACGCTGCGTCCGTGGATCGACTATTCGATGGCGACCCGGCATCTGGCGGGATGCTGGATCCACGATGCGCTGGTAGTCGCCTGGTTGCTGAATCAGCGGGTCGCGGCAGGCATCGATTACCGGGTGGATATTGAACTGCGTCCCGGTGCGACGCGCGGCAAAAGCTGGCGTTATCGTCAGCCCCTTCGGCTCACTGTCGGCGTGCCTGAGCAATGCGGCGCATCGGTGCATGTGCTGCATCGTGTCGACAACACGCTGCTGTTATCGATTATTGAACAGGCATTTAAGCGCCTGAAATCCTGATGTCGTGGGCGATTAACTCGCCCGCGTGCTGGCGGCAGCGGATCGGTTTCCAGAAGGGCGCGGTGGCCATCAAACGCTGACGGTATCCGTCAGTTTGTCAGCCGCATCAGGACGCGGGCAGAAGTGCAGGGCTTGTGTGAGCTGATACCCGGCATTACATTGCTTCGCACACATCGACCCAGCGGGCGTTAGTCAGTTCAGCCATCAGCTGTGGGGTAATGCGAACGGCGCTGTGGATAGCGCCGGCGGCGGGCAGGACTTCCTCGAAACTGCGCAGTGAAACATCACAGTAAACGGTCAGCGGATTCTCAAGACCGAAAGGACAGACGCCGCCCACCGGATGGCCGGTCCAGTTAATCACCTCGTCCACGCTCAGCATTCGCGCTTTCGCCCCCAGCGCCGCTTTCAGCTTGCGATTATCCAGCCGGGCATCGCCTCGTGTCACAATCAGCACCACGTCGTTTTTCACTTTCAGTGACAGGGTTTTGGCAATCTCACCTGGCGTCACGCCATGGGCGCGGGCAGCCATCCCGACCGTCGCAGTACTTTCGGCCAGTTCAATAATTTCAATTTCAGGGGCGTGTTCGGCGAAGAACTGGCGCACGGACTCCAGGCTCATCTTTCTCTCCAGGCTGATCGAAGGCGTAAAAATTGCCACAAGCCTCAGTGCCTGTAAACGAGATAAACGGAGAATTCAGCGTAATTAAGTCTGTTTAGCTGCCGCTCAGGGTGCAGTTGCCGCATTGTTCGACATCGGGAATGCGATAACGCTGGCAGCAGCTGCGACGGACCAGTTCGCCGTTGCGCGGGATCATGGTGCGGTAGAGCGGGTTTTCGCTGCCATCCAGCAGCCGCTGGTTGAAGAACAGCGCCTGCTCCAGTTGCAGCACCAGCGACTCATCGATCTGGCTTTTCAGTTCACCCAGGAACCACTGGAATGAGTAGCCCATATTGTTCCAGATGAGTCGGGCGTTGATATCACCATGCTGCGTAATACCATTAACCACCGGGATCAGATGCTGCTGAATCAGCCGATCGATACGCTGCTGAGGGTTAAGGTAGCGCGCTTCTTCATCCTCCTGCACATCGATCCAGAAAGTGGCCGGATGACCATTCTCATGAAAACCGACGCGGATATGCTCTGGCGAGCAGTCCAGCGCACGCGACTCCTGCAACAATGCCATGATCAGTGTTGGCAGCAGCAGGCCAAAATACCATTGCGCCCATAGTGACAGCACCGGTTTCGCTTCACGAACTGCATCAGGATGATCGCGATAGAGATAATCGCTGTAGCGCTGAATAATTGGGGTAAAGGCTTCTGATTGTGACCAGGCGGCGAGGGTCAGCGTGTCGCGCGGAGCAGGCTGGCTGAGCTTCGTCGATTCAAGCAGATAGCTGCGCTGTTGTTGCAGCCGCTCATGCAGACTTTCCGCCAGTGGACGGTCATTCTGCCGGAAGATCATCGACTGAGCGTTAAAACGCTGTTCCTGAGCTGAAACGGTTGCCATGACGACTCGCGAAAAGTGTAGATAAGAAAGCAAATGATAATCGTTATTGATTAACTCTACAAGTCGTGTAAAAAATCGTCGTTGCGGGTGGGAAAACGGCGGGGTTGAGGTCAGTTATCCGATCGGGCAGAGCAGCAGAGAGCCGGGCATATCGCGCCGAAGCTTCAGTGATTACCGATGGCGTTACGTTTAATTAGGCATGTTCACTGGCGGTCTGATGCTGTTTTCGGGGTAAATCCTCCCAGGCGAGAATGGTATTCCGGCCCTGATTTTTAGCCACATATAATGCGCTGTCAGCATTGGCGACCGCCAGGTCAAATTCATTATCGTAAATAGGCGCGATGCCGGCACTGATGGTGACGTGGGTTGAAACGGTTTCATTGAAAAGATGAGGAATTTCTAAATCCAGCACGTACTGACGGATTCGCTCTGCCAGTTTCATGGCGATGGAACTGTTCACATTGGTCATCAATACCAGAAACTCTTCGCCGCCATAGCGGGTGACAACATCGCGTGAACGCACCGCATCACGAATTGCGACAGAGACCCGCGCCAGCGCCTGATCGCCCATCGCATGCCCGTAATTGTCGTTATAAGACTTAAAATGATCGATATCCAGCAGCAGCACATAGTGGCTGCCAGCATGGTTTTCCAGAATATTATCCAGCCGGTTCTTAAGACCACGACGGTTATAAAGCCCGGTCAGCGGGTCGAGCATGCTGAGGTCGCTGAATGTCTCTTTCTCTTCGTAGAGCTGATGCATCAGGCGCAGAGTAAAGTTGTCGGCACGGCGGCGCATCAGATGCTGTAGTGAGAAACCAATCAGCGGCAGCGTAATGGTCAGCAGGATCAGCGGCAGGTGCTGTGCATTGTCGAGCAGCAATACGGTGAGCACCGGTGGCGTGACATGCAGACAAAAAGCCCCCAGATAATCGCTCAGGGCGATGGCACTGATAAATAACACACTGATCAAACTGATAATAAGAAAGCCACCATCAAAATAGAACACCTGATGAAAGCGATAATTAATATGCCAGGCCCAGAGCATTCCCAGCAGCAGCGCCACAGGATTTAACAGGGGAAGTTTTACTTTAGGCCATATTAAAAGGGAAATTAACATGATGCCGCTAAAGGCCGCGACACTCATTACCGGCAGGGTCGTCTCACTTTTCTCACTGTTCATTATTGGCAGCAGATGAAATAGCGAAACGGCGATATTCAGAAACAGAAAAAGCATCACTGAAAGCCGGTATTTACTCTGTTTCAGTTCTTCATAAGATTGTAATTTCATTATAAGTACTCGTGACGACCCTGAAATACCAAAGCGCACGCCGGCAAAACCAGGTTCTGCCAGACAATGAGCAAATTATTGCTGTTGCTGTTATTAAAGGTGTTATCGGCCGCAATCTAGCATTTTCCAACTGGTCTGTCATCTTCGTTGCCGGGCGTGACAAAAACAGGCTGCAGAGCAGGCAAAACTGTCATATGATAATGGGAATGCTTATCATTTGAGGTTGGTGTCATGGGGATAGCGATTATCGCGGCCTGCGGCCTGTGGGGAGTCAGTTGGGCGCTGGGTAAAAAGCTGGATAGTGCGTGGGGCGTGTTGCTGCCGTGCATTGCGCTGCCGCTGTTCGCCTTATGGGAACCGAGCTTCAGCCAGTGGCGGATGGTGATGACGGTTGCGCTGCTGCTGACAGTCGTGATGCTGTTTAACCAGCGGCTGCGTCACTATCTGCTGCTGCCATCCTGTCTGGCGTTAGCGGGCGGACTGGCGGCTGTCTCTGTGAATTTTCATCTGAATTAACATAAGCGGAGTGGTTAAAACCGGCGTACAGGGTAAAGCGGCTGGAAAAGGTAAAGCGACCGGAAAACAGAACAACTGAAAAAGGTAAAACGAGCAGGGGGTAAAACGAAACTACAGGGGAACAGAAAGAGATGAGCGGGAAAGGCCTGAAGATGACAACGTTGGTGCGAAGAGAGGGACTTGAACCCTCACGTCCGTTAAGACACTAACACCTGAAGCTAGCGCGTCTACCAATTCCGCCACCTTCGCATCGAGTTGTCTGTTCATATCACCGCAATGGTGCGAAGAGAGGGACTTGAACCCTCACGTCCGTTAAGACACTAACACCTGAAGCTAGCGCGTCTACCAATTCCGCCACCTTCGCGCAGTGCTCGCGATATGAAACTTGTGATTTTGGTGCGAAGAGAGGGACTTGAACCCTCACGTCCGTTAGGACACTAACACCTGAAGCTAGCGCGTCTACCAATTCCGCCACCTTCGCATACCCGTAACACCTTGAGAATGTTACAACCACGGAGGCGCATTCTAGAGATTTTACTCTTTGCGTCAACAACTATTTCGTCGGGCTGAAACGATCGCTGTAAAAAGCAACGTTTTCAGCCCGGCAAAGCAGTTAACGGCAGGAAAAACCCTTAGCGCGTTTTGGCACCGCGACCATAGACGGCACGGTAAACTTTAAAGCGCCCGGTTTGCGCGATGACTTCGTGACTGCCGAAGGCTTCATCCAGCGCCTGCGGATAGGGCAGGAAGGTGTTAGCAACGATACGCAGCTCGCCGCCGGTATTCAGGTGCTTCACCGCACCACGAATCAGCGCCTGTGCGGCGTCGAGGCTGGTCTGAGTGCCTTCATGGAAGGGCGGATTAGAGATAATCATGTCGAAACGACCGGTCACGTCAGAGAAGACATTGCTGGCGAAGACTTCGCCCTCGATGCCATTGGCGGCCAGCGTCGCTTTACTTGCTTCAATCGCCGCTGCATGCACGTCACACAGCCACAGACGCACTTTAGGCGAACGGGCAGGCAGCGAGGCGGCAATCACGCCCGCGCCACAGCCCATATCCAGCACTTTACCTTTGGTGTGTGGGGTAAAGGTCGACAGCAGCAGGGCACTGCCACTATCCAGACCGTCACGGCTGAAGACGCCAGGCAGGGTATGAATCGTCAGACCATCAAGCTGATACTGGTGACCAAAGGTGCTGGCATCGAATTCAGGCTGTTTGTCGAGGCGACCGTGGTAGAGACCACAGCGACGCGCGCTGTCGATCTTCTCCAGCTTCACCCATGACTCCATCATGCCTTCGGCGCTTCGCACGCCGCTGCGGTTTTCACCGACCACGAACACGTCGCAGCCCACCGGCAGCAGCGACAGCAGGTTCTGCAGCTGGAACTGCACTTCCGGCTTATTCTTGGTCCAGAAGTAGACCAGGGTATCGCAGCCCTGCACATCTTCGGCCTGAGCAACCATTCCGTAACGCGCCTGCTCGCCCATACGGCGGCTCAGGTTTTGCCAGTGATGATATTGCTGGGTGTGAACGCGCGATGAGGCGGTTTCCAGCTGAGCGGGCAGGTCATCCTGCAGATCGCCAGCAAATAAAACATGGCGGGCGGTAAATTCATCACTGTGGCGCAGAATGACTTCGCTGGCCGGGGTAAAAGCAGACATGTAGGGCTCCTGTAAGATCTGAGCGGGGATTATAGTGGTTTGTTGGCGCATGTTCGATGGGTTTGCTAGCATAGCGTCGCATTCAGGCAGCAGAACAGGTAACACCATGACGTCCAGGCGCGACTGGCTTTTACAGCAAATGGGAATTACGCAGTACCAACTGCGCCGCCCGCGCGTGCTTCAGGGCGAAATTGCCGTCACGCTGGCACCGGACACGCAGTTAATTATTGTCGCTGACGCGCCCCCCGGTTTGCATGAACCGCTGATGCGCGATGTGCTGCATGCCCTCAATCTGCAACCCGCTCAGGTAATGACCGTGACACCGGATCAGCTGCAAATGCTGCCGGAGACGCTGAACTGCGCGGGCTGGCTGCTCGGCGTAGAGAGCGAACAGACTTTCAATGGCGTGGCATTAACCAGCGCCTCTTTCAATGAACTGATCAGCAGCGGCGTCGCCAAACGCGCGCTCTGGCAACAGATGTGTAACCATGACAGCCATCTCTTTACTCACCCCTGACGATCTGGCGCAGGCCTTCGCCATTGAGTGTCGTAGTCACGCGTTTCCCTGGAGTGAAAAGACGTTTGCCAGCAATCAGGGCGAGCGCTTTATCAATTTACGTCTCGACGTTGACGGCCAAATGGCCGCCTTTGCGATTACGCAGGTGGTACTGGACGAAGCCTCGCTGTTTAACATCGCGGTCGATCCCGCTTTTCAGCGCCGGGGATTGGGCCGCCAGCTGTTGCAGCATCTGATCGATGAGTTGATCAAACGCGACGTGCTGACGCTGTGGCTGGAAGTGCGGGCCTCGAACCTGCCCGCCATCGCGCTCTATGAGCAGCTTGGATTCAATCAGGTCAGTCGTCGCCCCAACTATTATCCCACCGCCAGCGGCCGTGAAGATGCCATTCTCATGGCACTGACGCCGTAGCGGTGTTAAGGAGCTTTAATGATTGATAACTGGGATTGCATCCTGTTTGATGCCGACGATACCCTTTTTCATTTCGACGCCTATGCCGGTTTGCAGCGCCTGTTCGCCGGTTATGACGTGCAGTTCACCGACCAGGATTACAGCGATTATCAGGCGATAAACAAGCCGCTGTGGGTCGATTATCAGAACGGTGCTATCTCCGCGTTACAGCTGCAGACTCAGCGTTTCAACCACTGGAGCGAAAAGCTCAGCGTTGCGCCGGAGATCCTCAACAGCGGCTTCCTCAGCGCAATGGGAGAGATCTGTACGCCGCTGCCGGGCGCGGTCAGCCTGATGAACCAGCTGCATGGCCGGGTGAAAATGGGCATCATCACCAACGGTTTTACTGCGCTGCAGCAGACGCGTCTGGAGCGCACCGGTTTTCGCGATTACTTCTCGGCGCTGGTAATCTCCGAGCAGGTCGGCCAGCCAAAACCGGCGCCAGAGATTTTTGATTACGCACTGAATCTGATGGGCAACCCGGATCGTGAGCGGGTGCTGATGGTGGGTGATACGCCAGAGTCAGACATTCTGGGCGGCATGAATGCCGGTATTAAAACCTGCTGGCTCGATCATGGCACCCGGCCATTGCCGGAACATATCAAGCCCACCTGGCAGGTCAAATCACTGGGCGAGCTGGAAGCGCTGCTCATCGGCTAACGCAAGACGCCTCGCAAATCAGCATCTTTCCCATAAAAAAGGCCCGCACAGCGGTAATGTCAGTCAGTTAAGCGACAGGTGATAACGCAGTCTGGTGCCGGGCAGGGGCTGGCGGTCCTCGCGCCGCTGCGCGGTTCCTTCACTTCATTCCTCTGCCTGACGGACCGCCGGGGATGGCACATCCTGTGCCGCCCCGCCTTTCGCCCGCGTCCTGCGGGCTCTCCTGGCAGACTCATTCTGTTCAGCGCTGCGGATTGCCTGCTCCTGCCCGGCACCAGCCTGCTCTGAAACTTCAGTGTGTATTATTAAAAAGGGCACGAGAGTGGAGGCCTGAGCGCCTCTGCTGCTGAAAGGGCTATCCGCAGCGCTGAGGCGTGACGGTGGGCCAGAAGTCCACGCCGGGAAGCGTGGACAGTTCGGGGCCGGCCAGGGAGGGCCGATCCCCGAACGGTTCGTCGGCACGACGTCAAAGCCGAAGGTACCGCGTGAGCGGCGCGAGGACGGCCCGGCAGCAGCAGAGGTGCGCTGGCCCGCACTGCGGCTCGCTCGCCCGGAAAAAAAGCTGCCACGTTTGACCGTGACAGCCTTTACAAATCTAATCTTAACTGACCAGCATTACCGCTGTGCGGGCCTTTCTTGTTTTATCTTTACCGCAGCCGGAGCGTTACTCTTTCTTCTCGTCGTCCTCATCCCGATCCTCTTTCACCGGGGTGCTGGCGGTGAGCAGGAACGGCGACTGCTGCCAGCGGGTGCGGCGGTGGCGCAGCAGAGTGCGTGAGAGAATAATGCCAATTGCCAGCGCCAGCAGCATCATCAGACGCAGAATATTGGTGGTGTTATCGACCTGATGCGAGTCGGTGACCAGCACATGGGTATCCAGCGTCACGCGCAAAAAGCCCAGCGGACCCTCGTTTCCGGCCAGCGGCTGCACAATCTGATGGTTGAAATAGCTGCCTGCGCGCTGGCCGTCGAGCGCCAGCCGATCGCGGACATTGATGTTTTCACCGCTGTGCGCCACCAGGCTTCCGTCGCCGTCATAGACCGATGCATCCAGAATACGGCTGTTAGCCGTCATCTGATTAAGAATGGCTTCTATCTGAGTCCGGTTATTTTCACTGTTGTCCATCAACGGCTTAAGGCTGAACGCCACCTGGCTGGTCAGCGTATGCGCCAGCTCCTCGACCTGTTCAGAACGCGCCGCCTGATGGCCGAGGCTGAACCAGGATGCGCCCTGCATCAGCACGACCAGCAGCGCCATCGAGATGAGAACGATCACGGTACGATGTAAGCGAAATTTCAGTGCGGTTTTAGCCATTAATCATCCGGGTCATATCACAACAGAAAGCCTGGAGATTATGTTGCCAGAAGCGGCGCAGACAAGGTAGCCTCTTGCGTGGTTTTGTTGTCCCTACAGGAGCTCTGATGCCAAATCGTTTAACCTGGTGCGATCTTCCCGCCGATGTCTCCCTCTGGCCGGGTTTGCCCCTTTCTCTTAGCGGTGATGAAGTGATGCCGCTGGATTATCGCGCTGGCCGTACCGGCTGGCTGCTGTATGGTCGCGGGCTGGATAAGCAGCGGCTGACCGATTACCAGCACCAGCTGGGTGCCGCCATGGTGATCGTCAGCGCCTGGAACGTCGATGAGTATCAGGTGATTCGCCTGGCGGGATCGCTGACGCCGTTTGCCAGCAAGCTGGCGCACGACGCTGGCCTGGATGTTGCGCCGCTGGGCAAAATCCCGCATCTCAAAACGCCAGGCCTGCTGGTGATGGATATGGACTCCACCGCGATTCAGATCGAGTGCATCGATGAGATTGCAAAACTGGCGGGCTGTGGCGAGCAGGTGGCGGAAGTCACGGAACGCGCGATGCGCGGCGAACTCGACTTCACCGCCAGCCTGCGTCAGCGCGTGGCCACGCTGCAGGGCGCGGACGCCAATATTCTGAAACAGGTGCGTGATGCCCTGCCGCTGATGCCAGGCTTAACCACCCTGACGCAGAAGCTGCAGGCGCTGGGCTGGCAGGTTGCCATCGCGTCTGGCGGCTTTACCTACTACGCCGAATACCTGCGCGACAAGCTGCATCTGTCGGCGGTGGTCGCTAATGAGCTCGAAATTCGCGACGGCAAACTGACCGGCAACGTGCTGGGACCAATTGTCGATGCACAATACAAAGCCGATACCCTGAAGAAGCTGGCGCAGCGTTTTGACATCGCGCCGGAACAGACGGTGGCGATCGGCGATGGTGCCAATGACCTGCTGATGATCAAAGCCTCAGCACTGGGCATTGCGTTCCATGCTAAACCTAAGGTGAATGAGCAGACTGCGGTCACCATTCGCCATGCCGATTTAATGGGGGTGTTCTGCATCCTCACCGGCAGCCTGATCCACGAAGAGCGTTAACTGAGGTATTGATTTGGCCAAAGCGGCAAAACGCGCATTTGTCTGTAACGAATGTGGCGCAGATTACCCACGCTGGCAGGGGCAGTGCAGCGCCTGTCACGCCTGGAACACCATCACCGAGGTGCGCATTGCCGCCTCGCCCGCGGCTGCGCGTAACGAGCGCCTGAGTGGCTATGCCGGCAGCGCCGGAACCAGCCGGGTGCAGAAGCTCTCTGAAATCAGCCTGGAGGCGTTACCGCGCTTCTCGACCAGCTTCAAAGAGTTTGACCGGGTGCTGGGCGGCGGGGTGGTGCCGGGCAGCGCCATTCTGATTGGCGGCAGCCCCGGCGCAGGCAAATCCACGCTGCTGCTGCAGGTGATGTGCCGGTTGTCAGAGGGGATGAAAACCCTGTATGTCACCGGTGAAGAGTCACTGCAGCAGGTGGCGATGCGCGCCCATCGTCTGGGATTACCTACCGAAAATGTGAATATGCTGTCGGAAACCAGCATTGAGCAGATCTGCCTGATCGCCGAACAGGAGCAGCCGCAACTGATGGTGATCGACTCGATCCAGGTAATGCACATGGCGGAGATCCAGTCATCGCCCGGCAGCGTCGCCCAGGTGCGTGAAACCGCCGCTTACCTGACGCGCTTCGCCAAGACGCGCGGCGTGGCGATCATCATGGTCGGTCACGTCACCAAAGATGGCTCCCTGGCCGGACCGAAAGTACTGGAGCACTGTATCGACTGTTCAGTGCTGCTGGATGGCGATGCCGATTCCCGCTTCCGCACCCTGCGCAGTCATAAAAACCGCTTCGGCGCGGTCAATGAACTGGGTGTGTTTGCCATGACCGAGCAGGGCATGCGTGAAGTCAGCAACCCGTCAGCTATTTTCCTGTCGCGCGGCGAAGAGGTCACCTCGGGCAGTTCGGTGATGGTGCTGTGGGAGGGAACGCGACCGCTGCTGGTGGAGATTCAGGCGCTGGTCGATCACTCGATGATGGGCAATCCACGCCGCGTGGCAGTGGGTCTGGAGCAGAACCGCCTGGCGATTCTGCTGGCAGTATTGCACCGTCACGGCGGATTGCAGATGGCGGATCAGGATGTGTTCGTTAACGTGGTCGGCGGCGTCAAAGTCACTGAAACCAGTGCTGACCTGGCGCTGATGCTGTCGATGGTGTCGAGCCTGCGCGATCGTCCGTTGCCGCAGGATCTGGTGATCTTCGGCGAAGTGGGACTGGCGGGCGAAATCCGTCCGGTGCCCAGCGGTCAGGAGCGCATCGCTGAAGCGGCGAAGCATGGCTTCAAACGCGCCATTGTGCCGGCAGGGAATGCACCGAAAAAACCGATTGCCGGGATGCAGGTTTTCAGCGCGAAGAAGCTGGCCGATGCGCTGGCGATTCTGGACGATCTGTAACGCGCCTGCGGCCGCCAGCGAAAAGCCGCTGGCAGGCCGCTCCCACCTTAACCGCATTGATGCAGGAGGCACGACATGTCGTCGTTTGATTATCTGAAAACGGCCATTCGCCAGCAGGGCCACACGCTGCAACAGGTCGCTGATGCCAGCGGCATGACCAAAGGCTATCTGAGCCAGTTGCTCAATGCCAAAATCAAAAGCCCCAGCGCGCAAAAGCTGGAGGCGCTGCACCGTTTTCTGGGTCTGGAGTTTCCGCGCCGCGATAAAACGGTCGGCGTGGTGTTTGGTAAATTCTATCCGCTGCACACCGGCCATATCTATCTGATTCAGCGCGCCTGTAGCCAGGTCGATGAGCTGCATATCATTATGGGCTACGACGAGCCACGTGACCGCGAACTGTTTGAGAACAGCGCGATGTCACAACAGCCCACGGTCAGCGATCGACTGCGCTGGCTGCTGCAGACCTTTAAGTATCAGAAAAATATCCGCATTCACGCCTTTGATGAGGAGGGGATTGAGCCCTATCCACACGGCTGGGATGTCTGGAGTAAGGGCGTCAGCGCGTTTCTCAGCGAGCACGGTATTGCGCCGGACTGCATCTACACCAGCGAAGCGCCCGATGCGGAGATGTATCAGCAGCATCTGGGCATTCAGACCGTACTGGTCGATCCCAGCCGATCCTTTATGAGCATCAGCGGCGCGCAGATCCGTCAGGATCCGTTCCGCTTCTGGGATTATATCCCGACCGAAGTGAAACCTTTCTTTGTGCGCACCGTGGCCATCCTCGGCGGGGAGTCGAGCGGTAAATCGACGCTGGTGAATAAACTCGCCAACATTTTCAATACCACCAGTGCCTGGGAATATGGCCGCGACTATGTCTTCTCCCACCTGGGCGGTGATGAAATGGCGCTGCAATATTCAGATTACGACAAGATCGCGCTGGGCCAGGCGCAGTACATCGATTTCGCGGTTAAATATGCCAATAAAGTGGCGTTTATCGACACCGACTTTGTGACCACGCAGGCGTTTTGTCTGAAGTATGAGGGGCGTGAACATCCGTTTGTGCAGGCACTGATCGATGAATATCGCTTTGATCTGGTGATTCTGCTGGAGAACAACGTGCCGTGGGTTGCCGATGGCTTGCGCAGCCTGGGCAGTTCCGTGGATCGCCGGGAATTTCAGTCGATGCTGGTGACGATGCTGCGGGAAAACAACATCGAATTCCTGCACGTGCAGGAAGATGATTATGACACCCGGTTCCTGCGCTGCATTGAACTGGTGAAAGCGATGCTGGGCGAGAAAAACGCCCAGCCGTAACGCATGCTGTGACCCGGTCTGCCGCAGAGCAGCCGGGTCAGCGCATTAATACACCATCACTACTTTGCCGCGCATGTGGCCTTCCAGCACGCGCTGATGGGCAGCAGTTAAGGTCTCAACGCTTAGGCCGTGCAGCGTCTCGCTCAGTGTGGTTTGCAGCTTACCTTCATCCAGCAACGCCGAGACGGCATCCAGAATCTCGCCCTGACGCGCCATATCCGGCGTGTTAAACATGCTGCGGGTGTACATCAGCTCGAAATGCAGGGCAGCACTCTTCAGCTTCAGCTGATCCATCGACAGCGGATGTTCGTTTTCCACGATGGTGCAGATATGACCCTGCGGGGCGATAAGCTTTGCCATGGTTTCCCAGTGACCGTCGGTATCATTGAGGCAGAAGATATAATCGACCTGCTTAATGCCCTGTTTTTCCAGCTCACCAATCATATCTTTGTAGTTGATCACCAGATCGGCGCCACGATCGCGGCACCACTGCGCGGAATCTTCACGCGAAGCGGTGGCAATGATCTTCACCTTGCTGCGCAGTTTCGCCAGCGGGATCGCCAGCGATCCGACGCCGCCTGCGCCGCCCACGATCAGCAGCGTCTGATCTTCCGTTGCTGACTCCAGGTTCAGTCGCTCAAACAGTCCTTCCCAGGCGGTCAGGGCCGTCAGCGGGATCGCGGCGGACTGCGCCCAGTCCAGGCTCTCTGGCTTGTGACCGGTAATGCGTGAGTCAACCAGCTGCTCGGTGCTGTTACTGCCAGGACGGGTCAGGTCACCCGCATAAAAAACTTTATCGCCTGGCTTAAAGTTGCTGACTTTGCTGCCCACTTCCAGCACCACACCGCTGGCATCCCAGCCGAGGATGCGAGGCTGCTCTAATCCGTTCTTCTTCGCCCCTTTGTGAACCTTGGTATCGACCGGGTTTACTGACGCGGCTTTGACTTCGACCCGCAGGTCATACTCCCCTGGCGCTGGGGTGACAGGGAAAATTTCAGTGAAGTTTTCAGGACTTTCCGGATTAATTGCGATAGCGCGAATAGACATAAATTTTTCCTGTTTAGTCAGGCTGGAAGCCTGGATCTGGTGGTTGCCATTCTGGCCCTGGAGAGTGCTCACACTCCGCCGGAGCTGTGCCACGCTGTCCGTGGCAGACTGGCTGATGATTCGGAACAGGCTTTAAGTGTAGAACCTGATTTTAGCAGTGATAAGATGGACAATCTTTCATAGAGTGTTCGTCTGAGGTGAACAATGGCATTTCGCCAGTGGCAGGATATGGCACTGTTTGCGCTGGTGGCGGAGTGCGGCAGCTTTACCGGCGCGGCAGAACGTGCAGGGCTGCCAAAATCGAGCGTCAGTCAGCGCATCAGCCAGCTGGAGCAGCGGCTGGGAATTCGGTTGCTGAACCGCACCACCCGCCAGCTCAATCTGACCTTTGCCGGTGAGCGCTATCTGCTGCATTGCCAGGAGATGATGCAGGCCAGTGAACGCGCCGATCAGGCGATCGCCAGCCTGCGTGAAAATCCCAGCGGGCGTCTGCGTATCACCAGCCCGGCGGGGATTGGTGCCACGCTGCTGGCGCGCTGTAACGCGGCGTTTTTACGTCTCTATCCCGATGTGACGCTGGATGTCTCGATCTCCGATGAGATGCGTGATCTGGTGCAGGAGGGCTTTGATGTGGCGCTGCGCACCGGTCAGCCGCAGGAGTCCTCGCTGATTGGCCGCCGGATAGGCAACTGCCCGCGACTGCTGGTCGCTTCACAGCGCTATCTTGATCAGCATCCGCCGCTGGTTCATCCACAGCAGCTGTCTGCCCACCGCTGTATTGCGCATCGTGCCTGGAATGAATGGGTGTTGCAGCGCGATGACGAGTTCTATCGCTGGCTGCTGCCGCCAGGCCATCTCACGGACAATTTACTCTATGCGCGCGAATCTGCGCTGGGCGATGCGGGCATTACGCTGCTGCCGCACTTTCTGACCGACGGGGCGATGGCGGATCCCCGGCTGGTGCCGGTATTGCCGGAATGGGAAATCGAGGGGAATGAGCTCTGGCTGGTCTATCCGGGCCGTAAACTGAATTCACCTGCGCTGGCGCGGTTTATTGAATTCGCGCTGCAGTCACCGGTGTTCAGGGAGTTTTATCGCTGACCGGTACAATGTGGCGCAGGAACAGTGCCGCCATTTTTTCCGGGCCACTCTGGTAACCCGCGATATTTGCCGCTAACCAGTCGCTGGGGCTCACGCCTTCCCAGTTCACCTGATAGCCTGCGTGAAGAATGATATGTTCGAACAGAATGCGTAATGCCCGACCGTTTCCTTCCCGAAAGGGGTGCAGAATATTGAACTCGCAGTAATACCAGGCAACCTGATGACAAAAAGCTTCATGGTCAGCCTGCTCCAGCCATCTTTCGCACGCCAGTTTTGCAAATAATTTCTCCGCTTCACGCAGAATAAAAGCGGGCTGGCAAAAGCGGGTCTCTCCTTTGCTGATAGAGATATCACGTATCTGCCCCGCCCAGCTATAAAGCTCGTTAAACAGGCAGTAATGAATGTGACACAGTGACTGAAGGGTAAAAGGAGGATGAGAGAGCTTAATGGTGTGAATGGTCAGCGCGGTAACAGCACGCTCAGCCTGATCCAGCAGGGTTTGTTCGCGGATATCATAGCGATTGATCAGCACATCGGAATCGGGATAACAGTAGTGA
This sequence comes from Pantoea sp. CFSAN033090, assembly GCF_001264395.1. Classification (NCBI taxonomy): domain Bacteria; kingdom Pseudomonadati; phylum Pseudomonadota; class Gammaproteobacteria; order Enterobacterales; family Erwiniaceae; genus Pantoea; species Pantoea sp. CFSAN033090. Next base: position 177,645 of record NZ_LGYX01000007.1, on the reverse strand, counting down.
TCTCGCCAGACAAGATAACGATTCACGTTGGCTTCCTGTTACTGCTTATAGCGACGTCGAACCTGTTCCAGGGTCGATAACTCAGCATCTGCTGAAATACGTATCCCCTCCAGCAGGGAACTTGCGGCAAAGTTTGCGACTTTAGTGGCTTCATAAATCGCTTCAGCTTTTTTAGCCACTGGCCGCTCAGCTTTTTTCTTCATTGCGTTCAGCCCTTAAAACGTCACTGGTGAAGCAGGAGGAGGCCTGAGCCTCCCCCTGACATCGTTACTTCGTCATACGCTTGTACTTGATGCGCTTCGGCTCCAGCGCTTCGGCGCCGAGAGTACGCTTCTTGTACTCTTCATATTCGGTAAAGTTACCTTCGAAGAATTCGATGTTGCCCTCATCCTGATAATCCAGAATGTGTGTGGCGATACGGTCCAGGAACCAGCGGTCATGCGAGATCACCATGGCACAACCCGGGAACTCCAGCAGGGCGTTTTCCAGCGCGCGCAGGGTTTCAATGTCCAGGTCGTTGGTTGGCTCATCGAGCAGCAGCATGTTGCCGCCAACCTGCAGCAGCTTCGCGAGGTGCAGACGACCACGCTCACCACCCGACAGTTCGCCTACGCGTTTGCCCTGATCGACGCCTTTAAAGTTAAAGCGGCCGACATAGGCGCGGCTTGGCATCTCGGTGTTACCGATGCGCATGATGTCCTGACCGCCGGAAACCTCTTCCCACACGGTTTTGGCGTTATCCATGCTGTCGCGGAACTGATCCACAGAGGCCAGCTTGACGGTTTCACCCAGTACAATCTCGCCGGAATCAGGTTGTTCCTGACCAGACATCATGCGGAACAGCGTTGATTTACCCGCGCCGTTCGGACCGATAATCCCGACAATCGCACCTTTCGGTACCGAGAACGAGAGATCGTCAATCAGCACACGGTCGCCATAAGACTTACGCAGATTGCTGACTTCCAGCACTTTGTCACCCAGACGGGCACCTGGCGGAATGAACAGTTCGTTGGTTTCGTTACGCTTCTGGTAGTCGGTGTTGTTCAGCTCTTCAAAGCGTGCCAGACGGGCTTTGCCTTTAGACTGCTGGCCTTTTGGCCCTTTGCGCACCCACTCCAGCTCTTTCTCAATCGACTTGCGACGAGCGGCTTCAGAGGAGGCTTCCTGCGCCAGACGCGCATCTTTCTGCTCCAGCCAGGAGGAGTAGTTACCTTCCCACGGAATCCCTTCGCCGCGGTCAAGTTCCAGAATCCAGCCTGCAACGTTATCCAGGAAGTAACGGTCATGCGTAATCGCGACGACGGTGCCTTCGAAGTCGTGCAGGAAGCGCTCCAGCCAGGCGACAGATTCGGCGTCCAGGTGGTTCGTCGGTTCGTCCAGCAGCAGCATGTCTGGTTTTTCCAGCAGCAGGCGGCAGAGGGCGACGCGACGACGTTCACCACCGGAAAGGGTGGCGATTTTCGCGTCCCAGTCAGGCAGGCGCAGCGCATCGGCAGCACGTTCCAGCTGGGTATTCAGGTTGTGACCATCGTGAGCCTGGATGATCTCTTCCAGACGGCCCTGTTCAGCGGCCAGTTTGTCGAAGTCTGCACCTTCTTCAGCATAGAGCGCATAGACTTCGTCGAGACGCTTCAGTGCGCCAACGACTTCTGACAGCGCTTCTTCTACCGACTCACGCACGGTGTGTTCAAGGTTAAGCTGCGGTTCCTGCGGCAGGTAGCCAATCTTGAGGCCTGGCTGCGGACGCGCTTCCCCTTCGATATCTTTATCGATGCCGGCCATGATGCGCAGCAGGGTAGATTTACCCGCGCCGTTCAGGCCGAGTACGCCAATTTTTGCGCCAGGGAAGAAGCTGAGCGAGATGTTTTTCAGGATATGTCGCTTCGGCGGAACCACTTTGCCGACGCGATGCATGCTATAGACGAATTGAGCCACGTTGGTTTGAGCCTCTGGGTCTGTTGGTCGTTTGAATGATGTCGAAGTTTAGCCTTTTTCACCGTTTAATCCCAGCCGGGGGGCGGCGAATATTAGCGTGGCGGAGCCGATGCCGGGCGATGCCAGGCATAACTGACTGATTTCCACGCTCAATCGCTGACAGGGTCAGGAGAGGATGTCAGAAAGAGGCGTCAGGGCAGGCGCAGCGGGATCGCCTGCTGGGCCAGCCAGTTTTGCAACGCCTGATCGGGCGCGCTGTCACTCACCAGCAGATCAAAGCGCTGCAGCTCGGCGATGCGGGCAGGCAGCACCTTGCCATATTTACTGCTGTCAGCCACCAGCACCGACTTTCGGGCGCGCAGCATGGCGTGATGCTTCATCATCAGCTCATTGGTGTTGTAGCAGGTTGCGCCCTGATCTTTGTCGATGCCCGCTGCAGAGATAAAGGCCAGCGTCGGGCAGAGATCGTCAAGGATGGTATGCACGCCAATCGGCGTAAACAGGGCGTTGTCGGCATGAAATTCACCGCCGCTGAGAATCACGTTACAGGCCGGTTTCTCTTTCAGCGTCAGAAAGGTATTCATGGCGCAGCAGATGGCGGTAAACGACAGGGTGTCGGGAATCGCATCCACGATGTAGGGCAGGGTGGTGCCGCAGTCAAAAAAGACCGTATCGTTCTCGTTGATCAGGCTGGCGGCCGCCTGTGCCAGTCGCTGCTTTCTGGCGGCATTCTGGCCATGCTGATCGCTGACAAAATAGTGGCTGGCATGACTTTTCGGATCGCTGACGATATAGCCGCCCAGCAGGACCACGCTGGAGCCCGGCTCGGTTAAATCGCGGCGAACCGTCATCTCTGAGACGCCAAGCAGCTGGGCCGCATCTTTCAGATGCAGTTTGTCGGTGCGTTTCAGCGCCTGCGTCAGCTTGTGAATGCGTTCGTCGCGCCGGGTTTCCATGGTCATCTCTCTGTTCCCTATCCTGCAGTGCGGATGAAAGACGCCGGGATCGACGTCAATACGCTACAAACCTCACAGATTTGAATGAGTTGCGTCTCATCCGCCAGGCTGGCAGTCAATCTTACCCGCATTCCGTGAGGGCCGCAAACCTCCGCCGTGCTGTCAGCGCGTGGTGATATCGGCACATCACCGCGGGCGGTTGTGGCTTTCATCCACCGCGTTCAGTGATGTTAGCTTGTTACAATAATAACACTGAAAATCCCCTTTCATGGTGTCTTTTGCCTATTCTCACCGCCTCAGGATGTGGTTTTTGTCACATATTTAACCTTTAAGAATTGTTATTGTTACTTTAATAACATTTTAAGTTTAAAAAACATCCGGGAGAAAAGGTCATGACAATTGCGGTCATCGGCTCAAACATGGTCGATCTGATTACCTATACCAACAGCCTGCCGAAAGCGGGCGAAACCCTTGAAGCGCCCGACTTTGCCATTGGCTGCGGCGGTAAAGGGGCCAACCAGGCGGTTGCGGCGGCAAAAATGGGCGGCAACGTGATGATGGTCAGCAAGGTCGGTGACGATCTCTTTGCTCCGAACACCGTTGCAAATCTTCAACAGCAGGGCGTGGACACGCGCTTCGTCACCACCGCACCAGGCACCTCCAGCGGCGTGGCACCGATTTTTGTCGATGACCAGTCGCAGAACCGCATTCTGATTATCAAAGGTGCTAACCAGCAGCTGAAACCGGCCGATATCGACGACGCGGCTGAGGCGCTGAAAGCCTGCCAGCTGATCATCCTGCAGCTGGAGATCCCGCTGGAGACGGTCTATTACGCCATCGATTTTGCCCGCCAGCATCAGATCAACGTGATCCTTAATCCGGCGCCGGCCGTCGCCACGCTTGATATTGATTACGCCTGCAAATGCGACTTCTTTATGCCCAACGAAACCGAGCTGGAGATCCTCACCGGTCTGCCGGTCAGCAGCGATGAAGAGGTGATCCTCGCCGGACAGTCGCTGCTGAAGCGCGGCCTTAAAAATCTGATCATCACCCTGGGCAGCCGGGGATCGGTCTGGATGAGCGGCGACCAGGTGCATCGCGTGGCTGCCACACCGGTTCAGGCGGTCGACACCAGCGGCGCGGGCGATGCCTTTATCGGCTGCTTTGCGTATCTGCTGGTGGAAACCGGCGATGTGGCCGCCGCCATGACCCAGGCGTCTGCCTATGCCGCCTGCAGCGTCACCGGGCGCGGCACCCAGCGCGCCTATCCCGACGCAGAGAGTTTCCAGCGTTTTCTCAACCGTAACTGAGGTTCTGCCATGCAACAGAAAATTGTTCAGCAATCTGATGGCTATCTGAATAAAACGCCGCTGTTCCAGTTCATTCTGCTGTCGTGCCTCTTTCCGCTCTGGGGCTGTGCGGCGAGTCTTAACGATATCCTGATCACCCAGTTTAAAAGCGTATTTGCCCTGAGCGACTTTGCCAGTGCGCTGGTGCAGAGTGCCTTTTATGGCGGCTATTTTCTGATTGCGATCCCCGCGTCGCTGGTGATCCGCAAGACCAGTTACAAGATGGCGATCATGATCGGCCTGGCGCTCTACATTGCCGGCTGTATCGCCTTCTATCCCGCCTCGCACATGGCGACTTACACCATGTTCCTGGCGGCGATATTTGCCATCGCCATCGGCCTGAGTTTCCTGGAAACCGCCGCCAACACCTTCAGCTCGATGATTGGCCATCGTGATCACGCCACGCTGCGCCTCAACGTCAGCCAGACCTTCTATCCGATAGGTGCGCTGATGGGGATCGTGCTGGGTAAATATCTGGTGTTCCAGGATGGCGACAGCCTGGAGAGTCAGATGGCGACCATGACGGCAGAGCAGGCGCATGCGTTCCGCCTGACGATGCTGGAACACACGCTGGAGCCCTACAAATATCTGGTGATGGTGCTGGTGGTGGTGATGCTGCTGTTTATGTTCACCCGCTATCCGCGCTGTAAACCCGAAAGCAGCGAGATGTCGCGCCCCTCGCTGGGCGAGACTTTCCGCTATCTGGCTGGCAACCGACACTTTAAACGCGGAATTGTGACCCAGTTCCTCTATGTCGGCATGCAGGTGGCCGTCTGGTCGTTTACCATTCGTCTGGCGCTGACGCTGGGGGCGACTAATGAACGTCACGCCTCGAACTTTATGATCTACAGCTTCATCTGCTTCTTTATCGGCAAGTTCGTGGCGAACTTCCTGATGACCCGTTTCCGCGCAGAGAAGGTGCTGATTGCCTATTCGGTGCTGGGCGTGCTGACGCTGGCTTATGTGATGCTGGTGCCGAACTTTACCGCCGTCTACGCTGCCGTCTTTGTCAGCGTGCTGTTTGGTCCCTGCTGGGCGACGATCTACGCGGGAACGCTGGCGACGGTCGATAACAAATACACCGAAGTCGCGGGCGCGTTTATCGTGATGGCGATTGTCGGTGCGGCCTTTGTCCCGGCGCTGCAGGGCCTGGTTTCGGACTCACTGGGTTCTATGCAGCTGGCATTTGGCGTCTCGCTGCTCTGTTTCGCCTGGGTCGGATTCTACTTCTATGGCGAACTGCGCCATAAAAAACAGCCGGTTGCGACCGGTCGTCTGGCGGAGGAGTTACCATGAAAACCCGTTTACCCTTAGCGCGTGAACAGTTTCACACCACACCCTGGGTGCTTTTAGAAAGCGATAATTTCCGGGTTGAGCTGTTTCGCTATCCGGCGGGCATTGAGGCGGTGCGCATTCATAACCTACGCGGCAGCGTGACCGTGCTGCCGTTTCTCGGGCAGATGATCTGGGACGCAGAGTTCGACGATCATAACCTGACCATGGGCCACAGTTTTAAGCAGCCGCTGCCCGCAAATTCGATCATCGACACCTATGGCTGTTTTGCGTTTCATTCGGGACTGCTGGCCAACGGCTGTCCCGCACCAGAGGACGATCATCCGCTGCACGGTGAGATGGCCTGCGCCCGCATGGACAGCGCCTGGCTGGTGCTGGAGGATCAGACGCTGTCGCTGGAAGGGGAGTGTGAATATGTCAAAGGCTTCGGCCATCACTACCTGGCCGCACCCGCTGTCCGCATTCCGGCCGATCAGCCCCGGCTGACGATTGAAATGACCGTCACTAATCTGGCTGGCGCGCCGATGCCGCTGCAGTATATGTGTCACCTTAACAGCGCGTGGATCGATCAGGGCCGCTTCCGGCAGTCGATCCCCGAACAGGCATTCCAGCTGCGTCGCTCGATCCCGGCGCATCTGCGACCGACGCCCGCCTGGGGGGATTACACCGATCGGCTGGCGCGCGATCCGCAGGCGTTACAGCAGCTCGATCAGCCGCAACTTTGCGATCCGGAGATCGTCTTCTTCGCGGACGATCTGCCGCAGTATGGCGATGAGGTGCAGTTTGAGCTGCATTCGCCGCAGGGCTATGCGCTGATGACGCGCTTCTCTACCGCACAGTTCCCGCACGCCACTCGCTGGCTGCTGCACAACCACGATCAGCAGGTGGCGGCCTATATTCTGCCCGCCACCTGCCGGCCAGAGGGCTTTCTTGCCGCGCAGCAGGCTGGCACGCTGATCATCCTGGCGCACGGTGAACAGCGCCACTTTTCTGTCGAGACCGGCTTACTCTGAGCCGGGTTTAAATTGCCACCAGGCCGCGCACACCCTCTGCTTCCATGGTGTCGCCGCGGCCACGCTGCACAATTTCTCCGCGCGACATCACCAGATAGCTGTCCGCCAGCTCCGCCGCGAAGTCATAAAACTGCTCCACCAGCAGGATCGCCATATCTCCCCGCTGTGCCAGCTGGCGGATTACCGCGCCGATCTCTTTGATCACCGAAGGCTGGATCCCTTCGGTCGGCTCATCAAGGATCAACAGCTGGGGCCGACAGGCCAGCGCCCGGCCAATCGCCAGCTGCTGCTGCTGACCGCCAGAGAGGTCGCCGCCCCGGCGTGACTTCATCGCCAGCAGCACCGGAAAGAGCTGGTAGATCTCCTCCGGCACTTCACGCGCCTGCGCAGCCGGAAAGCGTGACAGGCCCATCAGCAGATTCTCTTCCACCGTCAGACGCGGAAAGATTTCCCGCCCCTGGGGCACCCAGGCGATGCCAGCCTGCACCCGCTGGTGCGGCTTGCGGCCATTCATGCGCTGCTGCTGCCAGTGAATCTCGCCCGACTTCGCCGGGATCAGCCCCATCAGGCATTTCAGCAGCGTGGTCTTCCCCACACCATTGCGCCCCAGCAGACAGGTGATTTCGCCAATCTTTACCTCAAACGACAGGCCGCGCAGAATATGACTGCCGCCATAATATTGATTCAGTTCAGTAACCTGTAACATTTCAGCGCCCCAGATAAACGTCGATAACCTGCTCGTTGGCCTGCACGTCGCGCAGCGAACCCTCGGCCAGCACCTGACCCTGATGCAGCACCGTCACGTGGTCGGCAATGGTTTCGACAAAGCCCATGTCATGCTCCACCACCATCAGCGAATGCTTGCCCGCCAGTCTGCGGAACAGCTCGGCGGTGTAGTCCGTTTCGGCATCGGTCATGCCCGCGGCCGGTTCATCCAGCAGCAGCAGATGCGGCTCCTGCACCAGCAGCATGCCGATCTCCAGAAACTGCTTCTGGCCATGCGACAGCAGGCCCGCGCGACGCTGGCGTTCGCCGCCCAGCCGCAGCAGTTTCAGCACCTCATCAATGCGATCACGCTGTTCACCGCTGAGGCGGGCGCGCAGGCTGGCCCAGACCGATTTATCGGCTTTAAGCGCGATCTCCAGATTTTCGAACACGGTTAACGCCTCAAACACCGTGGGCTTCTGGAACTTGCGGCCGATCCCGGCGCGAGCGATCTCCACCGGTGAGAGACGGGTCAGATCGCTGTCCTGGTCGTAGATCACCCGGCCGGCATCGGGCCGGGTTTTGCCGGTGATCACATCCATCAGCGTGGTTTTGCCCGCGCCGTTGGGGCCGATCACGCAGCGCAGTTCCCCGACGCCGATCTGCAGCGAAAGATCGGTCAGCGCCCGGAAGCCTTCAAACGACACGCTGATCTTCTCCAGTTGCAGCACCGGATCGCGCTGCACCCGATGGCGATCCGCCAGTTGAGTTTGGGTAAACAGGGCATCACTCATTTTTTCCTCCGGCGCAGCAGGCCAATCACGCCGTGCGGCAGAAACAGCGTGACCAGGATAAACATCAGCCCCAGGAAAAAGAGCCAGTATTCGGGGAAGGCGACGGTGAAGAAGCTGCGTGCGCCGTTCACAATTGCCGCGCCCAGCAGCGGGCCTATCAGCGTGCCGCGTCCGCCCAGCGCCACCCAGATCGCCGCTTCAATCGAGTTGGCCGGTGACATCTCACCCGGATTGATAATGCCGACCTGCGGCACATAGAGCGCCCCGGCCAGGCCGCACAGCACGGCGGAGAGCGTCCAGACAAACAGCTTGAAACCGCGCGGGTCGTAACCACAGAACATCAGGCGGTTCTCCGCATCCCGAACCGCAGTCAGCACCCGGCCAAATTTGCTGCGCGCCAGGGCGAAGCCGATCGCCAGGCTCAGCAGCAGCAGCAGCACCGTGGCGATAAACAGCCCGATACGGGTGGGGGTTGCCGTCACCGAAAAGCCGAGCAGGGTGGTAAAGCCGGTAAAGCCATTGTTGCCGCCAAAACCGGTTTCGTTACGGAAGAACAGCAGCATCCCGGCGTAGGTCAGCGCCTGGGTCATGATGGAGAAGTAGACGCCTTTAATCTTCGAGCGAAAGGCGAAGAAGCCAAAAATCAGCGCCAGCAGGCCCGGCACCAGCATGCTCAGGCAGAGCGCCCAGACGAAATAGTCGGTGCCGGTCCAGAACCAGGGCAGTTCCCGCCAGGAGAGAAAGGACATAAAGGCGGGTAAACCCTCGCCTGCGGCCTGGCGCATCAGATACATGCCCATGGCATATCCACCCAGGGCGAAAAAGAGGCCGTGGCCCAGCGACAGCAGTCCGGCGTAGCCCCACACCAGATCCAGCGCCACCGCGACCACCGCGTAGCAGAGGATTTTGCCGACCAGCGTCAGGGTATAGGTGGAGATCGCCAGCGGATGCGTAGCAGGCAGCAGGGCCAGAAACGGCATCACCAGGAGCGCTACGGTAATTGCCAGGCCAATGCTGATGGTCAGGCGCGGCGCGGTGCGCGCCACGCGAAGCGTGATGGGTTGCGTCATCAGTCAGTCACCCTTCCTTTTACCGCAAACAGCCCCTGCGGACGTTTCTGAATAAACAGCACGATAATCACCAGAATCAGGATCTTGCCCAGCACGGCGCCAATCTGCGGCTCCAGCACTTTGTTGAGAATGCCCAGACTGAACGCGGCAACCACGGTGCCCGCCAGCTGACCGACGCCACCCAGCACCACCACCAGGAACGAGTCGATAATGTAGCCCTGGCCCAGCTCCGGCCCGACGTTACCGAGCTGCGACAGCGCCACGCCACCCAGCCCGGCTATGCCCGAGCCGAGTCCAAACGCCAGCATATCGACGCGGCCGGTCGGCACGCCGCAGCAATCCGCCATGGCGCGGTTCTGGGTCACGGCGCGCACGTTCATGCCAAGGCGGGTCCGGTTCAGCAGCAGCCAGGTGAGCGCCAGCACAAACACCACAAACAGGATCACCGCGATGCGGTTCCACGGCAGCACCAGATTGGGCAGCAACTGCAAGCCACCCGAAAGCCACGCCGGATTCGCCACCTCCAGGTTTTGCGCCCCGAACAGCACCCGCACCAGCTGGATAAGCATCAGGCTGATTCCCCAGGTGGCGAGCAGCGTCTCCAGCGGACGGCCATAGAGATGGCGGATCACCGTGCGTTCCAGCGCCATGCCGATGGCGGCGGTAACCAGAAAGGCAACCGGCAGCGCCAGCAGCGGATACCAGGCTAAATAGTGCGGCGCAAACTGCTGAAACAGGCTCTGTACCCACCAGGTGGCGTAAGCACCGAGCATCAGCATTTCACCGTGCGCCATGTTGATCACCCCGAGCAGGCCATAGGTGATCGCCAGACCCAGCGCGGCCAGCAGCAGGATGGAACCCAGCGACAGGCCGCTGAAGGCCTGCCCCAGCAGATCGCCCCACATCAGCCGTTTCTGAATCTGTTGCAGACTTTCCGCCGCGGCGGCCCGTACCGTGGCGTCCGGCTCATTCGCGGGCTGGGTCAGGCGTTGCAGGCTGGCCTGCGTATTGGGATCGCTGGACTCACCCAGCAGTTTCACCGCCCGCAGGCGCACCATCGGCTCGCCATCTGCCAGTTGCAGGTTCGCCAGCGCCAGCGCCAGTGCGGCATGGACCCGGCTGTCCTGCTCGGCGGCAAAACGCTGCTCCAGCAGCGGCAGCTGGTCGGCAACGCCCTCACTTTGCAGCTGCTGCGCTGCGCGCAGACGCAGGGTCGTATCAGTGCTGACAAGCTGGTGGGCGGCCAGCGCATTGTTAACCAGCACGCGCAGGCGATTGTTCATAAACAGCTTTTTCAGGTTTCCCGTGGGCTGCGCCACCGCATCCAGCGGCTGCAGCGTGGCTCCCTGCTGGCTGAACGGCTGTTTATTCTGGTCGATGACCACCGTTTCGGCATGCAGCGCTTCCAGCAGCGGCAGGCGAGGACTATCCGGTGCGGCGGCCCACTGTTGCAGCAGCGTGGCCTGCTGACTGCGGCTGGCGGCGGCAAAGTCAGCCGCCGGTCCGGCACTGGCCAACAGCGGCATCAGCAGCAGCAGGCTGAAAAAGCAGCGACATAGATTCATAAAAGGAGCCTCGTCAGGGGAGGGCAGCACGGCGGGGGGCCGTGCTGCCGCTTCACAGCGGTTGACGCTGCGTATCTATCAGCAACCCGCGATTACTGCGCGGTCTTCATCGGGTGATCGGGTTTTTTGTCGTTACCGGCAATGTACGGGCTCCACGGCTGCGCGCGTACCGGCTGATCGGTCTGCCACACCACGCTGAACTGGCCGTTCTCTTCCACTTCACCAATCATGACCGGTTTATGCAGATGATGGTTGGTCTGATCCATGGTCAGGGTAAAGCCATCCGGCGCTTTAAAGGTCTGACCGGCCATCGCCGCCCGCACTTTGTCCACATCCGTGGTGCCCGCTTTTTCCACCGCCTGCGCCCACATATGAATGCCAACATATGTCGCTTCCATCGGGTCGTTGGTGACGACGGTGGCGGCGTTCGGCAGGTTATGTGCTTTGGCATATGCGCGGTAGTCGGCGACAAACTTCGCGTTGGTCGGATTATCGATAGACTCGAAATAGTTCCAGGCGGCTAATTGACCCACCAGCGGTTTGGTGTCGATGCCGCGCAGCTCCTCTTCGCCCACCGAGAAGGCGACCACCGGAATGTCAGTGGCTTTAATCCCCTGGTTCGCCAGCTCTTTGTAGAACGGCACGTTGGAGTCGCCGTTGATGGTCGACACCACCGCCGTTTTGCCGCCAGCCGCAAACTTTTTGATGTTGGAGACAATGGTCTGGTAGTCGCTGTAACCAAACGGCGTGTAGACCTCTTCGATATCTTTATCCGCCACGCCTTTGCTGTGCAGGAAGGCGCGCAGGATCTTGTTGGTAGTACGCGGATAGACATAGTCGGTGCCAAGCAGGAAGAAGCGTTTCGCGCTGCCGCCATCTTCGCTCATCAGATACTCCACGGCCGGAATCGCCTGCTGGTTAGGCGCAGCGCCGGTGTAGAAGACGTTGGGTGACATCTCTTCCCCTTCATACTGCACCGGATAGAACAGCAGGCCGTTCAGCTCTTCAAACACCGGCAGCACCGATTTGCGCGACACCGAGGTCCAGCAGCCAAACACCACCGCCGCCTTATCCTGAGTCAGCAGCTGCCGCGCCTTCTCGGCAAACAGCGGCCAGTTAGAGGCGGGATCGACTACCACCGGCTCCAGCTTTTTCCCCAGCACGCCTCCTTTGGCGTTGATCTCATCAATGGTCATCAGCGCCACATCTTTCAGCGGCGTTTCCGAAATCGCCATGGTGCCGGAGAGCGAATGCATGATCCCCACTTTGATGGTGTCAGCCGCCTGCGCACTCCAGGCGAACCCCATGCTGACAACGGTGGCGGAGAGGGCGAAAGCCTTGATCAAAGAACGTCTTTTCATCATCTGAAACCCCTGAGTAGTTGTTGTGTTATTCGGTGAGCTGGAGCCGGGCCTGCTGAAGGCGGTGCAGCGTGATCTTTCTGACCTCCGCCTTACTCACGGCGATGTGATCGGTCAGGATGCGTTGCGCCCCGGCGGTCTGCTGCTGAAAAATCGCCTGTAAAATCTGTGCATGTTCCTGATAAGTGGCACAGATGCGATCGTCACGAGTGAAGTCGAGCCGGCGGATAATGCGGATCTTCTCGGTGAGTTCGGCGTGAATGCGTGCCATCTCCGGGTTACCCGCTGCCGCCACCAGCGTCATGTGAAACGCTTCGTCATGCTGCGACACTACCAGGCCCTCTGTAAGCGCCTCCGCCTCGCACCAGAACTGGTTCAGTTCGTTTAACAGCGCGGCACACTGCGGCGCGGGCAGGGCGCAGAGGCGTTTGACCGCCTCGCACTCCAGCACGGTGCGCAGGTCATACAGCGATTCGAACCAGGCGAAATCGAAGTTCTTAATCTGCCAGCCGCTGCGAAACCAGACGTCGACAAAGCCTTCGCGTTCCAGCCGGAACAGCGCCTGACGGACCGGGGTGCGGCTGACCGCCATCCGTCCGGCGATTTCGCTTTCGCTGAAGCGATCGCCGGGCATCAGGCGAAAGGCGAAGATATCGTCCTTCAGCGCCTGATAAACCCGTTCCGCCAGCGCTTCCGGGCGGGCTTTAGGGGAGTGGGGTTGCGTTGTCATTACCGCTCCTTATTCCAGCCACAGCAGGTTATCGCCAGGACTGACCGGACGGCCCGCCTGGCAGGCAATCCGCGTCACACGACCGGCCTGCGGGGCGACAATCGCCAGCTCCATCTTCATCGCCTCTACGATAATCAGCGTCTGCCCGGCGCTGACCTCGTCGCCCGGCTGCACCAGCACTTTCCAGATGTTGCCATTGAGATCTGCCTGCACCGCCAGCCCGTTCTCCTCCTCTTCGCTGGCGCTGGCGCGCGTTTCATCCTCCTCCGGCGGCGCGTTCTGCTCCTCCTGCGCCCATAGCTGCACTTCCTGTTCAAAGGCGGCGGCCTGGCGCTGGCGGAACGCTGCAATATCAGCGGCGTGGTCGGCAAGGAACTGCTGGTGGGCGGCAAAATCAAACTGCGTCTCTTCAATACGCAGGCTGGCACGGCCTTCGCGGAAATCTTCGCGCAGCTGGGTCAGTTCGGTTTCACTCACCGGATAGAAGCGCACCTGATCGAAGAAGCGCAGCAGCCACGGCGCATCGGTAGCGAACTGCGGGTTTTTCAGGAAGGTATTCCAGATGGGCAGCGTGCGGCCCACCAGCTGATAGCCGCCGGGCGAATCCATGCCGTAGATGCACATGTACATGCCGCCGATCCCTACGGTGCCTTCGGCGGTGAAGGTGCGCGCCGGACTGTATTTGGAACTCAGCAGGCGATGGCGCGGATCGATCGGAACGGCACAGGGCGCGCCAAGGTAGACGTCGCCCAGCCCCAGCACCAGATAGCTGGCGTTGAACAGGGTGTCGCGCACCTCATCGCGGCTGCTTAAGCCGTTAATCCGCTGGATAAAGTCCACGTTGTTGGGCAGCCAGGGGGCGCTGGCGCGCACCGTCTCCTGATAGCGGCTGACGGCGCCCAGCGTGGCGCTGTCTTCAAATGCCATCGGCATCCACACCACGCGGGAGGGTACTTTCAGCGTGCTGACGTCGCCCAGCGTCGCTTCCAGCGCCAGCAGCAGTGACATCAGCCGGGACTGGTTAATGATGCGGCTGTCGTAGCGCACCTGCAGCGAACGCACGCCAGGCGACAGCTCCTCTACGCCGGGCTCCGCCTGCGCCGTCAGCGCATTCATCAGCAGATGGACACGCAGACGCAGCGCCAGATCCAGCACATTGTCGCCATACTCAATCAGCACATATTTGTCGCCCGCCTGGCGATAGACCACTTTCGGCGTGCTGGTCGTGGCCTCCAGAGCGGCCAGAATCGTGGCGGAGCCGTGGGCGGTTTCGGCCAGTGACGGCACGGCAAACGTGGGCGGATGCTCAGGCCGCAATGTCTCAATCAGATGCATCTGCGCTTTTTCCCGCGCCAGCGCATCGTCTGCGGTGATGGGGTGGAAGCGGATGGTGTCGCCAGGTTTAACCTGGCCTACTTTCCACAGCTCGGCTTTGGCGATGGTCACCGGACAGACAAAGCCGCCGAGGCTTGGGCCGTCGTGCGTCAGGATCACCGGGAAGTCGCCGGTGAAATTGACCGCACCAATGGCATATTCACAGTCGTGAACGTTGGAGGGATGCAGGCCCGCTTCGCCGCCGTTGGCGCGGGTCCAGGTCGGTTTCGGGCCGACCAGCCGCACGCCGAGGCGGTTGGAGTTGTAGTGCACCTGCCAGTCACTGGCAAAGAACGCATCGATGGCGGCCTGGGTGAAGAAATCCGGTGCGCCGTGCGGGCCGTAGAGCACGCCGATGCGCCACTCGCTGCCGTAGTGCGGAATCAGCGCCGCATCGAGCGGCTGCGGATCGCTGACCGGGGCAGGCGTGGTGCAGGCTGCCCGCTCAGGCTGGGAGATCGCCAGCATATCGGCAACCCGCAGGGTGCGTCCGGCGTGACCGCCAAACTGGCCCAGCGAAAAGGTGCTGCGGCTGCCCAGATACTCCGGCACGTCGAAGCCGTTACGCACGGCCAGATAGCTGCGGCAGCCCGTCCGGGCGCGTCCCAGCGCCAGAGTCTCTCCCGCTTTCACCGCCAGCGGCTGCCAGGTGCTGACCGGTTCGCCCTCCAGCGTGGCGTCGCAGTCAGCACCGGTCAGCGCCACGATGGCATCACAGTGGAAACGCAGCGTCGGCCCCTGCAGGGTAAATTCCAGCCCCGCCGCCGCGTCATGATTACCGACGATGCGGTTAGCCAGCCGGAAAGCGAAGTCATCCATCGGGCCAGAAGGCGGCACGCCGATATCCCAGTAGCCGAGGCGGCCAGGATAGTCCTGAACCGAACTGAAGGTACCGGGTTGCAGCACTTCCACCACGGAGGAGGCAGGCACCACGCTGTCGAGGTAGCGCGTCCAGACGTTGCCGCTGCGAAACGCGTCGCTGGCGGTAATCTGGCGCAGATAGTCGAGGTTGGTGGCGATGCCGTGCAGCTGAGTGGCATCCAGCGCATGGCGAAGTTTTTCCAGCGCCGCATCGCGGGTGTCGGCATGCACGATCAGTTTGGCGATCATCGGATCGTAGAAGCTGGAGACCTCGCTGCCGGTTTCGATGCCGCTGTCGACCCGCACGCCGTCAGGGAAAGTTACGCCGGTTAGCAGGCCGGGGCTGGGCTGAAAGTTCTTGAGTGGATCTTCCGCATAGAGCCGCACTTCAATGGCGGCGCCCTGCGGCGCCTGCTGCAGACGTGACCAGTCAACCGCATCGCCCGCCGCCACCTGCAACATGCACTCCACCAGATCGAGTCCGGTGACGCACTCAGTGACCGGATGCTCCACCTGCAGGCGGGTGTTCACTTCCAGAAAGTAAAAGGCCTGCTGGTCGACGTCGTAGATATACTCCACGGTGCCTGCGCTGCGGTAGTTAACCCGGTCGCCGAGCCGCACCGCCGAGGCGAGCAGGGCGTCACGCGTCGCCAGAGACAGGCCGGGCGCGGGCGTCTCTTCCACCACCTTTTGATTGCGGCGCTGCAGTGAGCAGTCGCGTTCACCCAGCGCGACCACAGTGCCGTTACCGTCACCAAAAATCTGCACTTCTACGTGGCGGGCGCGATCGATGCAGCGCTCCAGAAACACGCCCGCATCACTGAAGAATTGCTCGCCAAGACGGCGTACGCTCTCCCAGGCGCTGGCGAGCGCACCGGCGTCGGCGCAGCGCGTCAGGCCAATGCCGCCGCCGCCCGCCGTGCTTTTCAGCATCACCGGATAGCCGATCTTATCGGCCGCCTGTATTGCCTCCTCCAGCGACGCAAGCAGCGGTGTGCCGGGCGTCATTGGTACACCCGCACTGGCTGCCAGCTCACGGGCACGGTGCTTAAGGCCGAACTCACCAATCTGCTGCGCGGTGGGGCCGACAAAGGCGATCCCTGCCGCTTCACAGGCTTCGGCAAACGGCTGGCTTTCTGAAAGAAAACCGTAGCCCGGCCAGATAGCCTGGGCGCCGCTCTGCTGAGCCGCCGCCAGAATTTTGTCGATGCGCAGATAGCTGTCGCTGGCTTTATCGCCGCCCAGCGCGATAGCGATATCCGCCTGCTTAACGTGCTGCGCGTTGCGGTCAGCATCTGAATAGACCGCGACACTTTTGACGCCCAGGCGCTTCAGCGTCCGAATGGCGCGGCAGGCGATTTCGCCGCGGTTGGCAATCAGTACGGTGGTGAACATGATCAGTGACTCCCCTGTGATGCCAGCCAGTTGCGCCAGCCGCCCGTCTCAGTAATCTCCAGCGCGTTGTTCAGCGCCGCGCCTTCGCAGATAAAGCCTTTCACCACCCGCCCATCCGCCAGCGTCAGGCTGCCGATGCCCAGCGGTGCGGGAATCTCCGCTACAAACTCACCAAAGCGCGCCAGCGGGATATCCCACAGCTCTACGGTGATAGCGGCGCCCTGTTCGTCACGCATCAGGCCGGGTTTTTTGATCGCGCCCTCCAGCAGGGCAAACAGGCGATAGTGTGGCGCGGTTTTCGTCTCTTCCACCCAGACGGCATGGCGATCGGTGAGCTGGAAATTAAGCGGCATTCCGGTGAGATGCGCGCCCACTACCGCCAGCCGGACATGGTCGGCGGAGGCGGGCAGGCTGGTGCGCCAGGCAGGGCAGGGCTGGCCGGTCGCGCCCAGCGGCAGAGCAAGCTGCTGCTGCCAGCGAATGCCAAACTCAGCCAGCGCCCGATCGTGCCAGGCGGGCGCAATCAGCGTGATGCCTGCCGGGAGATCGTCATTGCGAAACGGTGCGGGCAGCGCCAGCGCGGCGAGGTCGGCAAGGTTGGTAAAGTTGGTATAGGTGCCGAACTGCGAGTTGAAGTGAATCGGCTCCTGCTTCATCTCCTCCAGGGTATGAATCGTGGGCGAGGTCGGCACCACCAGCGCGTCAAACTGTGCCAGCGTCTGCTGAATCTGACGCGTCAGTTCGGCCCGCAGATACTCCGCCTTATAGGCATCGACTGCGCTGTATTTCAGGCCACTGGCGATAATCTCGTGTACCACCGGATCCATCTCCGCCGGGCGATCGAGCATCCCGCCCACCGCCGCCGTGCGTTCGGCGACCCAGGCACCGTAGTAGAGCTGTTCAGCCAGCTTCCGGAACGGGGTGAAGTCGATAGGGTGCAGCGTCACGCCACCCGCCTGCAATGCCTCCAGCGCCTGGTCCCAGGCGGCTTCGGCGGCGGCATCATCAAAAAACTCCGGGTTCAAAGGTACCGCAAAATGGGGATGGACGGGCAGGCTGGCCGGGGCGGTGCGCGGATTAATGCGCGAATAGGCGTCACCGGCATCATAGCCACCCATGACGCTGGCGACGCTAAAGGCATCTTCTGCCGTCAACGCAAACACGGAAATCGTGTCGTTGAGGCGGCAGGCGGGCACCACGCCGCGTGCAGAGAACCAGCCCTTGGTCGGCTTCAGTCCGACAATATTGTTAAAGCCCGCCGGAACGCGGCCCGATCCCGCAGTATCGGTGCCCAGTGAAAAGGCGACCAGCCCGCGCGCCAGCACCGACGCGGAGCCGGAGCTGGAGCCGCCACTGACGTAATCGGCATCAAAGGTGTTACTGACCGCGCCAAACGGGGAGCGGGTGCCCACCAGGCCGGTAGCGAACTGATCGAGGTTGGTTTTGCCGATGACTATCGCGCCGGCGGCTTTCAGCCGGGCGACCGCTACCGCGTCTTCGCTGGCGGTATAGGTAAAGGCGGGGCAGGCGGCGCTGGTCGGCCAGCCCGCCACATCAATGTTGTCTTTGACGGCGAAGGGAACACCAAACAGCGGCAGCGATCCGGGATCGCGCTGATAGTGCGCCAGCAGTGGCTCAATCTGAGCCGCTAACTGCTCCGGTGTCGCCAGATAGATCCAGGCATTATCGTGTGTGTCGAGAGCCGCCAGGTGGGCGTTCAGCAGTGAGGTAATCTGTTGCGGCGCCTGCTGATAGCGCTGCTGCCAGGCGTGAAGCGTCAGGCCAAAGGTTGAAGTCATACGAAGAATTCCAGCTGGTATACAAGATGGAATTCAACAGAGCAAAGGCTGTGCCACTTTTTAACGCAATGATTCAACAGTTTAATGCGTGCAGTGATAAGATTTTCTGATGATAATTTGCACAATTACGGCGCGCACGCTGAGCGATGACGGTGCGTTTACCTTTCGTGTGCGTAAATTTTGTGAAGAACATGGCAAGAGTCCGGTGGCCTGGTTAGCATGAAGACTGTCTGGCAACTCGCCGGCCCCAGCAACAGAGGAGATTTACGTGGTGAAGTGGCGTAACTGGATAATAGGGATCTGCATGGCCGGCACGGCCAGCAGCGCATGGGCCGATTCGCTTGATCAACAACGGCAACGTTATCAACAAATTAAACAGGCCTGGGACAGCAATCAGATGGCCACCGTGGATCAGCTATTGCCCACGCTACAGGATTATCCGCTCTATCCTTATCTGCAATATCGCCTGCTGGCACAGGATCTCGATCAGGAGACCACCCTGGCGGTACAGAACTTTATTCGCCAGTATCCTACGTTGCCACCCGCGCGTTCGCTCAGCACCCGCTTTATTAATGTGCTGGCTTACCGACAGGACTGGCAGGGTGTGCTGAACTTCAGTCCGACCGAACCTAAGCCGGTGCAGGCACGCTGTAACTGGTATTACGCCAAATGGGCCACCGGTCAGCAGCAGGCCGCGTTTGACGGCGCGAAGCAGATCTGGCTGCGTGGCACGGCGCTGCCCGCGGACTGCGATAAGCTCTTTTCGGTCTGGCAGGCGTCCGGTCAGATTTCGCCAATTACGATCCTGGAGCGTATCCGGCTGGCGATGAAAGCAGGCAACGACAGCCTGGTGAGCTATCTGGCGAAAACGTTGCCAACTGACTATCAGACCATGTCTGACGCGATACAGGCCCTGCAGCAGGATCCGTTAACGGTCAGCACCTTCGCCAGCGCCGTCGGACCAACCGACTTTACCCGCCAGGCGACGATTTACGCCTTTACGCGTGTGGCGCGGCAGGACATGGAAAATGCCCGCAGCCTGATTCCGATCCTGGTCCGGGCGCAGAAGATGGGGCCGGAGGATGAGCAGGCGCTGAAGGAGATTGTGGTCTGGCGCATGATGGGCAGCGATCTCACCTCTGAGCAGGCACGCTGGCGCGATGCGGTGGTGATGAACAGCGAGTCTACCGCGCTGGTAGAACGCCGGGTACGACTGGCACTCTCTCAGCATGACCGACGCGGCCTCAATACCTGGATCGCCCGTCTGCCGCTGGAAGCCAAGGAGAAAGATGAGTGGCAGTACTGGCAGGCCGATCTGCTGTTTGAGAAAGATCGCAAAGAGGAAGCGGAAGAGATCCTGCGCAAACTGATGCAGGCGCGTGGCTTCTATCCAATGGTGGCCGCGCAGCGGCTGGGCGTTGACTACCCGTTGCAGGTGGATGAAGCGCCGAAGCCTGACAGTGCCACGGTGCAGGGACCGGAGCTGGCCCGCGTTCGCGAGCTGATGTACTGGGGACTGGATAACCTGGCGCGCAGCGAGTGGAGCAATCTGATCGGCAGCCGCACACACACGCAGCAGCAGATGCTGGCGCGCTACGCCAATGAGCAGGACTGGTGGGATCTCAGCGTGCAGGCGACCATCACGGCCAAAATGTGGGACAGCCTGAAAGAGCGTTTCCCGCTGGCGTGGCAGAGCGTCTATGAGCGCAACACCGCGGTGAAGCAGATCCCGCCGAGCTATGCGATGGCGATTTCGCGTCAGGAGAGCGCCTGGAATCCGAAAGCGCGTTCACCGGTCGGCGCCAGCGGTCTGATGCAGATTATGCCTGCCACGGCGGCGCATACCGTGAAGATGTACAACATCCCTGGCTACAGCAACACCAGCCAGCTGCTCGATCCGGAAACCAATATTCAGATCGGCACCCAGTATCTGGAATATGTCTATCAGCAGTTCAATCAGAACCGGATTTTCGCCTCGGCGGCCTACAATGCCGGGCCGGGCCGGGTGCGAAGCTGGCAGAAAACCAGTGCAGGCAATCTTGATGCCGTCGCGTTTATCGAGACCATCCCGTTCTCTGAAACGCGTGGCTATGTGAAGAATGTGCTGGCGTACGACGCCTACTATCGTCACTTCATGGGCAAGCCTGACAAGATCCTGTCAGATGCTGAGTGGAATCGCCGTTACTAGCTGTGCTAAGCTTCCGTACTCTTTAGCGAGTACGGAAGCCTCTTCATGACCCATTCTGATTCCCCCACCGATGCGCATCCGGCACAAGATAGCTGGCAACGCTTTGTCGTGCTGATGCAGCAGGCCTTTGCTGATGGTCATGCGCTGCCACTGATGCAACTGATGATGACGCCCGACGAGCGGGAAGCGTTCGGCACCCGTCTGCGGATTATCGAAGAGTTAATGAACGGCGAGATGAGCCAGCGCGAACTGAAAAATGAGCTCGGCGTTGGCATTGCGACCATTACACGAGGCTCGAACAGCCTGAAAGAGGCGCCGCCGGAGCTGAAACGCTGGCTGGAGGCGCGTCTGGGACGCGCCTGATCACTGCTGGTAAAGCGGATGGATGAACGGGCAGAGCGCCAGAATCAGTGCCTGATGATAAACACTGGAGCGGCTGAGCAGGCCGTTTGTGAACGCCCCGATAGCGCCACCCTGGTGTTTAATATTTTCGATGCCGGTTAACCGCGCCATCTCGTCGCCCAGCTCCCGCCCTTCACGCAGACCCGCCAGCACCACCGGCGGCAGGGTGAAACTGGCCGAGCGCGATTCGCCGCGCTGCTTCTGATTTTCTACCACCATCCAGGCAAACGCGCTGTCATCTTCAATGCCCGCCTCAATCGCTACCCAGAACGCCGCTTCTGGCCGGACCTGCCGGGCATTCATCACGCGCTGACGTGCGCCAGTTCGCGTTTCGAGATGGGTTAACGGTTGTGCTGCTACGCCGCTATCGACCTCGACCCCTTCAATATGGCAGGATCCCTCGCCGAAAACGTCGTTGAATGCCTGAGCAATCGCATGAATTTTCGCTGGATTGGTGGTGGCTGCGACAACATGGTACATAATTGGTTGAACCCTCAGGTGATTAAGCGCCTGGTCCATCGGGCTGTTTGATTTGTCATTCTGAACCCGGGCAGTGCTCACAATCCTCACGTACTTTCCGTACGCGCCGGTTGTTTCGCGCTCTCCGTGTGCAGACTGACTGCAACAATGACGCCTGATGGGGTAAGCTCTAAAGCGATTTTTGTCGCAGTATAACGGAAACTAACATGCTACAGGTCTATCTTGTTCGTCACGGTGAAACGGTATGGAATGCGGAGCGTCGCATTCAGGGTCAGTCCGACAGTCCGCTGACGGAAAAAGGTGAGCAGCAAGCCTGGCAGGTGGGTGAGCGCGTGAAACATCTGGGCATTACGCACATTATTGCCAGCGATCTGGGGCGAACGCGCCGCACCGCGGAGATTATTGCGGATGCCTGCGGTTGCTCAGTCACGCTTGATCCGCGGTTGCGTGAGCTGAATATGGGGGTGCTGGAGAAGCGTCCGCTGGATGGCTTAACCGCGGAAGAAGAGCAGTGGCGCGCCACGCTGGTCAACGGCACCGAAGGGGGCCGTATTCCTGAAGGGGAGTCGATGACTGAGATGGCGACGCGCATGCACGCCGCGCTGAATGCCTGTCTCGATCTTCCTGCCGGAAGCCGTCCACTGCTCGTCAGTCACGGTATGGCGCTGGGGGCGCTGGTCAGCACGATTCTCGGTCTGCCCGCCTATGCGGAACGTCGTCTGCGTCTGCGCAATTGCTCACTCTCACGTGTTGATTATCAGCAGAGCGCCTGGCTGGCAGAAGGCTGGATTGTCGAGACGGCGGGGGATATTTCCCATCTGGATGCGCCTGCACTCGACGAGCTTCAACGCTGATTTACCTGAGGCTGCCGTCGCGATGACGGCAGCCTTAACGTCAGCTGGCTACGGTCTGGCGGCGAATGGGAATCAGATATTCGCAACGGATCTCGGTCGGTGGCTCAGCGCGTTTTTTACCGCCATCGGTGTAAAAGCGTTCGATGTCCTGTCCCTGACGGCGGGTCAGCCCCAGCGTCGGCATGCAGGTGCCATAGAGCAGCAGAATAAACTCCTGCAGATTGACGCGCGGGCCGGTATAAGTGAACTGCACGTAGTCGCCCGCTTCCAGAATCACGTTCTGCCCGGAGTGCAGGTTGACCGCGCTGTCAGCAGGCACCGCCGTGGTGTAGAGAATCTCCTGCTCATCATCTTTGTCCTGGCTGGCGCGCACCTGATGCAGGCCATACAGTACCGGCGGCACCGTGTCGGTTTCCAGCAGGAACTGCTTCCAGAAATGAATACGCATTTCGTCGCGGTAGCTGGAAATCTGCTCCAGAATACAGGTGTAGTTCTGGGTTTGTCCTACCAGCACCGTCTCCGGTAAGGTGACGAAAGCCGGTTCCGGCTGCGTCTCATCATCCAGGCGAATAGGGGGACGAATACCGAATGAGTTCCAGTCTGAAGAGCGGCGATACCACGCCGGTGTCTGAGCAAACTGCTTCTTGAATGCGCGAGTAAAAGTCTGTTGTGAATCAAAACGATACTGCAGTGCGATGTCCAGAATCGGGCGGCTGGTCAGGCGCAGCGCCACGGCGGCTTTAGACAGACGACGCGCACGAATATAGGCACCTATTGCGTGTCCGGTTACGTCTTTAAACATCCTCTGTAAATGCCATTTAGAGTAACCGGCTTTCTGGGCAACATTGTCCAGTGAAAGGGGTTGATCCAGATGGCTCTCCAGCCAGACAAGCAAATCGCGAATGATACCGGCTTGGTCCATAAAACATCCTCATACTCTGGTGGTGCAGCTAAACGCATTCGAAGAATATTAGCACTCATTGCTCAAAAGACGTGGGCCGTTTTCCGGGGAAGGTTGTGCTAAATCAGTACGGGCTTCAACCCGTTTTGGTTTGGTCATTAACTCGATTAACAGTACATTACATTCTCATCTATTCCATTTGCAATGGTAACTCCATGACAATATTCCGACTTATGATCGCTGCGCTGACCACGCTGACCTTTTCCAGCCCGCTGTTTGCCGAACAGATTGGCTCTGTTGATACGGTATTCAAGATATTCGGGCCTGACCACAAGATTGTCGTTGAGGCTTTCGATGATCCGGACGTTAAAAATGTAACCTGTTATATCAGCCGGGCGAAAACCGGGGGTATTAAAGGCGGACTGGGTCTGGCAGAAGATACCTCTGATGCCGCGATTTCCTGTCAGCAGGTGGGTCCGGTCGAACTGAGTGATAAAATCGCGCAGGGCAAAGCAGAGGGTGAAGTGGTATTCCGCCAGCGCACCTCATTGATCTTCAAGAAGCTGCAGGTTGTACGCTTCTTCGACAAAAAGCGCAACGCCCTGGTCTATCTGACCTATTCCGATAAAGTGGTTGATGGCTCACCGAAAAATGCGATCAGCGCCGTGCCGATTATGCCGTGGCACTGATCATGCCGTCACACTAAGGACAAAAAAAACGCCCGCAGGGGCGTTTTTTATTTGCCGCGTCTGACAGGGGTTTAATCCTGCAGGTCACCGCAGAAGCGATAACCTTCACCATGAATGGTGGCGATGATCTCTGGCGTGTCCGGCGTTGATTCGAAATGCTTACGAATACGACGGATGGTGACATCGACAGTGCGATCGTGTGGCTTGAGGTCGCGGCCGGTCATTTTTTTCAGCAGATCGGCACGGGTCTGAATTTTACCCGGGTTTTCGCAGAAGTGCAGCATGGCGCGGAACTCACTGCGTGGCAGTTTGTAGTGCTCGCCGTTCGGGTTGATCAGTGAGCGGCTGTTGATATCCAGCTCCCAACCGTTGAACTTGTAGCTCTCTACCTGACGACGCTCTTCGCCTGGCATGGCCAGATTCATGGTGCGCGACAGCAGGTTGCGGGCACGAATAGTCAGCTCACGCGGATTAAACGGTTTGGTGATGTAGTCGTCAGCGCCAATTTCCAGACCAAGAATTTTATCGACTTCGTTGTCACGGCCGGTCAGGAACATCAGGGCGACATTGGCCTGCTCACGCAGTTCACGGGCCAGCAACAGGCCGTTTTTACCGGGCAGGTTGATGTCCATGATGACCAGGTTAACGTCATTGTCGGTCAGCACCTGATGCATTTCAGCACCATCAGTCGCCTCATACACCACATAACCTTCCGCCTCAAAAATACTCTTGAGGGTATTACGCGTGACCAGTTCGTCTTCAACGATAAGAATGTGCGGGGTCTGCATGTTTAGCTACCTAAAATTTGCCAACAAATTGAAAACAGGGCGTACAGCGGTATGGCGTTCTCCATCATCGAGAGCGGCGGGCCGCGCTGAACCGTTGTACGAAATCATATTTTGATAAGCCATCTATCAACGTCAACAACAGTATTAGCTCAGCCAGTCAGGATGAAAATTGCATGCCCCGGGCGTTAATGATAATGGCGCATATCCTAACTGTATTAACAGCAACCTAACAGCACCAACTACAACCGATAAGCATAAAAACAACGCTTCGTTGACTTATATCAAATGCAATTGTAGCACGTTAACACTTTTGTGAAAAACTTCTCGCAGATTGCCTGTTTAGCTCACAAAAAGCATCATTTTCGTTACATTTTTTACGCAGTCGGGCCAAAATAAAACCCGCCGGAAATCACATTCTATCTCGTTGAAGTTAAATGCTTTAATAATGATTTCTTTAATAAAGCTCGTTTCAGGGATAAAAAGATTCAGGCCATCACTTTTAACCAGTTTTAACATGGTTAACACACGATTTTCTTATTACCTTCTGGCGACTGAATCATTAACAGCCATGTTAATATGGCGTTATGTTAATGGACCAATGGAATAAATATGCTTTTTCCCCTGATTCTCGTCTCGCCCGCGCGGCCAGAAAATATCGGCGCTGCGGCGCGTGCCATGAAAACCATGGGATTCAGTCAGCTGCGCATCGTTGCCAGTGACGCCTGGCAGGATCCCGCAGCGCGCCGGGTGGCACATGGTGCCGGCGAAATTCTCGACAACGTTCAGACCTTTGCAACCCTGGCCGACGCGTTAGCGGACATCGATTTTTCGGTCGCGACCACCGCGCGCAGCCGGGCAAAGTTTCGTTATTACGCCACACCGGAGCAGGTTGAAACGCAATTGCTGGAGAAACGCCAGTGGGTAAACAGTATGGCGCTGGTGTTTGGCCGCGAAGATAGCGGGCTGACCAACGAGGAGCTGGAGCAGGTAGACCTGCTGACCGGCATCCCGATGGCGAATGACTATCCTTCACTCAATCTCGGACAGGCGGTGATGGTCTACTGCTATCAGCTGTCGAAGCTGAATCAGGTTGAGGCATCAAAAGCCTCTGCGGCGGATGGGCAGCAGTTGCAGGCGCTGCGTCAGCGTTTCCATCAGCTGCTGGCGCAACTGGAGGTCAGTGATGATGAGAAGCTGTCAGACTGGATTGATCAGCGGGTGGGGCTGCTGGAACAGCGCGACAGTGCGATGCTGCATCGTCTGCTGCACGATATTGAAAAAAAACTCACAGATAAATCCTCGGCAAAAAGCTGATTTTACAGCAACAGATCGCAGGGAATTTCTGCATCGCAACCGATCGAACAGCGTTTCACGCTTTCACCGGTGGCTGTGCGCAGTGGTGGAAATCTGTCCGCCGGACAAATCGGGTTGACTTAATGTGCGCTTTGCTTTACTTCTGGAAGCAAGACGGACAGACAAAAACAGACAGAAAATAAATCTAAATGCGTAAAATCAGCCTGAACACCACAATTATTACCACCACCATTACCACAGGTAACGGTGCGGGCTGACGCATACAGGAAAAACAGAAAATAAGCCCGCACCTAAACAGTGCGGGCTTTTTTTTCGGCTTAAATTCAGGAGAGTTTATATTATGCGAGTGCTGAAATTCGGCGGGACCTCGGTAGCGAATGCGGAGCGGTTTCTTCGCGTCGCTGACATTCTGGAAAGTAATGCGCAACAAGGACAGGTTGCAACCGTGCTCTCTGCGCCAGCAAAGATCACTAACCATCTGGTGGCGATGATTGAAAAAACCATCAGTGGTCAGGATGCTTTGCCGAATATCAGCGACGCCGAACGCATCTTCAGCGAGCTGTTGCAGGGACTGGCTGACGCGCAGCCGGGCTTTGAGTACGATCGACTGAAAACCCGCGTTGACCTGGAGTTTGCGCAGCTGAAGCAGGTTCTGCACGGTATCAGCCTGCTGGGGCAGTGCCCGGACAGCGTCAACGCGGCGATTATCTGCCGCGGTGAAAAACTCTCGATTGCGATCATGGAAGCGCTGCTGCAGGCGCGTGGCCATGAGGTCAGCGTGGTCGATCCGGTGGAGAAATTGCTGGCGGTCGGCCACTACCTTGAATCCACTGTTGATATCGCCGAATCAACCCGTCGCATTGAAGCGAGTCAGATTCCGCCGCAGAACATGATCCTGATGGCAGGCTTCACGGCTGGTAACGAGCGAGGCGAGCTGGTCGTACTGGGCCGTAACGGTTCTGACTATTCAGCCGCTGTGCTGGCCGCCTGTCTGCGCGCCGACTGCTGTGAAATCTGGACTGATGTGGATGGCGTCTATACCTGCGATCCGCGTCAGGTGCCGGATGCGCGCCTGCTGAAGTCGATGTCCTATCAGGAGGCGATGGAGCTCTCCTATTTCGGCGCCAAAGTACTGCATCCCCGCACCATCGCGCCCATTGCCCAGTTTCAGATCCCCTGCCTGATCAAAAACACGGCCAATCCGCAGGCACCCGGCACCCTGATTGGAGCAGAAGGCGAACAGGATGAGAACCCGGTAAAAGGCATCACCAACCTGAATAATATGGCGATGGTCAACGTCTCCGGTCCTGGCATGAAAGGGATGGTCGGGATGGCGGCCAGAGTCTTTGCGGCGATGTCGCGCACCGGCATCTCGGTGGTGTTGATCACCCAATCCTCTTCCGAATACAGCATCAGTTTCTGCGTGCCGCAGAGCGAGCTGGCGCGGGCGCGTCAGGTGCTGGAGGAGGAGTTCTACCTGGAGCTGAAAGATGGCCTGCTGGATCCGCTGGATATCATTGAAAACCTGGCGGTGATTTCAGTGGTGGGCGATGGCATGCGCACGCTGCGCGGCATTTCAGCCAAATTCTTCTCGGCGCTGGCGCGCGCCAATATCAATATCGTGGCGATTGCTCAGGGCTCCTCCGAGCGTTCAATCTCGGTGGTGGTGAACAATGATGAAGTGATCACCGGGGTTCGCGTGGTGCATCAGATGCTGTTCGCCACCGATCAGGTGATCGAAGTGTTTGTGGTCGGCGTCGGCGGCGTCGGCGGCGCGCTGCTGGATCAGTTACATCGCCAGCAGGCGTGGCTGAAGAAAAAGCATATCGACCTGCGCGTCTGCGGCATCGCTAACTCCCGTGCGCTGTTAACCCACGTCCACGGCATTGATTTAAGCAACTGGCAGGCGGCATTAGGCGAAGCGAAAGAGCCGTTCAATCTTGGTCGTCTTACCCGTCTGGTTAAAGAGTATCACCTGCTCAATCCGGTGATTGTGGATTGTACTTCCAGCCAGGCGGTCGCCGATCAGTATGCTGACTTTCTCAGCGAAGGTTTCCATGTGGTGACGCCAAACAAAAAGGCCAACACCTCCTCCTGGAATTACTATCAGCAGATGCGCGCCGCCGCTGCCAAATCGCGGCGTAAATTCCTTTATGATACCAACGTCGGAGCCGGACTGCCGGTGATCGAAAACCTGCAGAATCTGATGAACGCCGGTGATGAGCTGCTGCGCTTCTCCGGTATCCTCTCTGGCTCGCTGTCCTACATTTTCGGCCAACTGGATGACGGAATGTCACTGTCGCAGGCGACAACGATGGCGCGTGAGATGGGCTTTACCGAGCCCGATCCGCGTGACGACCTCTCCGGCACCGATGTGGCGCGTAAGCTGCTGATCCTTGCCCGTGAAGCGGGTCATCAGCTGGAGCTGAGCGACATTGAGATTGAGCCGCTGCTGCCCGCCAGCCTGACCGAAATCCAGGACATTGAGCAGTTTATGCAGCGTCTGCCTGAGCTGGATAACGCTTTTGCCGCCCGGGTTGCGCAGGCGCAGGATGAGGGCAAAGTATTGCGCTATGTTGGCGTGATTGAAGAGGGCGGCATCTGCAAAGTGAAGATCGACGCCGTTGACGGCAACGATCCACTCTATAAGGTGAAAAACGGCGAGAATGCGCTGGCGTTTTACAGCCGCTACTATCAACCGATTCCGCTGGTGCTGCGCGGATACGGTGCAGGAAATGATGTCACAGCGGCCGGTGTCTTTGCCGACCTGCTGCGGACACTGTCATGGAAGTTGGGAGTTTAATCATGGTAAAAATTTACGCACCGGCCTCGATTGGTAACGTCAGCGTCGGCTTCGATGTGCTGGGCGCGGCGGTTTCGCCGGTAGATGGCTCCCTGCTGGGTGACTGCGTCTCCGTAGAAGCGGCAGAGCAGTTTTCACTGACCAACGCCGGACGTTTTGTCAGTAAGCTGCCCGCCGATCCGAAAGAGAATATTGTTTACCAGTGCTGGCAGCGTTTCTGCCAGGAAATCGGCAAAGCGATCCCGGTGGCGATGACGCTGGAGAAGAACATGCCCATCGGCTCCGGGCTGGGTTCCAGCGCCTGCTCGGTGGTGGCCGGTTTAATGGCGATGAACGAGTTTTGCGGCAAGCCTCTCAGCGACAGTACGTTACTGACCCTGATGGGCGAGCTGGAAGGGCGAATCTCCGGCAGCGTGCACTATGATAATGTCGCCCCTTGCTTCCTCGGCGGCATTCAGCTGATGCTGCAGGAGAATGACATTATCAGCCAGGCGGTGCCGGGCTTTGATGACTGGCTGTGGGTGATGGCCTATCCGGGCATTAAAGTCTCAACCGCAGAAGCGCGCGCCATTTTACCGGCGCAGTACCGCAAAGAGGACTGCATCAGGCATGGCCGCTTGCTGGCTGGCTTCATTCACGCCTGCCATACGCGTCAGCCGCAGCTGGCAGCTAAACTTATGCAGGATGTGATTGCCGAACCTTACAGGACCCGGCTGCTGCCAGGCTTCACCGAGGCGCGGCAGGCCGCGAAAGATATTGGCGCACTGGCGTGCGGTATCTCAGGCTCTGGTCCGACACTTTTCGCCGTTTGCAATCAGATGGAAACGGCACAGCGGATGGCTGACTGGCTGAGCCAGCACTATCTGCAGAATGATGAAGGCTTCGTCCATATCTGCCGTCTCGACACGGCTGGCGCACGACAATTGGGATAACGCATGAAACTCTACAATCTTAAGGATCACAACGAGCAGGTCAGCTTCGCCCAGGCGGTGAAACAGGGTCTGGGTTCGCAGCAGGGTCTGTTCTTTCCGCTGGAACTGCCGGAGTTTGAACTGACCGACATCGACGCGATGCTGGAGATGGATTTTGTCAGCCGCAGCAGCAAAATTCTCTCGGCTTTCATTGGTGACGAGATTCCGGCCCAGCAGCTGCATGAGCGTGTTAAAGCCGCTTTTGCTTTTCCGGCCCCGGTGAAAGCCGTCAGCGAAGATATCGCCTGTCTGGAGCTGTTCCACGGCCCGACGCTGGCGTTTAAAGATTTCGGCGGCCGTTTTATGGCGCAGATGCTGTCGTATGTCTCAGGCTCAGATGAGCAGATCACCATTCTGACCGCCACCTCCGGTGATACCGGCGCGGCCGTGGCGCACGCCTTTTACGGCATGAAGAACGTGCGCGTGGTGATCCTCTATCCGCAGGGCAAAATCAGTCCGCTGCAGGAGAAACTCTTCTGTACCCTGGGCGGCAACATCGAAACCATCTCTATCGACGGCGATTTTGATGCCTGCCAGTCGCTGGTGAAACAGGCGTTTGATGACGAAGAGCTGAAGCGCGCGATTGGCCTGAACTCGGCTAACTCCATCAACATCAGCCGCCTGCTGGCGCAGATCTGCTACTACTTTGAAGCGGTCGCACAGCTGCCTCAGGAAAAACGTAATCAGCTGGTGGTGTCAGTGCCGAGCGGCAACTTTGGTGATTTGACCGCCGGTCTGCTGGCGAAATCGCTGGGCCTGCCGATCAAACGTTTTATCGCCGCCACCAACGCCAACGACACGGTGCCGCGCTTTCTGGGCAACGGCGAGTGGCAGCCAAACCAGACGGTCTCTACGCTGTCGAATGCCATGGATGTCAGCCAGCCTAATAACTGGCCGCGTGTGGAAGAGCTGTTCCGCCGTAAAACCTGGCGCTTAACCGATCTGGCCTGTGGTGCGGTCTCGGATGAGACCACGCGCGCCGCCATGCGTGAACTGGCTGAGATGGGCTACATTTCCGAGCCGCATGCCGCCATCGCCTGGCGTCTGTTGCGCGATCAGCTGCAGGAAGGGGAGTATGGTGTGTTCCTGGGAACCGCGCATCCGGCGAAATTCCGCGAAAGTGTGGAAGCGATCCTTGAACAGACCCTGACGCTGCCGCCGGAGTTAGCGGAGCGCGCCGACCTGCCGCTGCTGTCGCATCAGATGAAGGGTGATTTCGCCTCGCTGCGGGCGTTTCTGCTGAAGTAAACCTGTGAAAGGCTTCCCGGTTGCGGGAAGCCTGTTTGTGGAAAGCAGAGGGCGCGGGGTGTTACTGCTCTGCGCGCTTAAAGACCAGCTCGCTCTCGCTGCTGCTGGCTGCATCAAAACGATAGCCATCCAGATCAAACGCCTTAAGCTGTTCCGGCTTCGTCAGGCGCTGCTGAATCACATAGCGACTCATTAATCCACGCGCCTTTTTGGCATAGAAGCTAATCACTTTGTAACTGCCATTCTTCTCGTCGAGGAACACCGGCTTAATCATCTGTGCCTGCAGCGTCTTCGGCTTAACCGCCCGGAAATATTCGTCCGAGGCGAGGTTGATCAGCACCTCATCGCCCTGTTCCGCCAGCGCGGCATTCAGCGTTTCAGTGATGAGATCGCCCCAGAAGGTGTAGAGATCTTTGCCCGCCGGATTCGCCAGGCGAATGCCCATCTCCAGACGGTAAGGCTGCATTAAATCGAGTGGACGCAGTACGCCATACAGGCCTGATAACATACGCAGGTGCTGCTGAGCAAAATCGAAATCCTGATCGCTGAAGGTCTCTGCCTGTAAACCGGTGTAGACATCACCTTTGAACGCCAGGATAGCCTGACGGGCATTCTTAGGGGAAAAATCGGGCTGCCAGCTGTTAAAGCGCTCGGCATTGAGGTGCGCCAGTTTATCGCTGATGCCCATTAACGAGGCGATGCTGGCGGGTGACAGCTCGCGCGCAATTTCAATCAGCTGTTGTGACTTTTCTAACAGCGCAGGCTGGGTGAAACGCGTTGTCGCCAGCGGGCTTTCATAATCCAGCGTCTTGGCGGGAGAGATCACCATCAACATAGTTGCTTCCTCGGTTAATGCCTGGTTTAACAGGGCATTGGCTGCTTATCAGGCTTCGCAGTGTACCAAAAAAGCCGCAAAGAATGACGAATCACACCTATTTGTTCGCGCTATCGTAAACGGCATTCCCTGACCTTGCGCCACCGTTGCCGCGTGATATTATCGCAACAGCCTTTTTTCACACTGACAGTTAACTAAGAGAAAAGAACATGACGGACAAACTTACCTCCCTGCGTCAGCTCACCACCGTCGTCGCCGACACCGGTGATATTGCAGCCATGAAGCTGTATCAGCCACAAGACGCCACCACCAACCCTTCTCTGATTCTCAACGCCGCGCAAATTCCTGAATACCGTAAACTGATCGATGAAGCGATCGGCTGGGCGCGTGATCAGAGCAGCAACAAAGAAGAGCAGCTGCAGCTGGTTTCTGACAAGCTGGCCGTGAACATTGGTCTGGAAATCCTCAAACTGATCCCAGGCCGCATCTCGACGGAAGTAGATGCGCGTCTCTCTTACGACACTGAAGGCAGCATCGCCAAAGCCCGCAGCCTGATCAAACTCTACAATGATGCCGGTATCAGCAATGACCGCATCCTGATCAAACTGGCCTCTACCTGGCAGGGCATCCGTGCTGCAGAGCAGCTGGAAAAAGAGGGTATCAACTGTAACCTGACGCTGCTGTTCTCCTTTGCTCAGGCGCGTGCCTGTGCCGAAGCGGGCGTGTTCCTGATCTCTCCGTTTGTTGGCCGTATCCTCGACTGGTACAAAGCCAATACTGACAAGAAAGAGTATGCCGCGCACGAAGATCCAGGCGTGGTTTCAGTTTCTGAAATCTACAACTACTACAAGCAGCACGGCTATGAAACCGTGGTGATGGGAGCCAGCTTCCGTAACGTCGGCGAAATCATCGAGCTGGCTGGCTGTGACCGTCTGACCATTTCTCCTGCGCTGCTGAAAGAGCTGGCGGAGAGCGAAGGCACCCTGGAGCGTAAACTGAGCTACAGCGGCGAAGTGAAAGCGCGTCCGGCCCGCATGACCGAGTCTGAGTTCCTGTGGCAGCACAACCAGGATCCGATGGCGGTTGCGAAGCTGGCAGAAGGTATCCGCAATTTTGCCGTTGATCAGGGCAAACTTGAGAAGATGCTGGCAGAACTGCTGTAATCTGTTGACCGTGGCGGCGCAGGCTGCCACGGTTTTCCCTTTTCCGACCCTTTCACTTTATATTATCCTCTCGGCTATTCCCCTTTTACTCCAACCGCACCGCGGTAAATCACAGCGAAGCTAATCATGAATACATTACGCATTGGCCTGATCTCGGTCTCCGATCGCGCCGCGAACGGCATTTATCAGGATCAGGGTATTCCCGCGCTGGAGAGCTGGCTCGGCAGCGCAATCAGCAGCCCGTTTGAGATTGAGTCCCGACTGGTGCCCGACGAGCAGCCGATGATTGAGCAGGCGATTTGCGAACTGGTCGATGAACGTTTTTGCCATCTGGTGTTAACCACCGGCGGCACCGGTCCGGCCCGACGCGATGTCACGCCCGATGCCACCTTAGCCGTTGCCGATCGTGAAATGCCTGGTTTTGGTGAGCAGATGCGCCAGATCAGCCTGCAGTTCGTACCGACCGCGATTCTGTCGCGTCAGGTCGGGGTGATCCGCAAGCAGTCGCTGATCCTCAATCTGCCTGGTCAGCCGAAGTCGATCAAAGAGACGCTGGAAGGGCTGAAGGATGAGCAGGGCAACGTAAAAGTTCACGGCATCTTTGCATCTGTACCTTATTGTTTACAGTTGCTGGAAGGGCCTTACGTCGAAACGCATTCCAGTGTAGTAGCAGCATTTCGGCCTAAAAGCGCGATACATGAGATAAATAACTAAATATTCCCCATTTCAGGCATAAGCTATAGCCTTGCTGGTGTGGCAAAAGATTGACGGTATAGTAATAAGATCTTTACAACCTTATCTCTTTTGCCTCTGGAATATTATGAATCCGACTCACACTCAGCGTCTGACCGGTAAGGATTACAAGACCCTGGCGCTGGCCGCGCTGGGCGGCGCGCTGGAATTCTACGACTTCATTATCTTCGTCTTCTTCGCCACCGTGATTGGCGAACTCTTTTTCCCCTCGGATATTCCGGAATGGCTGCGTCAGCTGCAGACGTTTGCCATTTTTGCCGCAGGCTATCTGGCTCGTCCGCTGGGCGGCATCGTGATGGCGCATTTTGGCGATAAGCTCGGGCGCAAAAAGATGTTCAGCCTGAGCATTCTGCTGATGGCGCTGCCGACCCTGATGATGGGCGCTTTACCCACCTGGCAGACGATTGGTATTGCTGCGCCACTGCTGATGCTGCTGATGCGGATGTTACAGGGCGCGGCGATTGGCGGTGAAGTGCCGGGCGCCTGGGTGTTTGTCGCGGAACACGTGCCCTATAAACGTATCGGCATCGCCTGCGGCACGCTGACGGCCGGGCTGACTATCGGCATTTTACTGGGGTCGCTGGTAGCCACGCTGATCAATACCTCAATGTCGCAGCAGGCGATCCATGATGGCGGCTGGCGCATCCCGTTCTTCCTCGGCGGCGTGTTCGGGCTGATCGCGATGTACCTGCGTCGCTGGCTGCATGAGACGCCAGTGTTTATCGAGATGCAGCAGCGTAAAGCGCTGGCTGAAACTCTGCCGCTGAAGACCGTGCTGGCAGAGCATAAAAAGTCGATTGTCATCTCTATGCTGCTGACCTGGCTGCTCTCCGCCTGCATCGTGGTGGTGATCCTGATGTCGCCGGTCTGGCTGCAAAAACAGCAGGGCATCGCGCCTGCGCTGACCCTGCAGGCCAACAGCATCGCCACCGTGATGCTCTGCATTGGCTGCATTATTGCCGGACTCGCGGCCGATCGCTTTGGTGCCAGTCGTACGCTGTGTGTCGGCAGCCTGCTGCTGGCGATCTGTAGCTGGCAGTTTTATCACCTGACCGCCCTCTATCCACAGCAGCTCTTCCTGCTTTATGGCGTGGCGGGTCTTAGCGTCGGTATCGTCGGCGTGGTGCCCTTTGTGATGGTGCGCGCCTTTCCGGCAGAAGTGCGTTTTACCGGACTCTCATTTTCCTACAACCTCTCCTATGCGATCTTCGGCGGGCTGACACCCATCTTTGTGTCGCTGCTGATGAACGTCTCAGTGATGGCACCCTGCTGGTATGTGATGGCGCTGGCGCTGGTGGGATTGCTGACGGGGATCTGGCTGCGGCGTGATGTCAGCCACGAGCCTGGCCTGCAGCAGGGGATTAACTCTTTGTAATGCGGGGACGCGGAGCCTGGCTCCGCGTCTTTTTTTATGCGTAAAGGCAGGCTTAGAGTGATTTCGCGCCAATCGGCAGAATGGTGCGGCCAAAGGTTTCGTTCAGCACTTCACCCATCGCCAGATAGCAGGCGCTGACTCCACAGAGTATCCCGACCCAGCCCGCGGAGACCACCAGCGCCGGCAGGTGCATAAGATGAGCCACGGCCAGCAGCAGAAACAGCAGCGTGAGCGAGCCGAAAACAAACTGCAGCATCCGCGCACCTTTCAGCGTACCGACGAACATAAACAGCGTGAAAATGCCCCACAGTGCCAGCCAGGCCCCCAGGAAACGTTCGTCAGGCGCTTTTGCCAGACCCATTTCAGGTAACAGCAGAATCGCCACAAAGCTTAACCAGAACATACCGTAAGAGGTAAAGGCGGTCAGCCCGAAAGTGTTGTTGTTTTTAAACTCCAGCAGACCGGCCAGCACCTGCGCAATTCCGCCATAAAAAATGCCCATGGCTAAAATCGCCACGTCCATGGCAAACAGGCCCGTGTTGTGCAGGTTCAGCAAAATGGTCGTCATGCCAAATCCCATTAATCCCAGCGGGGCAGGGTTAGCCAGCGTTGAATTTGCCATAGTTCCTCGGCAGTAAAATGATCGTTGATGTAATAAACGGATTTCGTCCTGCTCCCTGAGGGGAACAAGGCGACGCATCATATTCAGCGTTGTGGCAGCGTTCTTTGATCCCGACAGGGCCAAAGGTAAAAATTTTTTTTTGGTTTAGCCCTTGATGCGCATCGAAGCGGCCCCATTTACTTGTCATCGAGCGTTGTGAACGTTGGAAAAAAAGCATGTGCTGGCAGTTGAATGCAAACAACCCGCCCACATAAAAGGTTCACAACCCAAATTGGCAACGAATTTAAGTGGGAGATGTTTAGATGGGTAAGATTATTGGTATTGACCTGGGTACAACCAACTCTTGTGTTGCGATCATGGATGGCACTAAAGCACGCGTGCTGGAAAATGCCGAGGGCGATCGCACCACGCCTTCAATTATTGCGTATACACAGGATGGCGAAATTCTGGTCGGTCAACCGGCTAAACGTCAGGCAGTGACCAACCCGCAGAATACCCTGTTCGCAATTAAGCGTCTGATCGGTCGTCGCTTCCAGGACGAAGAAGTACAGCGTGATATTAAAATCATGCCGTACAAAATTACCGGCGCTGACAACGGCGACGCATGGCTGGAAGTGAAAGGTCAGAGAATGGCACCGCCGCAGATCTCTGCTGAAGTGCTGAAGAAAATGAAAAAGACCGCCGAAGATTACCTCGGTGAGCCAGTGACTGAAGCGGTTATTACCGTACCGGCTTACTTCAACGATGCGCAGCGTCAGGCGACCAAAGACGCCGGCCGTATCGCGGGTCTGGAAGTCAAACGTATCATTAACGAACCGACTGCTGCTGCACTGGCATACGGTCTGGATAAAGGCCAGGGTAACCGCACCATCGCGGTTTATGACCTGGGTGGCGGTACCTTCGATATCTCAATCATTGAGATCGACGAAGTTGACGGCGAAAAAACCTTTGAAGTTCTGGCGACCAACGGTGATACCCACCTGGGTGGTGAAGACTTCGATAGCCGCCTGATTAACTATCTGGTTGCTGAATTCAAGAAAGACCAGGGCATCGATCTGCACAACGATCCACTGGCGATGCAGCGTCTGAAAGAAGCGGCAGAGAAAGCGAAAATCGAACTTTCTTCTGCACAGCAGACCGACGTTAACCTGCCATACATCACGGCAGATGCGACCGGTCCTAAACACCTGAACATCAAAGTGACCCGCTCTAAACTGGAGTCACTGGTTGAAGATCTGGTTGCTCGCTCAATCGCGCCACTGAAAGTTGCGCTGCAGGACGCCGGACTGTCTGTTTCAGACATCAACGACGTTATCCTGGTGGGTGGTCAGACTCGTATGCCACTGGTTCAGGCCAAAGTGACTGAGTTCTTCGGTAAAGAGCCACGTAAAGACGTGAACCCGGATGAAGCGGTCGCGGTCGGTGCTGCAGTTCAGGGTGGTGTACTGGGTGGCGACGTGAAAGACGTGCTGCTGCTGGACGTTACCCCGCTGTCACTGGGTATCGAAACCATGGGTGGTGTGATGACTTCGCTGATCAGCAAGAACACCACTATCCCAACCAAGCACAGCCAGGTCTTCTCGACTGCTGAAGATAACCAGTCAGCCGTGACCATTCACGTGCTGCAGGGTGAGCGTAAGCGCGCCAATGACAACAAGTCACTGGGCCAGTTCAACCTCGACGGTATCCAGAACGCGCCACGCGGTCTGCCGCAGATCGAAGTGACCTTCGACATCGATGCGGATGGTATCCTGCACGTGTCGGCGAAAGATAAGAACAGCGGTAAAGAGCAGAAAATCACCATCAAAGCCTCTTCAGGTCTGAGCGATGAAGAGATCCAGAAAATGGTGCGTGATGCGGAAGCGAACGCTGAATCTGACCGCAAGTTCGAAGAGCTGGTACAGACGCGTAACCAGGGCGATCAGATTGCCCACAGCACGCGTAAGCAGCTGGAAGAAGCGGGCGAAAAACTGTCAGCTGATGACAAAGCGCCAATCGAAGCCGCTCTGGCCGCGCTGGAAACTGCGCTGAGAGGCGAAGACAAAGCTGAAATCGACGCCAAAATGCAGGCGCTGATGGAAGTGTCCGGCAAACTGATGGAAGCGGCACAGCAGTCTCAGGCGGGTGCAGCGGATGCCGGTGACGCGTCAGCGAAGAAAGATGACGACGTTGTCGATGCTGAATTCGAAGAAGTGAAAGACAACAAGAAATAATTGCCCCTGACCGGGCGCGACGGTTGGCCTGACAGCCGTTGAAACCAGCACGGGCGTAGGAGATCTCTCCACGCCCGTGCGATCATGTTAAGGGCTAAATAAACATGGCGAAGAGTGATTACTACGAGATTTTAGGCGTCGCCAAATCCGCGGACGAGCGTGAAATCAAAAAGGCTTACAAACGCCTGGCAATGAAATTTCACCCGGACCGTAATCCCGGTGACAAAGAAGCCGAAGCCAAATTCAAAGAGGTCAAGGAAGCGTACGAAATCCTGACCGATGCGCAGAAGCGTGCGGCCTACGATCAATATGGTCATGCAGCCTTTGAACAGGGCGGTATGGGTGGCGGTGGATACGGCGGCGGCGGCTTTGGTGGCGGCGGCGCAGACTTCAGCGATATCTTTGGCGACGTGTTCGGTGACATCTTTGGTGGTGGACGCCGTCAGCGCGCCTCCCGTGGCGCCGATTTACGCTACAACATGGAGCTGTCGCTGGAAGAAGCGGTACGCGGCGTGACCAAAGAGATCCGCATTCCAACGCTGGAAGAGTGTGACGTCTGCCACGGCAGCGGCGCGAAAGCGGGAACGCAGCCACAAACCTGTTCAACCTGTCACGGTGCAGGCCAGGTGCAGATGCGCCAGGGCTTCTTCACCGTTCAGCAGGCCTGTCCGACCTGTCATGGTCGCGGCTCGGTGATTAAAGATCCGTGCAACGCCTGTCATGGTCATGGCCGTGTTGAGAAGTCGAAAACGCTGTCAGTGAAAATCCCGGCAGGGGTCGACACCGGCGATCGCATTCGTCTGAGCGGCGAAGGCGAAGCGGGCGAGCAGGGCGCACCAGCAGGCGATCTCTACGTTCAGGTCTCGGTGAAGAAACACCCGATCTTCGAGCGTGAAGAGAACAATCTCTACTGTGAAGTGCCGATCAACTTTGCGATGGCAGCGCTGGGAGGTGAGATTGAAGTACCGACCCTGGATGGTCGCGTGAAGCTGAAAGTGCCGTCAGAAACTCAGACCGGCAAGCTGTTCCGCATGCGCGGACGTGGCGTGAAATCTGTGCGTGGCGGCGCGGTCGGCGATCTGCTGTGTCGTGTCGTGGTGGAAACACCGGTCAGCCTGAATGAGAAACAGAAAGCGCTGTTGCGTGAACTGGAAGAGAGTTTTGGCGGCCCGAGCGGCGAGCATAACAGCCCACGCTCCAAGAGCTTTTTCGACGGCGTGAAAAAATTCTTTGATGATCTGACTCGTTAAGTCTGCCTGATAAAAAGCGGAGCCCCGGCTCTGATGCCAGTCAGTTAAGCGACAGGTGATAACGCAGTCTGGTGCCGCGCAGGGGCTGGCGGTCCTCGCGCCGCTGCGCGGTTCCTTCACTTCATTCCTCTGCCTGACGGACCGGCGGGGATGGCACATCCTGTGCCGCCCCGCCTTTCGCCCGCGTCCTGCGGGCTCTCCTGGCAGACTCATTCTGTTCAGCGCTGCGGATTACCTGCCCCTGCCCGACCCCAGCCTGCTCTGAAACTTCAGTGTGTAGTGTTAAAAAGGGCACGAGAGTGGAGGCCTGAGCGCCTCTGCTGCTGAAAGGGCTATCCGCAGCGCTGAGGCGTGACGGTGGGCCAGAAGTCCACGCCGGGAAGCGTGGACAGTTCGGGGCCGGCCAGGGAGGGCCGATCCCCGAACGGTTCGTCGGCACGCCGTCAAAGCCGAAGGTACCGCGTGAGCGGCGCGAGGACGGCCCGGCAGCAGCAGAGGTGCTCAGGCCCGCACTGCGGCTCGCTCGCCCGGAAAAAAAGCTGCCACGTTTGACCGTGACAGCCTTTACAAATCTAATCTTAACTGACCAGCATTGGAGCCCCGGCTCCGCTTTTTTTTACTTTAAATCCCCTGCCTGTGATGGCTGCATTATCTCTCCCTCACCGCAGCACTCATAAAAAAGCCGACGTTTACTGCTGCTACTGCTCGGCGAAACCGAGCAAATAGCGCGGTATAAGCTGCTTTTAACGAACTATATGAATCGTTACACTGTTTAACATTCTGTCTCTGCTCAGGAAGATGAACGTTGAACAAGCCGCGCAAATTAAAAAATCTGCTAAAAAGTTTTATTGAAAGTGATGCCAGCAATGGCGTGATGTTGATCGTGGCGGCGGTCGCGGCGATGATCCTCGCCAATACTGCCGCTACCGCCCAGGGTTACCAGGCTTTGCTGAATGAACCGGTACAAATCCGCTTCGGGGCGCTGGATATCAGCAAAAACTTGCTGTTGTGGATCAACGATGCGCTGATGGCGCTTTTCTTTCTGGTTATTGGCCTGGAAGTTAAGCGTGAGTTGATGGTCGGCGAACTTGCCAGCCGTGACAAGGCTATCTTCCCGGTCATCGCGGCAATAGGCGGCATGGCGTTACCCGCTCTGATCTTCCTGTTTTTCAACCATGGTGATGAGATTGCACGCAACGGCTGGGCCATTCCCACCGCAACCGATATCGCTTTTGCGCTGGGTGTGCTGGCCCTTCTGGGCAGCCGTGTTCCCGTTGCGCTGAAAGTCTTTCTGATGGCACTGGCGATTATTGATGACCTGGGTGCCATTGTGATTATCGCTCTGTTCTATACCAGTGACCTCTCAGTGCTCTCCCTGTGCGTGGCTGCTGGCGCAATTGTCGTGCTGGCACTCCTGAACCGCTTTAACGTCCGTAGAATCTCAGTCTACATACTGGTGGGTATCATACTCTGGACCGCCGTGCTGAAGTCGGGCGTCCACGCAACCCTGGCTGGCGTCATTGTGGGCTTCTTCGTGCCTCTGGAGAAGAAAGAGGGGCACTCTCCAGCGGAACATCTGGCGCATGGTCTGATGCCGTGGGTGAACTGGATGATTCTGCCGCTGTTTGCCTTTGCTAATGCCGGTATCTCACTTGCTGGCATTACGCTGAGTGATGTCCTCTCGCCTGAACCGTCAGGCATCATCTTCGGCCTGTTAATCGGTAAGCCATTAGGCATTACGCTCTTCTGCTGGCTGGCGGTAAAACTGCGGCTGGCAGTATTACCCAACGGCACAACCATACGCGATATTATGGCGATTGGTGTGCTGTGCGGAATTGGCTTCACTATGTCAATTTTTATCAGTTCGCTGGCCTTTGATGCCGCGCATGAACAGCTGGTGACCTTTTCTAAACTGGGCATACTGACCGGCTCTCTGCTTTCAGCCGTCATCGGCTATACGCTGCTGCGAATTAAACTGCGTTAATGGAGAGGAGGCGCAAGCCTCCTTTTTTCTATGAATCAGCTCAATTTCAATCATCTCTACTACTTCTGGCACGCCTGCCGTGCGGGATCAATTACGGCGGCAGCAGAGGCACTCTCCCTGACGCCACAGACCATTACCGGGCAGATTAAGGCACTGGAGGAGCGCCTGCAGGGCAAGCTGTTCCGGCGTCAGGGACGGGGCCTGGTACCGACTGAACTAGGGCAGCTGGTTTTTCGCTATGCTGACCGCATGTTTATGCTGAGTCAGGAGATGCTGGATATTGTGAATTACCGCAAAGAGTCTCATCTGCTACTGGATGTTGGCGTGGCAGATGCGCTCTCAAAGCAGCTGGTCAGCAAAGTGCTGGAGACGGCGGTGGTCGCAGAGGAGAAAATTCATCTGCGCTGTTTTGAATCGACCCACGAAATGCTGCTGGAGCAGCTCAGTCAGCATAAGCTGGATATGATTATCTCTGACTGCTCCATCGACCCCACCCAACAGGAAGGGCTGTTTTCGGTGAAGCTGGGGGAATGCCCGATCAGCTTCTGGTCAACCCAGCCGCTCAGCGATCTCTCTTTTCCGGCCTGCCTGGAGACGCGTCCCCTGCTGATTCCGGGGCGCCGCTCCATGCTGGGGCGCAAAATCCTCAACTGGATCAGCACCCAGGGGCTGCAGGTGGAGATTCTGGGTGAGTTTGATGATGCGGCACTGATGACGGCGTTTGGTGCGCGACAGAATGCGATTTTTGTCGCGCCTTTGCTGGAGATGGGTCAACGTGAGGGGATATATGAAGTCGGGCGGCTCGACGCGGTATCAGAGGAGTATCACATACTCTTCGCGGAGCGGATGATTCAGCATCCGGCGGTGCAGCGACTCTGTCACGCAGACTTCAGCGAACTCTTTCCCCGCCAGGGTACAGACGAAAAAAAACCGGCGTAAGCGCCGGCTTTTTTAACAAAGCGATTAACAACAGGCGATTAAGCCAGTTTGTTGATCTGTGCAGTCAGGTTAGACTTATAACGTGCAGCTTTGTTCTTGTGGATCAGACCTTTAGCAGCCTGACGGTCCACGAGTGGTTGCATTTCATTGAATGCGTTCTGCGCAGCAGCTTTGTCGCCTGAAGCGATCGCCGCGTATACTTTCTTAACGAAGGTACGCATCATAGAGCGGCGGCTAGCGTTAT
This sequence comes from Pantoea sp. CFSAN033090, assembly GCF_001264395.1. Lineage (NCBI taxonomy): Bacteria > Pseudomonadati > Pseudomonadota > Gammaproteobacteria > Enterobacterales > Erwiniaceae > Pantoea > Pantoea sp. CFSAN033090. The sequence continues at coordinate 135,429 of NZ_LGYX01000007.1, read as the reverse complement.
GCTTACGGCGTTTCTCAGATGTTACGGCGCGTTTCTTAGCTGATTTGATATTAGCCAAGGTACAACTCCCAAATGTGTTCTATAGAGACAAATCAAAGGCCGAGGACTATGCCCTTCTAACCTGATTTTGTCAATGGATTTGTGCAAATAAGCGTCGCCCTGAGAGCGGCACTCGGTTACGTATTTGATGGCGCAGGATTCTACCAGCTTCCCCTCGCTGAATACAGTATTTCGCGACAAAATTCTTAACATGCGCTTCTGCAACAGGAAATGCAGCGCCTAAAGCATGAAAGGCGTGCTGACGGGTTAACCTGAGTCGCTTTCAAGGGTATAATCCGCCGATTTCCACCGGTTTGGGCCAGCCATGAAGTTTATCCGCGGTATTCATAATCTTAACGAGCAGCATCGCGGCTGCGTTCTGACCATTGGTAATTTCGATGGCGTGCACCGTGGGCATCAGGCGCTGATGTCGCGGCTGTGTGAAGAGGGACGTAAGCGCAATCTGCCGGTGGTGGTCATGGTTTTTGAGCCACAGCCGCTGGAGCTGTTTGCCGGTGACAAAGCGCCGGCTCGTCTGACGCGTCTGCGTGAAAAACTGCGATACATGGCGGAAGCCGGCGTCGATAAAGTGTTGTGCGTGCGGTTCGACCGTCGCTTTGCGGCCCTGTCCGCCCAGCGTTTTATCAGTGACCTGTTAGTCGAAAAGCTGGACGTAAAGTACCTTGCGGTAGGCGATGATTTCCGCTTCGGCGCTGGTCGCCAGGGTGATTTCCTGTTATTACAGAAAGCCGGTGCGGAGTACGGCTTTGAGGTCGTCAGCACCGAAACCTTCTGTGATGGCGGTAAGCGAATCAGCAGTACTGCCGTGCGTCAGGCGCTGGCCGTGGATGATTTAGCGCTGGCGCAGTCGCTGCTTGGTCACCCTTTCACTATTTCCGGCCGCGTTGTGCACGGTGATGCACTGGGACGCACGCTGGGTTTCCCCACGGCGAACCTCCCTTTACGCCGCAGCGTCTCGCCAGTGAAAGGGGTTTATGCGGTAGAGGTACGGGGTCTGACGCCCGAGCCACTGCCAGGTGTCGCCAATATCGGCACCCGTCCGACCGTAAAAGGTTTACGCCAGCAGCTTGAAGTTCACCTGCTCGACATCAATATGGATCTCTATGGTCGTCACATTGATGTGGTGCTGAAACAGAAAATACGAAACGAGCAGCGCTTTGCCTCACTGGAGGCGTTGAAAGAACAAATTGCGAACGATGTGGTAACGGCCCGGCAGTTCTTTGGGCTGCTTTAACCTGAGCGAAAAACGGAATCGAGAATCTGATGAGTGACTATAAATCTACCCTGAATTTGCCGGAAACGGGATTCCCGATGCGTGGCGATCTGGCCAAACGCGAACCGGGAATGTTGCAACGCTGGTATGCCGACAACCTGTACGGCATCATCCGCGAAGCCAAAAAAGGGAAAAAAACCTTTATCCTGCATGATGGCCCTCCGTATGCGAACGGCAGCATTCATATTGGTCACTCCGTTAACAAGATTCTGAAAGACATTATCGTTAAGTCGAAAGGCATGGCGGGTTATGACTCGCCGTATGTGCCGGGCTGGGACTGTCACGGTCTGCCAATCGAACACAAAGTTGAGCAGATGATCGGCAAGCCAGGCGAGAAAGTCACCGCTGCTGAATTCCGCGAAGCGTGCCGCAAATACGCCGCGGAACAGGTTGAAGGCCAGAAGGCAGACTTTATCCGTCTGGGCGTGCTGGGCGACTGGGATCGTCCTTACCTGACCATGGATTTCGGTACCGAAGCCAACATCATTCGTGCGCTGAGTAAAATCATCGGCAACGGCCACCTGCACAAAGGCGCGAAGCCCGTGCACTGGTGTCTGGATTGCCGTTCTGCCTTAGCAGAAGCGGAAGTGGAGTATTACGACAAAACGTCACCGTCGATTGATGTGATGTTCAACGCCATTGATGCCGACGCGGTGCGTCAGGCGTTTGGTGTGGCACAGGTTAATGGTCCGATTTCACTGGTGATCTGGACGACGACACCGTGGACGCTGCCGGCTAACCGTGCCATCTCGTTAAACGCGGAATTTGAGTATCAGCTGCTGCAGATCGACGGTCGCGCGCTGATCCTGGCAAAAGATCTGGTCGAGAGCGTGATGAAGCGCGCGGGCGTCAGCGAATGGCAGGTACTGGGCGAATGTAAAGGCGCGGCGCTGGAGCTGCAGAAATTCCAGCATCCGTTCCTGGCGCTTGAGTCGCTGGTGGTACTGGGCGATCACGTCACCCTGGAAGCGGGTACCGGTGCAGTCCACACGGCACCTGGCCACGGCCCGGATGACTATGTTATCGGTCAGAAATATGGCATCGAAACCGCCAATCCGGTCGGACCGGATGGCCGCTATCTGCCAGGCACCTATCCAACGCTGGATGGGGTCAATGTCTTTAAAGCCAACGACATGATCGTTGAGCTGCTGAAAGAGAAGGGCGCGCTGCTGCACGTTGAGAAACTGCTGCACAGCTACCCGCACTGCTGGCGCCATAAAACGCCGATCATCTTCCGCGCCACGCCGCAATGGTTCATCAGCATGGATCAGAAAGGATTGCGTGCGCAGTCGCTGAAGGAGATCAAAGGCGTGCAGTGGATCCCGGACTGGGGCCAGGCGCGTATCGAATCGATGGTGGCGAACCGTCCTGACTGGTGTATCTCTCGTCAGCGTACCTGGGGCGTACCGATGGCGCTGTTCGTTCATAAAGAGAGCGAAGAGCTGCACCCGGACACGCTGGCGCTGATGGAAAAAGTGGCGCAGCGCGTTGAGCAGGAGGGGATTCAGGCCTGGTGGGATCTCGATCCGCGCGAGCTGATGGGCGACGATGCCGATCATTACGTAAAAGTGCCGGATACGCTGGATGTCTGGTTTGACTCCGGTTCAACCAGCTATTCCGTGGTTGATGCGCGTCCGGAATTTGGCGGACATGCGCCTGACCTTTATCTGGAAGGGTCCGATCAGCATCGCGGCTGGTTTATGTCCTCGCTGATGATCTCCACGGCGATGAAGGGCAAAGCGCCTTATCGTCAGGTACTGACGCACGGTTTCACCGTGGATGGTCAGGGCCGCAAGATGTCGAAATCGATCGGTAACACGGTTGCGCCGCAGGATGTGATGAACAAACTGGGCGCCGATATTCTGCGCCTGTGGGTGGCATCAACCGACTACTCGGGCGAAATGGCGGTCTCCGATGAGATCCTTAAACGTTCTGCCGATGCCTATCGCCGCATCCGTAACACCGCGCGTTTCCTGCTGGCTAACCTCAGCGGCTTTAACCCGGCGACCGATCTGGTGAAACCGGAAGAGATGGTGGTGGTGGATCGCTGGGCCGTCGGTCGCGCTCAGGCGGCACAGGCCGATATCGTTGCCTCTTACGAGAACTACGATTTCCACGAAGTGATCCAGCGACTGATGCAGTTCTGCTCAATTGAGATGGGCAGCTTCTATCTCGACATCATCAAGGATCGTCAGTACACCGCGAAAGGCGATGGCCTGGCGCGTCGCAGCTGCCAGACCGCGCTGTGGCATATCGTCGAAGCGCTGGTACGCTGGATGGCACCGATCATGTCCTTTACGGCGGATGAGATCTGGGGCTACCTGCCGGGCGAACGTGCGCAGTATGTCTTCACCGAAGAGTGGTATCAGGGGCTGTTTGGCCTGGCTGAAGATGAAGCGCTGAATGACGCCTACTGGGCTGAGCTGCTGAAAGTGCGTGGCGAAGTGAACAAGGTGATCGAGCAGGCGCGTGCGGATAAACGTATCGGTGGCGCACTGGAAGCAACGGTAACGCTCTATGCCGATCCGGAGCTGGCGGCTAAACTGCAGGCGCTGGGTAATGAGCTGCGCTTTGTGCTGCTGACCTCTGGCGCACAGGTGGCTGATTACGCCCTGGCGAACGACGAAGCGCAGCAGAGTGAGCTGCTGAAAGGTCTGAAAATCGCGCTGCACAAGGCGGAAGGCGAGAAATGTCAGCGCTGCTGGCATTACACTACCGACGTCGGACAGAATCCTGAGCATGCTGAGGTCTGTGGTCGTTGTTACACTAACGTAGCCGGTGACGGCGAACAGCGTGAATTTGCCTGATGCGTAAACCTATTTTATCAACCGGATTGCGCTGGCTGTGGCTGGTGCTGGTGGTGATTGTTGTCGACTTCGCCAGTAAGCAGTGGGTGATGAACAACATGATGCTGCATGAAACCCAGCCACTGATGCCCTACCTGAACCTGTTCTACGCGCACAACTACGGCGCGGCGTTCAGTTTCCTGGCGGACAAAGGCGGCTGGCAGCGCTGGTTCTTTGCCGGTATTGCGCTGGCTATCGTGATCTCACTGGTCGTGATGATGTATCGTAATCATGCCAGTCAGAAGATCGCTAACATCGCGTATGCCCTGATCATCGGCGGCGCGATAGGCAATCTGTTTGATCGCTCATACCATGGCTTTGTGGTCGATTTTATCGATTTCTATGTCGGTAACTGGCACTTCGCTACATTTAATATCGCTGACTGCGGCATCTGTATCGGTGCTGCATTGGTGGTGCTGGAGGGCTTTTTCAGCCCGAACGGCAAACAGGCTAAACAGAAAGGGTAAGTGATGACTGAGTCCGTACAGCGCGAAAGCGCGGTGTTGGTGCATTTTACGCTGAAGCTGGAAGATGGCTCGACGGCGGAATCGACCCGTGCAAACGGCAAGCCCGCGCTGTTCCGTCTCGGTGATGGCAGCCTCTCTGCGGCACTTGAGCAGGCACTGCTGGGGCTGAAAGCGGGTGAAACTAAACAGTTTACCCTGGAACCGGACGACGCCTTTGGCGGCGTCAGCCCTGACCTGATCCAGTATTTCTCGCGTCGGGACTTTATCGATGCGGGTGAGCCGGAAGTGGGAGCCATCATGCTGTTCAGCGGCATGGGCGGCAGTGAAATGCCTGGCGTGATCCGTGAAATCTCTGGTGACTCTATCACCGTGGATTTCAATCATCCGCTGGCAGGTCGTCGTATTCAGTTTGATGTAGAGGTGCTGGAAATCGATCCCGCACTGGAGGCCAACGATGCAAATCCTGTTAGCTAATCCGCGCGGCTTCTGCGCTGGCGTTGATCGTGCCATCAGTATTGTTGAGCGCGCGCTGGAGATGTATGGCGCGCCAATCTATGTCCGTCACGAAGTGGTGCATAACCGTTACGTGGTAAACAGCCTGCGTGAGCGTGGTGCCATCTTCATTGAAGAGATCAGTGAAGTGCCGGATAACGCGATTCTGATCTTCTCTGCGCACGGTGTTTCTCAGGCAGTGCGTGCCGAAGCCAAAGCGCGCAATCTGACCATGCTGTTTGACGCCACCTGTCCGCTGGTGACCAAGGTGCATATGGAAGTGGCACGCGCCAGCCGTAAAGGCGTTGAGGCAATACTGATTGGTCATGCAGGTCATCCGGAAGTCGAAGGCACCATGGGGCAGTACAACAACCCTAATGGCGGCATGTATCTGGTGGAGTCACCGGAAGATGTCTTCAGACTGACAGTAAAAGACGAAAACAATCTGAGCTTCATGACGCAGACCACGCTCTCTGTGGACGACACCTCTGACATCATTGATGCTCTGCGCCAGCGCTTCCCGGCAATTATCGGGCCGCGTAAAGATGATATCTGCTACGCCACCACCAACCGTCAGGAAGCGGTTCGTACTCTGGCTAAAGATGCGGAAGTGGTGCTGGTGGTGGGGTCGAAGAACTCCTCTAACTCTAACCGTCTGGCTGAGCTGGCTCAGCGTGCCGGTAAGCTGGCGAAGCTGATCGACTCTGCGGATGATATTCAGGAAGAGTGGGTAAAAGGCGTGGCCTGCATCGGCGTCACCGCAGGCGCGTCAGCGCCCGATATTCTGGTGCAGCAGGTGATCCAGCGGCTGCGTGAACTGGGCGGCGAAGCGGCAATTGAGCTGATTGGCCGTGAAGAGAATATTGTCTTCGAAGTGCCCAAAGAGCTGCGTGTCGAAGTGCGTAACGTGCAGTAACTCTGCGATATTACTGATAAAAAGGCCGACTCTGTTCGGCCTTTTTTGTTTTTTGAATCTGACAAAAAAAGTCGTTATTTGCTGTGGTGATTGCTTTTACTGATAATCACGGGCGGCTGGCATAAAATTCTTATTATCACGGATTAATAGTGGCGTGACTGTTAACTCATCGTTAACCTGATGACGCTTTGGATGCATAGTTTTGTTTTAGGAATGAATAAATATGAACACAATCCGCATTGCTATTGTGGGCGCGCCGGGCCGTATGGGCCGTAATCTGATTCAGGCGACGCAGCAGGCAGAAGGCGCAGAACTGGGTGCGGCACTGGCTCGCCCAGGCTCATCGCTGACCGGCAGCGACGCTGGTGAATTAGCGGGCATCGGAAAAAATGGCATCATCATCGCTGACGATTTACGCGCGGTGATTAACGATTTTGATGTGCTGGTCGACTTCACCCGCCCGGAAGGCACGCTGGAGTATATGGCGATCTGCCGTGAGCAGGGCAAAGCGATGGTGATCGGCACCACCGGTTTTGATGAAGCAGGCAAAGCGGCCATTCGGGCCGCTGCGGAAGATATCCCTATTGTGTTCGCCGCTAACTTCAGCGTGGGGGTTAACCTGGTGCTGAAGCTGCTGGAGAAGGCTGCCAAAGTGATGGGGGAGTACGCGGATATTGAGATCGTTGAAGCGCACCACCGCCATAAAGTTGATGCGCCCTCCGGAACCGCGCTGGCGATGGGTGAGGCGATTGCCGATGCGATGCAGTGGAAACTGGATGAGCATGCGGTCTATACGCGTGAGGGCCACACCGGCGAACGCCAGCCGCAGAGCATCGGTTTTGCGACAGTACGCGCGGGTGACATCGTCGGTGAGCATACTGCGATGTTTGCAGATATTGGCGAGCGCGTAGAGATAACCCACAAGGCTTCAAGCCGTATGACCTTTGCAAATGGCGCGGTTAAGTCCGCTTTATGGTTGAAAGATAAGAAATCTGGCCTGTTTGACATGCGTGATGTGCTGGATTTGTCGATGTTGTGAGTGTTGTTAACCATCGTGATGTGGTTGTTTCAATCGATAATCGCTTGATTGAAAAGGGGCAATGTTTTCATTGCCCTTAATTTTATCTGAAATATGCCTTCCAGATATAAATTTACCTCTGACTTCTGTTTTTTCCTGTTTTCTTCATTTATTTGCTCTGCCGGATGCTATTTTTGACCATTTGGTCAAAAATAAAGGCCGCGCTGCTTCTGTTTTGCTTTTACGCTGCCTGGCAAACGATTATTCCGCCGAGTTTTCCTCTCTTTTTGCTGCTTATGCCCGTTATTTTCCTCAGAAGGCAGATAAGGGTGAAAAAATCCCGCCGCAGGGTAGACAATGGCCAGGGCGATCATTAGAATGCGCGCAATTTGCCAAAAATCGCCAATTCAGGCGGTTTTTGCATTGATTCAGGCGGCTATTTTGAATTAATATGCAGATATTGTGACTGTTTATTCCCTGGAGGATGTTTTGATTAAGTCAGCGCTCTTGGTTCTGGAAGACGGAACCCAATTCCACGGTCGGGCCATCGGGGCAACAGGGTCGGCAGTGGGAGAAGTCGTTTTCAATACCTCAATGACCGGTTATCAAGAAATCCTCACTGATCCTTCCTATTCCCGCCAAATCGTTACTCTCACTTATCCCCATATCGGTAATGTCGGAACCAATACCGCCGACGAAGAATCCAGCCAGATTCATGCGCAGGGCCTGGTTATCCGTGACCTGCCGCTGATTGCCAGCAACTTCCGTAGTGAAGAGGGCTTATCCGCCTACCTGCAGCGCAACAACATCGTGGCGATTGCCGATATCGATACCCGCAAGCTGACGCGCTTGCTGCGTGAGAAAGGTGCACAAAACGGCTGCATCATTGCGGGCGATAATCCGGATGCCGCGCTGGCGCTGCAAAAAGCTCAGGCGTTCCCGGGACTGAAAGGGATGGATTTGGCGAAAGAGGTCTGCACCACTGAGACCTACAGCTGGCAGCAGGGCAGCTGGACGCTGGAGGGAGGGCTGCCAGAGCAGGCCGACGCTGAATCACTGCCTTACCATGTGGTGGCTTACGATTACGGTGCCAAGCGCAACATTCTGCGGATGCTGGTCGATCGCGGCTGTCGTCTGACCGTCGTTCCGGCACAGACGCCTGCCGAAGAAGTACTGAAGCTTAATCCGGATGGCATCTTCCTCTCTAACGGTCCTGGCGACCCGGAGCCATGCGACTACGCCATCAGTGCGATTCAGGCCTTCCTGAAAACAGAGATCCCGGTGTTCGGAATCTGTCTGGGTCATCAGCTGCTGGCGCTGGCCAGCGGGGCTAAGACCGTGAAGATGAAACTGGGTCACCACGGTGGCAACCATCCGGTGAAAGATCTCGATAACAATCGCGTGATGATCACCGCGCAGAACCACGGTTTTGCGGTTGATGAGAACAATCTTCCCGCTAACCTGCGTGTAACTCACATTTCGTTGTTCGATAAAACCGTGCAGGGCATTCACCGCACTGACAAGCCCGCATTCAGCTTCCAGGGACACCCGGAAGCGAGCCCGGGCCCAGGCGATGCTGCGCCGCTGTTTGACCACTTTATTGAATTGATTGACGCATTCCGTCTGCAAGCGAAGTAATCAGGAGCTAATTCATGCCAAAACGTACAGACCTAAAATCCATCCTGATTCTTGGTGCCGGTCCGATTGTGATCGGCCAGGCCTGCGAATTTGACTATTCCGGTGCGCAGGCGTGTAAAGCGCTGCGTGAAGAGGGTTACCGCGTCATTCTGGTGAACTCCAACCCGGCGACGATCATGACCGACCCGGAAATGGCTGATGCGACTTACATTGAGCCGATTCACTGGGAAGTGGTGCGCAAAATCATCGAAAAAGAGCGCCCGGACGCGGTACTGCCGACCATGGGCGGTCAGACAGCGCTGAACTGTGCGCTGGAGCTGGAACGTCATGGCGTGCTGGAAGAGTTTGGCGTCACCATGATCGGCGCAACGGCTGATGCGATCGACAAAGCAGAAGATCGTCGTCGTTTCGACGTGGCGATGAAAAGCATCGGTCTGGATACCGCGCGCTCCGGCATTGCGCACACCATGGAAGAAGCGCTGGCCGTGGCTGAAGATGTCGGTTTCCCCTGCATTATCCGTCCCTCATTTACTATGGGCGGAACCGGTGGCGGCATCGCCTACAACCGCGAAGAGTTTGAAGAGATTTGCGAACGCGGTCTGGACCTCTCACCGACCAATGAGCTGCTGATTGATGAGTCGCTGATTGGCTGGAAAGAGTATGAGATGGAAGTGGTGCGCGATAAAAACGACAACTGCATCATCGTCTGCTCAATTGAAAACTTCGATGCGATGGGGATCCACACCGGTGACTCCATCACGGTGGCACCTGCCCAGACGCTGACCGACAAAGAGTATCAGATCATGCGTAACGCCTCGCTGGCGGTACTGCGTGAGATCGGTGTTGAAACCGGTGGCTCCAACGTGCAGTTCTCGGTTAACCCGAAAGATGGCCGACTGATTGTCATTGAGATGAACCCGCGCGTGTCACGCTCCTCGGCGCTGGCCTCCAAAGCGACCGGTTTCCCGATTGCTAAAGTGGCGGCCAAACTGGCGGTCGGCTATACCCTCGACGAGCTGATGAATGATATCACCGGCGGTTTAACGCCAGCCTCGTTCGAGCCTTCCATCGACTACGTTGTCACCAAGATCCCGCGTTTCAACTTCGAAAAATTTGCCGGTGCCAACGATCGCCTGACCACGCAGATGAAGTCGGTCGGGGAAGTGATGGCAATTGGTCGTACTTTCCAGGAATCCATGCAGAAAGCGCTGCGCGGCCTGGAAGTAGGCGCTAACGGCTTCGACCCGAAAGTCCACCTCGACGACCCGGAAGCATTAACCCGCATCCGCCGTGAGCTGAAAGATGCCGGTTCAGACCGCATCTGGTACATCGCGGACGCCTTCCGTGCCGGCATGTCAGTGGATGGCGTGTTCAACCTGACCAATATTGACCGCTGGTTCCTGGTGCAGATTGAAGAGCTGGTGCGGCTGGAAGAGCAGGTTGCCCGTGAAGGGGTTAATAGCCTGGATGAGACGTTCCTGCGCGCCCTGAAGCGTAAAGGCTTTGCTGATGCACGGCTGGCGACACTGGCGGGCGTGGCAGAGAGCGAAATCCGCAAGCTGCGTCAGCAGTTTAACCTGCACCCGGTTTACAAGCGCGTGGATACCTGCGCCGCAGAGTTCGCGACAGACACCGCCTATATGTACTCCACCTATGAGGAGGAGTGCGAAGCTAATCCAAGTCCGGATCGCGAAAAAATCATGATTCTGGGCGGTGGGCCAAACCGTATCGGTCAGGGCATCGAATTCGACTATTGCTGCGTTCACGCCGCCCTGGCGCTGCGTGAAGATGGTTACCAGACCATTATGGTCAACTGTAACCCGGAAACAGTCTCGACCGATTACGACACCTCTGATCGCCTCTACTTCGAGCCGGTCACGCTGGAAGATGTGCTGGAGATTGTGCGCATTGAGCAGCCAAAAGGTGTGATTGTGCAGTATGGCGGTCAGACTCCGCTGAAACTGGCGCGTGCCCTGGAAGCCGCAGGCGTACCGGTTATCGGCACCAGCCCGGATTCCATCGACCGTGCTGAAGACCGTGAACGTTTCCAGCAGGCGGTTGATCGCCTGAACCTGAAGCAACCCGCCAACGCCACGGTGGCCACACTGGAGCAGGCGGTTGAGAAAGCCGCGGGTCTGGGTTATCCGCTGGTGGTGCGCCCTTCTTATGTGCTGGGTGGCCGCGCCATGGAGATCGTCTACGACGAGATCGACCTCAAGCGCTACTTCCAGACGGCGGTCTCGGTTTCCAACGATGCACCGGTGCTGCTGGATCGCTTCCTGGATGATGCGGTCGAAGTGGATGTTGATGCGATTTGCGACGGTGAGCGGGTGCTGATTGGCGGCATCATGGAACACATCGAGCAGGCTGGCGTTCACTCCGGTGACTCCGCCTGTTCACTGCCGGCTTACACCCTGAGTCAGGAGATTCAGAATGTGATGCGCCAGCAGGTTGAGAAGCTGGCGTTTGAGCTGAATGTTCGTGGCCTGATGAACGTCCAGTTCGCGGTGAAAGACAACGAAGTCTACCTGATCGAAGTTAACCCTCGTGCGGCGCGTACCGTGCCGTTCGTCTCTAAAGCGACCGGTGTCCCGCTGGCGAAAGTTGCCGCGCGCGTGATGGCAGGCAAAACGCTGGCAGAGCAGGGCGTCACTGAAGAGGTGATTCCGCCTTACTACTCTGTCAAAGAAGTGGTGCTGCCGTTTAACAAGTTCCAGGGCGTTGACCCGATTCTGGGGCCAGAAATGCGCTCTACCGGTGAAGTCATGGGCGTGGGCCGCACCTTCGCTGAGGCGTTTTCTAAAGCGATGCTGGGCGCACAGAGCAACATGAAGAAGTCGGGCCGTGCGCTGCTGTCGGTGCGTGAAGGCGACAAGAAACGTATTGTCGACCTGGCCGCTAAGCTGCAGAAGTTTGGTTTCGAACTGGATGCGACTCACGGCACGGCGGTTGTGCTGGGCGAAGCGGGCATCAATCCGCGCCTGGTGAACAAGGTGCACGAAGGGCGTCCGCACATTCAGGACCGTCTGAAGAACGGCGAGTATAGCTACATCGTCAATACCACGGCGGGTCGTCAGGCGATTGAAGATTCGAAACTGATTCGCCGCAGTGCTCTGCAGTATAAAGTGCACTACGACACCACGCTGAACGGCGGCTTCGCCACCGCGATGGCGCTGAATGCTGACCCGACGGAACAGGTTATCTCCGTTCAGGAGATGCATGCCCAGATCAAGGCGATGTAAGGCGATGTAATGTGAAAAACGGCTCCTGCGGGAGCCGTTTTTTTTGACCAAAATCTGGCCCGGTCAGCTGTGAGATCGAGCCTGCGAAGGGAACACGGTCAGATCGGAAAGTCGCTTAAGCCAATCCCTGGCCGCTCGGCCCGCGCGATTACGCACCTCATCCCTGAGGTGCGCCCGTAGCCGGGCCAACGCGTTGCGTTGTTCAAAAACGCTCCTGACGTTTTTGTCCATGGCGCGGGACGCTTTCCTCTTCTGCCCGTGTTCCCTGCGCGTTGAGCCTATGCATTGTGGAAAAAAAACCTGAATTGAATTTGTCAGCTGTCTGAACGGCTCCTGCGGGAGCCGTTTTTTTTGACCATCTTATTGGCGATAATCCGAAAAAAGGGTCCAGGGAAAGCAAAGAGTTTGCGTTAAAGTGACTGATTTGGCTTAATTTTTTAGCTATAGGTGCGAATAAGGCCGGTTCGCACAAATTTATAATATAAACACTTCCTGTGCGGATTTTTCGTCAGTACTATGCCTGCCGCTCATCACTGGAGCGTATCAGGACATAAATAAAAAATGAAAATGCATACTTTTTCTCTGAGTGCAGTGGCTGCACTGATGGCAATTCTTCCTTTCGCCAGCCAGGCGGAAATTACCCTGTTAAAACAGGATCCGCAGGCAGGCGATCCGCTTAGCCGTCTTAACTTTACTTTTGGCGGCAGCATTCGTGCTCAGTTCAATCATCAGACCGGCGTGGATGACAAATCCTACAAGCGCGACGGTTTTGACGGCGGCACCCGTTTCCGTTTCGGCGCTGACTACTACCTGTTTGATGACGTCAGCTGGATCAGCTACTACGAGCTGGGCGTTAACGTCCCGGCGGTCTTCAGCTGGGATCGTCACTATGCGGACGGTGCCAATAACACCACGCGTCGTCAGCTCTACACCGGTCTGAAAAGCAAAACCTGGGGCCAGCTTACCTTTGGTCAGCAGAACAGCGTCTATTACGATACCGTGGGCGCCAAGACCGATATCTGGGATTACGACATGGTCGGCCAGGCTCCGGGTAACGGGATCAACGGCGACTACGACGGATCTTACCGCTCACGCAAACAGCTGAAGTATAAAAACAGCTTCGGCGATGCGGATCTTTACGCCTCTTATCTGTTCGAAGATAACGAGTATCTGCCAGGCAACGGCCTGCGCTATAAGCGCAAAGGCGGCGGCTCGCTGGGTGTGGACTACCACATCACGGACGATCTGAGCTGGGGCACGGCGTGGAACTACACCCGCGCGGCGATGCGTAACCCGAACAACGGCGACAGCCGCGATTACGATCAGAACATTTACGGCACCGCGCTGAGCTGGACTCCAGGTAACTGGACGTTGTCAGCCGGCGGTGGCTGGTATGAGAACTTCATGACCACCAAACGCAAAGATGTGCATGACTACTTTGCCGGCGACGCGTGGGGCATTGAATATTTCGCCGGTTACAAGATTCCGGTGGGGCAGTATGGTCTGAAAGCGGTACAGCCATATGTCATGGGCGATCGCATTGAGTATGCGACAGGCCGTGATTATCAGCGCATCGACAACGGTCTGGGTGTGGTGCTGTTCCTCGACTACGGTTTCCGTGTCGATTACGAACATGTGTTTACCTCCAGCACCGATAACCTGGGTGATATGAATCTGGTGCGTCTGCGCTACGACTTCTGATAACCCTGACGGCTCCTCCGGGAGCCGTTTTCTTTTGCGCACGACTTTTGTGCCAGCATAAGGCCGATCGCTGGCGAGCTGCGGCAAACTGACGCGATTAGGCGGTGAAAAACGCTGCACAGGCCTTGAAAAACGACGTCATGAAAAGCTTTACGCAATTAGACCTTTCCCCCTATCGACGAAAGTTTCACCTTTACGTATCATGGCGCCAATTTTTTTCAGTGAGTGGTTAACATGATTAGTCTTATCGCGGCATTAGCAGCAGATCGCATTATTGGAATGGAGAACGCCATGCCGTGGGACCTGCCTGCAGATCTGGCGTGGTTCAAGCGCCATACGCTGAAGAAACCGGTGATTATGGGCCGACTGACCTTTGAATCTATTGGCCGTCCGTTACCTGGCCGACTGAATATCGTGGTCAGCAGCCAGCCGGGCACCACCGAAGGCGTTACCTGGGTCACTTCGCTGGATGAGGCGTTACAGGCAGCCGGTGACGCTGAAGAGATCATGGTGATTGGCGGTGGCCGCGTCTATGAGCAGATGCTGAAGCGTGCCGATCGTCTCTATCTGACGCACATTGATGCGGAAGTCGAAGGTGATACGCAGTTTCCGGATTACGAGCCGGATGAGTGGCAGTCAACGTTCAGCGAATTCCACGACGCTGACGAGCAAAATTCCCACAGCTACTGCTTTGAGATCCTTGACCGTCGTCGCTAATCCCCCCTGCCGGGCTGTAACCTGGCTGTCATCTTTATTCATTAGCATTGCTTCTTTTCTGGGATCGACACAAAGGAAGCAATCACTAATGAAAATCGAACTCTCTGCATTAAGCACTGACCGCCTGCCTGATCCACTGCGTCGTAAATTCCTTGCCGGTTCCGGTGCTATCGGCCTGACCGGCTTTCTCAGCGGCGGCCTGACGCTCTCGGGCAGTGCACTGGCGCAGGAGAAGCCTGCGGGCAGCCCACTGCTGGGCTTTCAGGCGATTGCCGCGTCCACGGCCGATGAGATTGTGGTAGCCCCTGGCTATCGCGCCGACGTGTTGATCTCCTGGGGTGATCCGCTGGTGAATGGCGCAGCCGCGTTTGATCCGCAGGGCAACAACAGCGCCGAAGACCAGGAAAAGCAGTTCGGTGACAACAACGACGGTATGAGCTTCTTCGCGATTAATGACCATCGCGGCGTGATGGCGATTAACAATGAATATGTGAATGAGCCGACGCTGTTCGCCCACGGCGGCAGTAAAGCGACCAGCCTGGAAGATGTCAAAAAGTCGCAGGCGGCGCACGGTATCTCCATCGTTGAAGTCAAACGAGGTGAGGACAATCGCTGGCAGGTGGTACGTCCTTCTGACTATAACCGCCGCATTACCGCCAATACCCCGATGCGCTTCTCCGGTCCGGCAGCGGGGGATAAAGCGCTGCAGACTGCCGCCGATCCGCAGGGAATGAATGTCCTGGGCACCTTTGGTAACTGCGCCAACGGCAAAACGCCGTGGGGCACCTATCTCACCTGTGAAGAGAACTACGACACCTACTTTGGCACCCATCAGGCGGACTTTACGCCGACCCCACAGCAGAAGCGCTATACCCTGAATGCCGCTGAGCCGGAGCGCAACTGGGCCGACTTTGATCCCCGCTTCGATATCGCTAAGAATCCCAACGAATTCAACCGTCACGGCTGGATTGTCGAAATCGATCCTTTCGATCCTCACTCCGTGCCGGTAAAGCGGACCGCGCTGGGCCGCTTCAAGCACGAGAATGCCGCCGTGACGGTCGCGAAAACCGGCCAGCTGGTGGTTTATATGGGCGACGACGAGCGCGGCGAGTATATCTATAAATTTGTCTCAGATGACAAGGTCACTCCGGATGATGCTAAAGCCAATCACGGACTGCTTGATAAGGGCACGCTCTATGTGGCGCAGTTCAACGGCGATGCGCAGGGCACGCCGCTTAAAGGCACCGGGCGCTGGCTGGCGCTGAAGTGGGGCGAAAATGGACTCACCGCTGAAAAGGGATTCAATAGCCAGGCAGATGTTTTGATCAATGCGCGTGCCGCGGCAGATGTGGTCAACGCAACGCGAATGGACCGGCCGGAGTGGATTGCGGTTAACCCGCATGACGGCCGTGCCTACTGCACCCTGACCAACAACAACAAGCGCGGAAATGAAGGCATGCCGGTCAATGCAGCGAATCCGCGGCCAAAAAATATCTACGGTCAGATTATTCGCTGGGATGAGAAGGGCGATGCTACCGCGCAGACGTTTGAGTGGGATATCTATGCGCTGTGTGGCAACCCGATAGCGCATCCTGAGGGGATCTATCGTGGCACACCGAACATCACCGCGGAGAATACCTTTAACAGTCCGGATGGGCTGGGGTTTGATGCGCAGGGGCGGTTATGGATCCTGACCGATGGCAAATACAGCAACAAAGAGGATTATCAGGGGCAGGGGAATAATCAGATGCTGGTGGGTGATCCTGATAGTGGCGAGATCCGCCGGTTTATGGTCGGTCCAAAATCGTGCGAGCTGACCGGTATTACCTTCACGCCCGATTACAAAACGCTGTTCGTGAATGTGCAGCATCCCGGCGAAGAGGGTGACTCGCATTTCCCAGACAACAGTCCGCGTCCGCGGTCGTCGGTGATTATGATCACCCGTGAAGATGGCGGCATTATCGGCGCATAAAACAGGATGCTGGCCTGATGGCCAGCATCGCCGTTATAGCGTGGGCGGTGCCAGACTTTCGCTGGAGGCCAGTGCTTTTTCGCGATTAGAAGGTTGCACCACATAGCGTTGTGTCTCCCAGTGCAGCAGGGTCAGCGTTCCGCCCCAGCAGCAGCCGGTATCCAGCCCGATAATGCCCTCTGGCGTGCCTTTGCCTTCCAGCGAGGCCCAGTGACCAAAGACGATGGTGTAATCACGTGCGACCGGCCCCTCAATGTTAAACCAGGGTTTCAGCGGCGGAAGCGCCGATTCCGGGGCATCTTTGCAGATCATGTCCAGCTGGCCGTTAGGGAAGCAGTAGCGCATGCGGGTGAGGGCGTTGGTGCTGAAGCGCAGACGCGCCAGGCCGGTCAGATCCTCACTCCAGTTGTTCGGCATGTCGCCATACATGGCATCCAGGAACAGCGGATAACTGTCGCTGGCGAGAACCGCTTCGACTTCACGCGCGCACTTTTTCGCGGTCTCAATATCCCATTGCGGCGTGATACCGGCGTGTCCCATCACCAGCTTTTTCTCTTCATCAACCTGTAACAGCGGCTGACGACGCAGCCAGTTGATCAGCTCATCCGCATCATCCGCTTCCAGCAACGGGGTCAGGCGATCTTTAGGCTTGTTACGGCTGATGCCGGCGTAGACCGCCAGCAGATGCAAGTCGTGATTGCCCAGCACCAGACGCACCGCGTCGCCCAGCGATTTTACGTAGCGTAAGACTTCCAGTGAGCCAGGACCGCGCGCCACTAAGTCGCCGGTCAGCCACAGGGTATCCTGTTCAGGATTGAAGTCGACCTGTTGCAGCAATGCACGTAATTCATCGTAGCAACCGTGAACGTCGCCAATCAGGTATGTGCTCATAACGTTTTATCCATCAGGAAGGTGCCCGACTTAACGGGCAAAAAGCGTGTGAATCAATGAATGTGGGTCTGAATGGCGAGGCGGAACACCGGGATCTCTACGTGAAAAGTGTCGCCCTGTTCGTCGACCATCACATAGTGCCCCTGCATGGTGCCCATCGGTGTTTCGATCACGGCACCGCTGGTGTACTGAAATTCATTGCCTGGCGCGATAAGCGGCTGTTCACCGACCACGCCTTCACCCTGAACTTCCGTTTCGCGGCCGTTACCGTTGGTAATCAACCAGTAGCGTCCCAGCAGTTGCACTGAGGAACGGCCCAGATTGCGTATCGTAATGGTATAGGCGAAGACGTAGCGATCATCATCCGGTGAGGATTGTGAGGCGACGTACTGGCTTTGCACATGGACGGAGACGCGGGCCGTTTCACTCATGACTTACTCCTGCGATTTTCCCTGATGATTCGCCAGCCAGTTCGCCAGCTGACAATATTGCGCCACCGAGACGTTCTCGGCACGCAGGGTTGGATCTATGGATAACTCTTCCAGCGCACCGGCGGCCACCATGTGGCTCAGGCTGTTGCGCAGCGTTTTACGACGCTGGCCGAACGCTTCAGTGGTAATACGGCTCAGGATACGCACATCGCTGACCGGATATGGCGGCTCGGCATACGGCACCAGACGCACCACGGCAGAGTCCACTTTCGGTGGTGGCGTGAAAGAGTGCGGAGGCACTTCCAGCACCGGAATGATCTGGCAGTAGTACTGCGCCATCACCGTCAGACGACCATAAGTCTTGTTACCCGGACCGGCAACCAGACGATTAACCACCTCTTTCTGCAGCATGAAGTGCATATCTTTGATCGAACCAGTATAGCTGAAAAGGTGGAACATCAGCGGGGTCGAAATATTGTACGGCAGGTTACCAAATACCCGCAGCGGCTGCCCTCTCTCCTGCGCCAGCGCGGCGAAGTCGAAGGTCATGGCATCCTGCTGGAAGATAGTCAGTTTCGGGCCAAGGAACGGATGCGTTTCCAGACGCGCAGCGAGATCGCGGTCCAGCTCTATCACCGTTAATTTATCGAGGCGTTCGCCTACCGGCTCGGTTAAGGCACCCAGGCCTGGGCCGATCTCCACCAGCGCTTCGTCGCGCTGAGGATGGATGGCGGAGACAATGCTGTCGATAATGTACTGATCGTTCAGGAAGTTCTGCCCGAAACGTTTACGGGCGTAGTGCCCCTGATGGACGCGATTATTCATTACTGCTCTTGATCATAGTGATGGCGAGGTTAAGCGCCGTGATGAAGCTGCCCGGTTCAGCCTGACCCAGACCAGCGAGTTCAAGCGCGGTGCCGTGGTCAACTGAAGTCCGGATAAAGGGCAGGCCCAGGGTGATATTTACCGCCCGGCCAAACCCCTGAAATTTGAGTACCGGCAGGCCCTGGTCGTGATACATCGCCAGCACCGCATCGGCGTATTGCAGATATTTGGGCTGGAAAAGGGTATCCGCAGGCAGCGGGCCGGTCAGATTAATGCCCTGCTGACGCAGTTCATTGAGTGCCGGCGTGATGGTCTCGATCTCTTCCCGACCCATGTGACCGCTTTCGCCGGCATGAGGGTTAAGACCACAGACGTAAATATGCGGCTCGGCAATCGCAAACTTCTGCTGCAGATCACGATGCAGAATCGTAATCACTTCATGCAGACATTCACGGGTTACCGCAGCGGGCACATCTTTCAGCGGCAGATGGGTGGTGGCTAGTGCGACTCGTAGCTCTTCTGTCGCCAGCATCATGACCACCCGATGGCCGCCTGCGCGATCGGCGAAGAATTCGGTATGGCCGGTAAAGGCGATGCCTGCATCGTTAATCACGCCTTTATGCACCGGGCCGGTAATCAGGGCAGCGAATTCACCGTCGAGACAACCGTCGCAGGCGCGCGTCAGCGTGGCCAGCACATAGTCGCTGTTGGCAACACAAAGCTCGCCGGGTGTGACCGGCGCTGCCGTTTCAATTGGCAGGATAGTCAGTGTACCCGCCTGCTGTGGCTCGGCTGCCACACCAGGCCGGTAGGGCCGCAGGGTCAGCGGCAGACCGAGTTGCGCCGCACGCTGCTGCAACAGGGCAGGCGAGGCACAGACCACCAGTTCAACCGGCCACGACTGCTGGGCCAGCTGAACGGTAAGATCGGGACCAATCCCGGCAGGTTCGCCGGGCGTGATCACCACACGGGCATTACTGCGCATTGCCATCCAGAATCTTCACGTAGGCACTGGCACGCTGTTCCTGCATCCAGGTCTGCGCTTCTTCCGCGAACTTACGGTTAAACAGCATACGGTAAGCACGCTCTTTCTGGGCCGCATCGGTTTTATCTACCTGACGGGTATCCAGCAACTGAATCAGATGCCAGCCGAAAGAGGAGTGAACCGGCTGGCTGGTCTGGCCTTTCTGCAGGCGCAGCAGCGCGTCACGGAACGCCGGATCAAAGACTTCCGGAGAGGTCCAGCCGAGGTCGCCGCCCTGGTTCGCCGAACCCGGATCGTCAGAGTACTGTTTAGCCGCCGCCGCAAAGGTGGTTTTGCCACTGCGGATATCGTTAGCAATCTGCTCCAGCTGCGCGCGTGCCTGATCGTCTGTCAGGATCGGCGATGGCTTCAGCAGAATGTGACGCGAATGGACTTCGGTGACCGAGACATTTTTGCTCTCGCCACGCAGGTCGTTCACTTTCAGGATGTGGAAGCCCACACCAGAGCGCACCGGCCCGACGATATCGCCTTTTTTGGCGCTCGAGAGTGCCTGAGCAAACAGGGTTGGTAACTCTTCGATTTTACCCCAGCCCATGTTGCCGCCTTTCAGCGCCTGAGAGTCGGCAGAGTAGGTCACGGCCATCTTGCCGAAGTCAGCGCCATTTTTCAGTTCGCCAACCAGCTGTTTCGCCAGCGTTTCCTGCTCATCAACCTGCTGTTGCGTCGGGTTTTCCGGCAGCGGCAGCAAAATATGACTGACGTTCAGTTCAGTACCCTGGCTGTTCTGAGAGCCGATCTGGGTAGCAAGCGTATCCACTTCCTGCGGCAGAATCGTGACACGACGACGCACTTCGTTGTTGCGCACTTCGGCGATAGTCATCTCTTTGCGGATCTGAGAACGATACACGCTGTAGTTCATGCCGTCATAAGCCAGACGGCTACGCAGCTGATCAAGGCTCATCTTGTTCTGCGCAGCGATGTTCTGAATAGCCTGGTCCAGCTGCTCGTCGCTGATCTGAATTCCCGCTTTATCACCCATCTGCAGAATGATGTTGTCCATGATCTGACGTTCCAGAATCTGATGGCGTAACGTTTTATCATCCGGCAGCTGCTGACCAGCCTGCTGGGCCTGAGATTTAACGGTGCTCATCATGCCATCCACGTCACTCTCAAGAACCACGCCGTTATTGACCACGGCTGCAACTTTATCAACGACTTGTGGTGCTGCGAACGCGGTGTTGGCACTGATTGCCACACCAAGAATCAGCATTCTCCAGTTCTTCATACTTTATCCATTGTTGGTTCCGCACTGCGGGATTGCCTGTCAAACATCACAACATCAGAAAGCAGGCTGGTAAGGGATAATGCCCTGACGCAGCATATCGTTGGTGCCTAAGCCATAGTTCGGACTCAGACCACGCAGCTCAATGTTGAATGAGATTTGGTTGTCGTACTTACTGTCGTTGTTTTCCCAACCGTTAATTTTGCGTTCGTAACCGACCCGGATAGCGTAACAGCATGAGCTGTATTGCAGGCCAACCAGTTGTGAAGCCGGACGCGTGTTGCGGGTATCGTAGTAGTAAGCGCCTACCACAGACCATGCGTCGGCAATCGGCCAGCTGGCCGTGGTACCTACCTGTGAAATCCCATTTTTGTAGATAGGATTCGTGACCAGGCTGCTATCGTTCAGCGCGGTCGCAACATACTCCGGGCTGCTGTAACGGTAGCTCAGCTGCACCATGCGGTCGGCATCACGACGGTATTCCAGTACGGTATTGCCCTGGGAGACGTTGTCGAGTTTGGTGTCATATTGCAGCCCACCACGGACGCCCCAGCGATCGCTGATTTTCCAGTATGTATCGCCAGCCCAGATCAGGCTGCCGGTATCATCTTCTTTACTGGTTTGATTCACACCAGTACGAGAAGGGGTAAACGAGTAGATTTGACCTACAGAAACGTTAAAACGTTCAACCAGATCGTTATCATAAATACGCGAGGTGACGCCGGTAGCCACTTCATTGGCGGAAGCGATGCGATCCAGGCCGCTATAAGTACGATCGCGGAACAGACCGGTGTAGTCGGTTTGCAGCAACGTTGAGTCGTACGGATAGATATTGCTCTGATTACGATACGGGATATAAAGGTACTGCACGCGCGGTTCCAGCGTCTGGGTATAACCCACCGCCGAGTTCATATCGCGGTCAAACACCAGACGACCATCAACTTTAAATTGCGGCAGGGTGCGGTTGACAGACTCATCCAGTTCGCCGCTCTTATCACCCCTGAGACCATTGGCAGCGTTGTTATAGAAATCAACGTCAGTCTGCTGATAGTGGGTCGCCAGGAACTTCGCTTCGGTATCCAGGCTGGCCCAGCCGTTTGACAGCGGCAGGTTCAGCGTTGGCTCAACATGTAAACGGGTCGCTTCGGGATAGCGGCTGCTGACATTGGTGAACTTCACCGCCTGGGCATAAACCCGGCCATCAAACGGGCCGATATCGTTCTGATAGAGATTGACGTCCAGCTGCGGCATGGCGCGGTAGACGTTATTGCTGGTGGTATCGCCGAACACCTGGAAATCTTTGGTGGAGAGCGTGGCGTCCCAGTTGGTGTCCGCATAGCCGATGCTGAATTTCTGCGTGGCGTAGTTGTCGGTGGAGCTGTAGTACTTCGAGTCGAGATCGTTGAAGTAGTACTTATCACTGACCTTGGTATAGTCCGCGCTGAAACGCCAGTTCTGGTCATAGACACCGGCATGACGCCAGTAGAACAGCCAGCGATCGGAGCTGTCATTTTCGGCGATGCCACGCACCGCTTTGTCGTTATCGTACTGTTTGTCCGAGCCGAGGTAGTCGAATTCAACCAGACCTGCACCCAGCGTGGTCAGATAACGGAATTCGTTTTCAAACTGCATGCCGCGCTTACTCATGTAGTGCGGCGTGATGGTCGCATCGGCCTGCGGCGCGATGTTCCAGTAATAGGGCAGTGTGAACTCAAAGCCGTTGTTGCTGCCATATTTTGCATTCGGGATCAGGAAACCGGAGCGGCGACGATCGCCAATCGGTAACTGCAGATAGGGGCTGTAGAACACCGGAACGGATCCGATCTTAAAGCGGGCGTTCCAGATCTCCGCCACTTCCTCTTCGCGATCCTGGATGACCTCTGAACCCACCACGCTCCAGCTGTTGGAGCCGGGCAGACAGGAGGTAAAGGTACCGTTTTCCAGAATGGTGTAGCGGTTATCGCCGCGCAGCTTCATCTGATCTGCGACGCCGCGTCCCTGACGATCTACCATCTGGTACTGACCATTCCAGACGTTGGTATCTTTGCTGTTGAGGTTTGACCAGGCTTTCGGACCTTTCAGGATGACCTGATTGTCATCGTAGTGCACATTACCCAGCGCATCGACGGTACGTACGGGCGCGGTCTGGCCTTCCTGCTGACGCTGATGAAGCTGGACTTCATCCGCCTGCATACGGCTGTTGCCCTGCTCAATATTCACATTACCGGTGAATACCGCATCATTGGGATAGTTCCCTTTGGCGGCGTCGGAGTGAATGGTGACGGGCATCTGATTCGTATCGCCATTCACCAGCGGGCGGTTATAACTCGGCACGCCTAACATACACTGCGACATCAAATCGTCGGCAAAGGCTTGCTGGCTAATGGCTGCGCCGATCAGTGTGGCCAGCAGGGTAGGTATATGTTTTTTCATACGCGGTATCGAGAATTCCATGAAAACTGGCATCATGCCGACAATCGGGTCAGAGACTAACTTACTGCCCGGCGTTGCGCCAGTGTTAATCCTGGTCAGTCAGCGTTGCCGTTAGGCGCTGAGATAAATGACAGGTATGATAATGCAATTTTCAGCCGCAAGCATGGCGAATTGAGGAGTTTATGCGCTACTGGGGAAAAGTTGTGGGTCTGGCGGTGGGATTACTTTCCGGCGCAGGCTTTTGGGGTATTGTGATCGGTTTGATCATTGGCCATATGATTGACAAAGTACGCGGCGCGCAAGGCAAGGCTTACTTCTCAAATAATCAGACCCGACAGACGCTGTTTTTCAGCACCACCTTTCAGGTGATGGGCCATCTGACCAAGTCAAAAGGGCGCGTCACGGAAGCGGATATTCAGATTGCTTCGCTGTTAATGGAGCGGATGCAGCTGCACGGTGACTCTCGCACGGCTGCCCAGCGCGCGTTCCGCGAAGGCAAGCAGGCGGATTATCCGTTACGCAGCAAACTGCGTGAACTGCGCAGCGCCTGTTTTGGCCGGTTTGATCTGATTCGGATGTTCCTGGAGATCCAGATTCAGGCCGCCTTTGCCGACGGTTCACTGCATCCCAATGAGCGACAGGTGCTCTATGTGATTGCCGAAGAGCTGGGCATTTCACGCGGTCAGTTCGATCAGTTCCTGCGCATGATGGAAGGTGGCCAGCAGTTTGGCGGTGGTCAGCGCAGTTCAGGCGGTTTTCAGCAGGCGCAACGCGGGCCAACGCTGGAAGATGCCTGTAGCGTGCTGGGTGTGAAGAGTAGCGATGACGCCACCACCATCAAACGCGCCTACCGCAAACTCATGAGCGAACATCATCCTGACAAGCTGGTAGCGAAAGGGTTACCGCCAGAGATGATGGAGATGGCGAAGCAGAAAGCGCAGGAAATTCAGGCGGCGTACGATCTGATTCGCAAAGAGAAAGGCTTTAAGTAAACACCATGTTCCGTGGCCGCTTCTGCAACAGAGGAGGCCACGGTGACAGGCGAGCAGTAAACCTTAAAAATCGGCGGGCTGACGAAACGTCATGGCGTTACCAAATGCCGGATGGGTAATGGTCAGTGACTCCGCATGCAGCAGTAAACGGGGCGCCATCGCTTTGGCCTCCGGATGCGCATAGAAGTTATCCCCCAGAATCGGATGGCCCAGCGCCAGCATATGCACCCGCAGCTGGTGTGAGCGGCCGGTAATCGGTTTCAGCGAAACACGCGCACTGTTATCCGCACGATATTCCAGCACCTGATATTCCGTCTGCGCGGCTTTGCCGGTCTCGAAGCAGACCATCTGCTTCGGACGATTTGGCCAGTCGCAAATCAGCGGCAGGTCAACCAATCCCTCTTCCTTCGCCGGATGACCCCAGATGCAGGCCACGTAAGTCTTGGAAGGCTCCCGCTCACGGAACTGTCGTTTCAGCTCGCGCTCAGCAGCCTTAGTCAGCGCCACGACCATCACGCCGCTGGTCGCCATATCCAGTCGGTGGACAGATTCAGCCTGCGGGAAATCACGCTGAACCCGCGTCATCACGCTATCTTTATGTTCGTCCAGCCGACCGGGTACCGAGAGCAGACCGCTGGGTTTGTTCACCACCATGATGTGCGCATCCTGATAAAGGATGTGCAGCCAGGGTTCACGCGGTGGATTGTAAGGTTCCATGGGGCTTTCCAAAAATAAGGGGCCATGCGGCTGAGATTGTAGACAAAGTCTGGCCCGCTTAGCTGTGATTGCGTGCCAGCGCAGGAAACACGGTCAGATCGGAAAGACGCAAAAGCTGTCATCCCTGACAAGCTCGGCCCGCGCGATTACGCACCTCATCCCTGAGGTGCGCCCGTTGCCGGGCCAACGCGTTGCGTTGTTCAAAAACGCTCCTGGCGTTTTTGTCCATGGCGCGGGACGCTTTCCTCCTCTGCCCCTGTTCCCTGCGTGTTGAGTTTCTCAGTTGCGGCCAGATTCATCCAGGCCCCTGAGCTTACTGGTGTGTCACCACAATCAGGCGCAGTGCGTCGAGACGCCAGTTGGCCTGATCGAGACTTTCCAGCACCTGTTCACGGTTGCTTTCCAGCGCCTCGACTTCATCGTCACGGATGTTCGGATTCACCGCTTTCAGCGCGTTGAGACGGGAGAGTTCTGCGCCCAGCTTCTCGTTCGCTTCGGCACGCGCTGCATCAATCACCGCACGCGCTTCGCTGACCACACTCTCTTCGCCCTGGGTCAGAATCGCATGCACATCCTGCTGCACCGCATTCACCAGTTTACTGGCGGTATGACGGTTAACCGCATTCAGCTGACGGTTAAAGCTTTCGAACTCCACTTTGTCCGCCAGGTTAGTGCCTTTAGTATCCATCAGCAGACGGATTGGCGTTGGCGGCAGGAAGCGGGTCAGTTGCAGATGCTTCGGTGCCTGCGCTTCAACCACATAGATCAGCTCGACCAGCAGCGTCCCCACCGGCAGCGCCTTGTTCTTCAGCAGTGACAGTGCGCTGCTGCCGGTATCGCCCGACAGAATCAGATCCAGACCGTTGCGGATCAGCGGATGTTCCCAGGTAATGAACTGGGTATCTTCGCGTGACAGCGCCTGATCGCGGTTGAAGGTAATGGTGCAGCCATCTTCCGGCAGGCCAGGGAAATCGGGCACCAGCATGTGGTCGGAAGGGGTCAGCACGATCAGGTTATCGCTGCGATCTTCCTGATTGATACCAACGATATCAAACAGGTTGAGCGCGAAGTTCACCAGACCGGTGTCGTTATCCTGCTCGCTGATGGCATTGGCCAGTAGCTGAGCCGATTCGCCGCCGTTGGAGTTCAGCTCCAGCAGGCGATCGCGACCCTGTTCCAGCTGCAGTTTCAGCGCGTCATGCTGTTTACGGCAGTCGGTGATAAACGCATCAAAACCTTCGCTGTTTTCCGGCGCGGCCAGATAGCCGATCAGTTGCGAATGGACGCTGTCATAGATTGTCCGGCCGGTCGGGCAGGTATGTTCAAACGCGTCCAGCCCTTCGTGATACCAGCGCAGCAGCACCGCCTGTGCGGTCTGCTCCAGCCACGGCACCAGAATCTGGATGTCGTGCGCCTGGCCAATACGATCCAGACGACCGATACGCTGCTCCAGCAGGTCCGGGTTAAACGGCAGGTCGAACATCACCAGACGGCTGGCAAACTGGAAGTTACGGCCTTCAGAACCGATCTCGGAGCACAACAGCACCTGCGCGCCATTCTCTTCTGAGGCGAACCAGGCGGCAGCACGGTCACGTTCAATGATCGACAGACCTTCGTGGAACACCGCTGCACGGATACCTTCGCGTTCACGCAGTACCTGCTCCAGCTGCAGCGCGGTGGCCGCTTTGGCGCAGATCACCAGCACTTTCTCTTTGCGGTTGGTGGTGAGATAGCCCATCAGCCATTCCACGCGCGGATCGAAGTTCCACCAGGTGCCGCTGTCGCCTTCAAATTCCTGATAAATCTGCTCCGGATAGAGCAGGTCACGCGCCCGCTCTTCTGCACTTTTGCGCGCGCCCATAATGCCTGAGACTTTAATCGCCGTCTGATACTGCGCAGGCAGCGGCAGGCGGATCTGGTGCAGTTCGCGTTTCGGGAAGCCTTTAACCCCGTTACGGGTGTTACGGAACAGCACGCGGCTGGTGCCGTGGCGGTCCATCAGCATGGAGATCAGCTCCTGACGCGCCTCCAGCTTGCCGTCACGGTCGCTGTTGGCGACCTGCAGCAGTGGCTCAATATCCTGCTCGCCGACCAGATCGTTGATCCGGTTCATCTCCTCCTGGGAGATCGCTTTATCGGCCAGCAGCGCGGTGACGGCATCGGCAATCGGACGGAAATGCTGCTGCTCTTCAACAAAGGCGGCAAAGTCATGGAAACGATTAGGGTCGAGCAGACGCAGACGGGCGAAGTGACTCTCCATGCCCAACTGCTCCGGCGTTGCGGTCAGCAGCAGAACCCCGGCGGTTTTCTCAGCCAGCTGTTCGATAACCTGATATTCACGGCTGGGCTCGCCTTCTGACCAGGCCAGATGGTGCGCTTCATCGACCACCAGCAGATCCCATTCGGCATCGGCCAGCATCTCAAGACGCTGCTTGTTACGGCGCACGAAGTCCAGTGAGCAGATAATCAGCTGCTCTGTTTCAAACGGGTTATCGCTGTCGTGCTGCGCTTCGGTATAGCGGTCGTCATCAAACAGCGCAAAGCGCAGGTTGAAGCGTCGCAGCATCTCGACCAGCCACTGATGCTGTAAAGTTTCAGGCACCACGATCAGGACGCGATCGGCGCGGCCAGCCAGCAGCTGCTGCTGGATGATCATCCCGGCTTCAATAGTTTTACCCAGGCCAACTTCATCGGCCAGCAGGACGCGCGGCGCATGGCGGCGGCCGACATCGTGGGCGATATGCAGCTGGTGAGGGATCAGATTGGTGCGCATGCCGCGTAAGCCGCTGATTGGCAGGCGATATTGCTCACTCTGGTATTTACGGGCGCGGAAGCGCAGGGCAAAACGATCCATCCGGTCGAGCTGGCCGGCAAACAGGCGATCCTGCGGCTTACTGAACACCAGCTTGCTGTCGAGCATGACTTCGCGCAGCATCACTTCGCTCTCTTCGGTATCCAGACGGGTACCGATATAGGTCATCAGGTCATTTTCGTTGCGTACTTCATCGACGCGCATCTGCCAGCCTTCGTGGCTGGTGATGGTATCACCCGGATTAAAGATGACGCGGGTAACCGGCGAATCGTTGCGGGCGTAGAGGCGGTTTTCCCCCGTGGCCGGAAACAGCAGGGTGATCATGCGGGTATCGATCGCCACCACGGTGCCCAGTCCCAGTTCACTTTCCGTATCACTAATCCAGCGCTGACCTAATGTAAAAACCATATATTTTTTGCTCGAATTTTAACGTTTTTAGAGGTGTTCCCAAAGCTCAGGCAATAGCGTTACCGCCAGACAACAAGGCCTGGAGCGTACATAAGAGCGGTGAGTTTCAGGAAGGGCGCTATGGTACTGGATGGCAGGACGTTCGTCACCTGTCAAAAAAGCCCCAGCTGTCCGGTAATAAGTGTAGCAAAGTCCCCCTCGACAAAAGGCAGAATCCCCTCTGCAACCGGCTGAAGTTGCTTCGTCACGTAGTGGTCATAGTCCAGCGGCGTGCTGCGCGCCTCCAGTGGCTCGGGGCCTGCGGTGGCGATGACATAACGGATCCGGCCACCATTCTGGTACTGCAAGGGCCGGTTTAATTTACGATTGTGCTCATCGGCCAGCCTGGCGGCGCGCACGTGCGGGGGCACGTTTCGTTCATATTCTTTCAGCGGACGCCGCAGCCGCTTTTTGTAGATCAGCTGATCGTCGAGTTCACCCGCCAGCAACTGCGCCACGGTTGTACGGATATAATCCTGCCACGGCTGACGGTGGAAGATACGGTGGTAGAGCTGCTGCTGGAATGCTTTTGCCAGCGGCGTCCAGTCTGTACGCACCGACTCCAGCCCCTTAAAGACCATGCGCTCACCGGCGGCGTCACGAATCAGTCCGGCGTAGCGTTTCTTGCTGCCCTGTTCCGCGCCGCGAATGGTGGGCATCAGAAAACGGCAGAAGTGGTTTTCATACTCCAGTTCCAGTGTGCTGGTCAGCCCCTGCGTCTGCTGCAGATGGTCGCGCCACCAGGCGTTCACTTTCTGCACCAGCTGCTGACCAATCGCGGCGGCATCTTCTTCACTGTGCGCCGACTTCAGCCAGACAAAGGTGGAGTCGGTGTCGCCATAGATGACGTCGTAGCCTTCCGCCTCAATCAGCGTTCGGGTCTGCTGCATGATGGCGTGACCGCGCAGCGTAATAGAAGAGGCGAGCCGCGGATCAAAGAAGCGGCAGGCGCTGGTGCCGAGCACGCCATAAAAGGCGTTCATGATGATTTTCAGCGCCTGGGACAGCGGCTGATTATTCTGCTTTTTCGCCGCTTCGCGACCCAGCCAGATCTGTTCAACTATCGCAGGCAGGCAGTGGGTATGCCGCGAAAAACGCGCTTCACGGAAACCCTCAATCGAATCGGCATCATCAGGATGGGCCAGCCCTTCCACCAGACCCACCGGGTCGATCAGGAAGGTGCGGATAATCGACGGGTAGAGGCTTTTGTAATCCAGCACCAGCACTGAGTCATACAGGCCGGGGCGCGAATCCATCACATAACCGCCAGGACTGGCTTCCGGGGCCACATCACCCATGTTCGGGGCGACAAACCCGGCGCGATGCATCCGCGGAATATAGAGATGACCAAAGGCCGCTACCGAACCGCCGTGGCGATCCACCGCCAGTCCATTGACCGCCGCGCGTTCCAGCAGAAACGGCATAATCGCCGTTTTGTGAAAAATGCGCGTCACCAGTTCGCAGTCTTTCAGGTTGTAGCGCGCCAGCGCCGGTTTATCGTTGGCAAAACGCCAGTTGATCTCCTCCATACGCTGCCAGGGATTATCAATCGCTTTCCCTTCTCCCAGCAGTTGCTGCGACACCGACTCGAGGCTGAATGAGGGAAAATCCCAGAACGCCGATTTCAGCGCGTCAATGCCATCAATAATCAACCGGCCACTGGCCTGAGCGAAAAATACGCCGGGTTTGAAGCCATGTTCACGCCACTCCAGCGCGGCCTGCTGGCGTCCCAGACGCAGCGGAATGCCGTAACGATCGGCATGCTTTTGTAATACCCGCAGGTCAAACTGCACGACGTTCCAGCCAATTAAGACATCCGGATCATGCTCTGCAAACCACTGGTTCAGCGCTTCAAGTAACTGCGGCCGGCTGTCGAGATAGATCAGCTCGAAATCCAGCGTGCTGGCATCACCGTTGGCCGGGCCGAGCATAAAGACCTGCCGCTGACCGCACCCCTCCAGCCCGATGCAGTAAAGCTCGCCATGCTGAGTGGTTTCAATGTCCAGCGAGACCCATTTCAGCGGCGGGCGATAGTCGGGATGGGGTTTGAGCCGCGCATTGACCACGCAGTCACCGCGCTGCTCGCCGTCAAACCAGACCGGCGCGGTAATAAAACGCTCCATCAGGTAGCGCTCCGGCGGACGGATATCGGCTTCATAGACCGGAATACCCTCTTCGCGCAGCCGTTTTTCAATGCGCTGTAGCTGGCGGTTCTGCTGGCAGTAGAGGCCGAAAACCGGGCGACGCCGAAAATCTTTCAGCGCCAGCGACTGAATCCGAAACTGACGTTCATCTTTCAGTAATTCGCTGACCTGCGCCTGAAATTCCTCAGGAATAAACGCGACGGACTCCTGCACCGGCAGCACCACGCGCTGCGCGCCCGCATCGGTCGCGAGCCAGAGGATAATTTCGGTGCCATGCGGGCTGTCGCGCCAGTGGCGGGTGAGCAGAAAACCTGCACGGGGCATATTCAGATGTTCTCCGGACTCAGCATTTCAGGATGAGAAAACCGCTTCAGTATAACATGGATATTTATACAGTTCCCGCCACCCGCTTTTGTCAACATTGTCCTACAATTCTTGCCTTGACGCTGTGTGGCTGGCTCAGGACAATCCAGCCTTCTGCTTTTACTTAGGATGATTATGGAAGCCTGGATTCAACAACTGATTACGCAGTCCCTGGAGTGGGCGCTGTTTGCCGTTGCGCTGGTGACGTTTCTGGAGTCGCTGGCGCTGGTCGGGCTGTTGCTGCCAGGTACGGTGATGATGGCCAGTCTGGGCGCGCTGGTCGGCAGTGGCGAACTTGGCCTTTACCCGGCCTGGGCGGCGGGCTTTGCGGGCTGCCTGATTGGTGACTGGGTTTCCTACGGCATCGGCTGGAAATTTCAGGGGCCGCTGCACCGCTGGAAGTATCTGCAAAAGTATAAAGGCCTGCTGGATAAAACCGAGCACGCCCTGCATCAGCACAGCATGTTTACGATTCTGGTCGGACGCTTTGTTGGCCCCACGCGTCCGCTGATCCCGCTGGCGGCCGGTATGCTGGAGCTGCCGGTGCGTAAATTCCTGCCGCCAAACATTATCGGCTGCATTCTCTGGCCGCCGCTCTATCTGCTGCCCGGTATTCTGGCGGGTGTGGCGATCGATGTGCCCAAAGCCGCGCAGGGCGGCAGCTTTAAATGGCTGTTACTCGGTGCAGCACTGCTGATCTGGCTGGGTGTCTGGTTATGCTGGCGCTGGTGGCGCAGCGGCAAGAGTCGCGACTGGGCATCGGCCTGGCTGCCGCCTGAGCGCCTGCGCTGGGCAGGGCCGCTGGGGCTGGTGATTGCCGTCGCGGCTTTCGTCGGTATTCAGTTCCATCCGATGATGCCCATTTTCCGTCATCTGCTGTGGCAGGTTTTCTTCGCCTGAATCGCTTAACGACGCGGGATGCCAAGCACGTCGGCCTCCCGCGTGTCGCCCGACAGTAACTGTCGGGTCTCGCCATCCCAGTAAACCCGGCCATCCACAATCACCACGCTGCGCGGCGCAATCTGCTGGGCATCTTCCAGACTGTGCGACACCATCAGCAGCGTGATGCTGCGCGCTTCACACACCGAACGCACCAGTTGCAGCATCTCTCCGCGCAGCGCGGGATCCAGCGCAGAAAAAGGCTCATCCAGCAGCAGCACCGGACGGTCACGCAGCAGACAGCGTGCCAGCGCCACGCGCTGTCGCTGTCCGCCTGACAGCTCGCCCGGCAGGCGCGTCAGCAGATCGCCTAATCCCACCTGATCGGCCAGCGCTGCAAGCTGCTGGCGCTGCCCGGCGCTCAGCTTCAGTCCGGGGTGCAATCCCAGCGCCATGTTCTGCTGCACGCTGAGGTGCGGAAACAGGTTGTTCTCCTGAAACAGCATCGAAACCGGCCGTCTGGCCGGCACGCTGTGGGTGTGCTCCTGGCCGTCAATCATCAGGGTGCCCTGTTTCACCGGCAGGAAACCGGCAATCAGGCTCAGCAGGGTGCTTTTACCGGCCCCGCTGGGGCCGAGGATCGCGATGCGCTCGCCGCGGGTGGCGTTGAGACTAAAGCGCATCGGCAGATGCTGATAAAGGTACGTGAGGTTATTCAGTGTCAGCATGGCGGCCTGGTAATTTTTCCATCAGGGTGAACAGCAACAAACAGAGCAGCAGCAGCAGCAGCGCGGTCACTGCACCGTCAGCACCGCGATAGGCACCGATCTGTTGATAAAGGTAGAACGGCAGGGTGCGGAAATCGGCAGTACCAAACAGCGCCACCACGCCAAAATCACCGATCGACAGCACGCAGGCAAAGGCCAGCGCCTGGGCCAGAGGACGTTTCAGCGCCCGCAGTTCAATCAGCCGCAGCCGGTTCCAGCCGTGGATATCCAGCGAATCACAGAGTCTGCCGTAACGCTCCGCGACGTCACGCATCGGGTTCTCCAGCACTTTCAGCGCATAGGGAATGGCGATCAGCGCATTGGTGAAGATCACCAGCCCGTCCGCCGACGCCGGCAGACCAATGGTGGCGTTAAACAGCAGGAAAAAGCCGGTGGCGAGCACGATGCCTGGCATCGCCAGAATCAGCATGCCGCTGGTGTCGATAAGGGTTGCCGCCGCCGGGCGCTGACGCAGGCGCAGCTCGCGACTGCTCCACAGCAGCATCATGGTCAGCACCACACAGAGCAGACCGGCGCCGGTGGCGATGCGCAGTGAGGTAAACGTCGCCTGCCAGAGAGCAGGCTGCGCCAGCGCGCCGCGCAGTCCGCCGTGCAGACCATCGATGATGACCGCCGCCAGCGGGGGCAGCAGCAGGATCAGCGCCAGCAGGATCAGCAGCGCATCAACCAGCTGCGCCCCGCGCGAATCCTGCGGATCGCGCCAGCCGTTCAGCTGGCTGGTTCCGGCGGGAATGGCCTTGCTGAAGCGCTGGCTGAGCAGCACCAGCGTCACGCAGCAGCCAAGCTGGATCAGCGCCAGCAGTGCAGCGCGTCCCGGATCGTAGTCATAACTCAGCGCCTGGAAAATCGCCAGCTCGATGGTCGTCGCCTGCGGGCCGCCGCCCAGCGAGAGCACGGTGGCAAAGCTGGCGAAACAGAGCATGAAGATCAGCGCGCCGGTCGGCAGCAGCTGACGCCGCAGCCATGGCCACTCCAGCAGACGAAAATGGTGCCAGCCGCGCAGGTCGAGCTGTGCCGCCAGCTGACGCTGTTCCGCCGGAATGCTCTCCAGCGCCTGCAGCATCAGGCGGGTCGCCAGCGGCAGGTTAAAGAAGACGTGCGCCAGCAAAATGCCCGACAGACCGTAGGGAGAGAAGTGGTAATCAATCCCTGCCAGCTGGCACAGCTGCGCCAGCCAGCCGACACGACCATAGACGGTGAGCAGACCAAATACCGCCACCAGCACCGGCAGCACCAGGGTCATGGCGCACAGACGCAGCAGCAGCTGACGGCCAGGGAAACGGCGTCGATAGAGCGCGCGCGCCAGCGGCACCGCTGGCAGCAGCGACAACAGCGCGGAGAGCAGCGCCTGACCAAAAGAGAAGGCGATAACGTGATGCAGGTAATCATCCTGCAGCACGCTGCGCCAGTCATTCTCTGGCGCGGCGCTCCAGAGTGCACCGAAGGCCAGCAGCGCCACGCTGATTAACAGCAGCGTGGCGAGCGAACCGGGGATAAGCCAGCGCGGCATCAGCGGCTGACGGCGCGTTGCCACTGGCTGATCCAGCCTGAACGCTGGCTGGCAACCTCTTCCGGCGAGAACTGCAGGGCGGTGGCGGGCACAGTGAGCGCGCTAAAACCGGCAGGCAGCGGCGTGTCGATTACCGGGTACATCCAGTTACCGGTCGGGATAGTGCGCTGGAAGTCGGGTGACACCATAAACTTCATGAATTGCTGTGCCAGCGCCGGCTGTTTGCTGCTGGCTAACTGCGCGGCAACTTCAACCTGCAGATAGTGGCCCTCTGCAAACGGCGCGGCGGCATAGTTCTCTTTTTTCTCTTCGATGATGTGGTAAGCCGGTGAGGTGGTGTAGCTCAGCACCAGATCGCCTTCGCCCTTGAGGAACAGGCCATAGGCTTCACTCCAGCCTTTGGTCACCGTCACGGTTTTCTGCGCCAGCTTTAGCCACGCCTGCGGTGCCTGATCGCCATAGACTTTCTGCATCCACAACAGCAGGCCTAAGCCGGGGGTGCTGGTACG
The DNA here is from genome assembly GCF_001264395.1 of Pantoea sp. CFSAN033090. NCBI lineage: Bacteria > Pseudomonadati > Pseudomonadota > Gammaproteobacteria > Enterobacterales > Erwiniaceae > Pantoea > Pantoea sp. CFSAN033090. The sequence continues at coordinate 101,079 of NZ_LGYX01000007.1, read as the reverse complement.
GGGATCTTCGTAGATCACCCGCCACTTTTCCGGGCTGTCGACCAGCTCTTTCAGGCTTTTTGGCGGATTCTTCAGCCGGGTTTTGTCATAGACAAACGCGAAGTAGCCATAATCAAACGGCACGAAGGTGGTGTTGTGCCAGCCGCCGGGCAGTTTTAATGTCGAGGCATCGACCTGACTTTCGGCAAACAGACCGGTTTTCTGCGCCGCCTGTACCAGATTGTTATCCAGCCCCAGTACCAGATCGGCTTTGCTGTTTTTTCCTTCCATGCGCACGCGGTTCAGCAGCGACACGCCATCTTCCAGCGTGACGAATTTCAGCTCGCAGTTGCACTGCGCCTCGAAGGCTTTTTTAACCGCCGGGCCAGGGCCCCAGTCAGCGGAGAAGGAGTCGTAGGTGTAGACCGTGAGAACCGGCTTAGCCGCCAGAACGGGGGCGGAGAGTAACAGCAGCACCGGCAGAACTTTGTTTAACACTTTGCGCTCCTTCAGGAGAATAGGGGATGAGTCGCAAAGGATCTGAGCACAGAGGCCTCCCAAATCCCTACGTCGGTATTAACCGAATCAGGTTCGACGGGTATCTCTCAGCTGCTTGCTGGTGGCAGGCGGCACCCCGTTGAGAACGTCACATTCTAGTCATTTCAGCGCCGGGGCGAAAGCCTCACAGCGCGGGTGGCGCGAACCAGGCGGATTTAAAATCAAACCAGCCCAGCGTATTCATCCGAACGCCGCGCATGCTGCGCTGACCTTCAAGCAGCAGCCAGTGGTGAAACAGCGGATGAAGACCCGCTTCTTCGACTAACTGTTTACTCCATTCGGCCAGCGGCAGCGTTTTCTCGCGCCAGCGGGCCGCATCGCTGTGCCAGTCGATCGGCAGACAGTGATGCAGCAACGGGATCTCATAAAGCTGCGCAAACAGAGAGTAAGTCAGCGGCAGGGTAAAGTTCACGCTGCCAAGCCAGATATCACTTTCCGCTTCGCCCTGATACCAGCTTTCGTAGCTGATCTCGCGGGTCTCCAGCGTGACGCCATGCTCTGCCAGCAGCGGACGCAGCGCGTTAGCGATGCCTTCATGCTCCACGTGCTGGCTGTACCAGGTCAGCGTCAGGTGGGTTAAGCCGGGCGGTTTTTCCACTGGCGTCAGGTCGCGCCGGTGATGCCAGCGCGGCAGCAGGCCATACGCCGGAAACCAGTAGCGCTGGTAGCCGACACCGGCGTGATTGAGCAGGGCGATAGGATTAAACAGGTAGCTGACCCATCGCCGGACCACCTCGTTGCGTCCCTGCTCTGAACGCTGGTCGAACAGCAGATAGTAGCAGCCCTCTTCAAGACGGCTCTCCTCCTGAATCTCATCGGCTCCGTCGCCCTGCAGGCGGACACCGGCATAGACCAGCTCATCGCTGATGTCGGGCAGTACCCAGATAGAGACATCATCAATCAGGGCGCGAAAACCAAAATAGTCATCAAACGCTTCGATCTTCAGCTGACTCTCCTGATTGCGGATCACCCGGTAAGGACCGGTGCCAACCGGCTGGCGGGCAAAATCGTGCAGTGTCGGCCATTCGCGCGGCAGGATCATCGCACTGACGCTGCCCAGCAGCCAGGGTAATCCCTCGTCGGGCTGGCTTAAGCGGATATCCAGCGTCCAGGGCGCGGGCGAGTCGATCTGCTCGATATGGGAAAAGAGCGGATGAGGGCGCTGACGCTCAAGCGTGGCCAGCACATCCTCCATCTCCAGTTCTCTGCCGTGATGAAAGCGAATCGCCGGACGCAGAAAGAAGCGCCAGTGAAGCGGGGAAGTCTGCTGCCAGTGGTGCGCAATATCGGGCTCGATTTCCCCGTTTTCCTCATTTATCCGCGTCAGGCCGTTGAAAATCTGTCGCGCAATGTGGGTTTCGGAGCGCCGCAGCGGCGAACCGGGCAGCAGATTGAGCAGCGGACGATAGTAGAGCACCCGCAGGATATGCTTGCCCTGACGGAAACTGCGGCCCAGATGCGCGGCGATCATCTGCCGTACCTGATTTTTATCGCCCACCAGCTGGACCAGCTGATCGATGCGATCCTGCTCCAGCAAATCCTCGGCACGTTGCTGCTGCAAAGCCAGTCCGGTATAGCAGAAGGTAAGCTGTGAACGCTTGCCGCGTCCGGCTTCCGCCTGCCAGATCAGCCAGCCCGCGGCCTGCATCCGGTTGAGCAGATTGCGCATATGGCGGCGCGAGCAGTGCAGCAGGTCAGCCAGTTCGCTAAGGGTAATCTCCTGCGTTTGCCCCTGACAGCTCTGCCACAGGCGAATGAACTGCTGCTTCAGACGTGATGAGGACATAAAAGAGGAACTCCCGATGAAAAGCGCTCTGTTTTTCTTGCCCTATTTTAAGAGCAAACTTTACGTTATGGGAAGAGCGGGAGGCATTCAGCACTGAATGGCGTTCGACCCTGACTTCGCTGTTCAGCGGAGTGCTTTTCTGAGTAGGGTGCATTTACACCGCCAGCAGATGATCTCTGCTGGCTTTTTTCATGTTGCGCGGTATCGTCTACCCTTCTTTTTCCCCTCTGTTTGTTCTGTAAGGGATTTCGGTATGAAATCGCTGTTAACGCGGCAGCGCCGCATCAATCCGGTTTACCTCGCTTTTATGGTCGCCTCGTTCATGCTGGGCATCGCGGGCGCACTGCAGGCGCCGACGCTCAGCCTGTTTCTGACGCGCGAGGTGCAGGCGCGGCCCTTCTGGGTCGGACTGTTTTTCACCATCAATGCGGTGGCCGGTATCGTGGTGAGCATGCTGGTGGCAAAGCGCTCTGACAGCGTCGGCGATCGTCGTCATATCATTCTCTTCTGCTGCCTGATGGCGCTGGTCAATGCGCTGCTGTTTGCCTTTACCCGCCACTATCTGACGTTGCTGACGCTGGGCGTGCTGCTGTCGGCGCTGGCCAGCGTCTCAATGCCTCAGCTGTTTGCGCTGGCGCGGGAATATGCCGATCAGTCGGCGCGTGAAGCGGTGATGTTCAGTTCGGTGATGCGTGCACAGCTGTCGCTGGCGTGGGTGATTGGGCCGCCGCTCTCCTTCGCGCTGGCACTGAACTACGGCTTTGTGACGCTATTTATGGTGGCCGCCGCGCTGTTTCTGATCTGTATCCTGCTGGTCTGGTTCACCGTGCCGTCGGTGCCACGTTCGCAGCCTCTGATGCAAAGCGGCGGGCTGCCGCTAAGTGGCTGGCGCGATCGGGATGTGCGTTTACTGTTCCTGGCCTCAGTCGCGATGTGGACCTGCAACACTATGTATATCATCGATATGCCGCTCTATATCAGCACCACGCTGGGCCTGCCCGAGAAGCTGGCCGGTCTGCTGATGGGGACGGCGGCAGGGCTGGAGATCCCGGTGATGCTGCTGGCCGGACATTACGCGCGGCGTATCGGCAAGCGCCGGTTAATGCTGATCGCGGTGGCGGCTGGCGTACTGTTTTATCTGGGGCTGGTGCTGTTCAATTCCCGCACGTCGCTAATGGTGTTGCAGCTGTTTAACGCGGTGTTTGTCGGGATTATTGCTGGCATAGGGATGCTGTGGTTTCAGGATCTGATGCCAGGACGGCCTGGTGCAGCGACCACCATGTTCACCAACTCGATCTCGACCGGCATGATTCTGGCTGGTGTTATTCAGGGCACGCTGAGTGAGCGACTGGGACATGAGGCGGTTTACTGGCTGGCATTCGGGCTGGCTATTGTGGCGCTGGTGATGTCGGCACGGGTGCGCGACGTATAAAGAAGAAGGGCGACCCGATGTCGTAATGCCAGTCAGTTAAGCGACAGGTGATAACGCAGTCTGGTGCCGCTCAGGGGCTGGCGGTCCTCGCGCCGCTGCGCGGTTCCTTCACTTCATTCGCCTGCCTGACGGACCGTCGGGGATGGCACATCCTGTGCCGCCCCGCCTTTCGCCCGCGTCCTGCGGGCTCTCCTGGCAGACTCATTCTGTTCAGCGCTGCGGATTGCCTGCTCCTGATCGCCACCAGTCTGCTCTTAAGCTTCTGGTGCGTGCTGTTAAAAAGGGCACGAGAGTCGAGGCCTGAGCGCCTCTGCTGCTGAAAGGGCTATCCGCAGCGCTGAGGCGTGACGGTGGGCCAGAAGTCCACGCCGGGAAGCGTGGACAGGTCGGGGCCGGCCAGGGAGGGCCGATCCCCGAACGGTTCGTCGGCACGACGTCAAAGCCGAAGGTACCGCGTGAGCGGCGCGAGGACGGCCCGGCAGCAGCAGAGGTGCGCTGGCCCGCACTGCGGCTTGCTCGGCCAGAAAAAAGGCTGCCACGTTTGACCGTGACAGCCTTTACAAATCTAATCTTAACTGATCAGCATTACGACCCAATGTCGCCCTGATTTTACTCAATTAGCGCAGGAAGGCGGGCTGATTCTGCTCATACTGCGAAATGGAGGCTTCGTGCTGCAGCGTCAGGCCGATGCTGTCCAGGCCGTTAATCATGCAGTGGCGGCGGAAGCTGTCGAGCTCGAACGAATAGACTTTATCGCCAGCGGTGACCGTCTGCGCTTCCAGGTCTACCGTAAAGCTGATGCCGGGCTGGTCCGCAACCAGTCTGAACAGCTCATCCACTTCCTCTTCGCTTAACTTCACCGGCAGCAGCTGGTTGTTGAAGCTGTTGCCATAAAAGATATCCGCGAAGCTCGGCGCAATCACCACGTGAAAACCAAAATCAGTCAGCGCCCAGGGCGCATGCTCACGTGAAGAGCCGCAGCCAAAGTTTTCACGCGCCAGCAGGATGCTGGTGCCTTTGAACTCAGGCTTGTTCAGCACAAAGCCGGGCGTTGGCACGGTGCCCGCGTCATCTTCAAAGCGCCAGTCGTGGAACAGATGCTGTCCAAAACCGGTGCGGGTGACCTTCTGCAAAAACTGCTTGGGAATGATTGCGTCGGTATCGACGTTCGCGGCATCCAGCGGCGCAACAATGCCGGTGTGCTGAGTAAATTTATTCGCCATGACTTAAGCTCCTGTCGTCAGTTCACGGATGTCGGCAAAGTGGCCGGTTACGGCAGCCGCCGCGGCCATCGCCGGGCTGACCAGATGAGTACGTCCACCACGGCCCTGACGGCCTTCAAAATTACGGTTGCTGGTTGACGCGCAACGCTCGCCCGGATTCAGGCGGTCATTGTTCATCGCCAGACACATAGAGCAGCCTGGCAGACGCCATTCAAAGCCCGCTTCCAGGAAGATTTTGTCCAGACCTTCCGCTTCGGCCTGCGCTTTCACCGGGCCGGAACCCGGCACCACCATGGCGACCACGCCAGGCGCCACTTTGCGGCCTTTGGCGATGGCGGCGGCGGCACGCAGATCTTCGATGCGTGAGTTGGTGCAGGAGCCGATAAACACTTTATCAATCGCCACATCGGTCAGTTTGATGCCTGGCTGCAGGTTCATGTAGGCCAGGGCTTTTTCGGCTGAGGCGCGCTCAACCGGATCGGCGAACGAGGCCGGATTCGGGATCACCTGATCAACGGCAATAACCTGACCCGGATTGGTGCCCCAGGTGACCTGCGGTGCAATCTCTTCAGCATGCAGCGTTACTACCGCATCATATTTCGCGCCTTCGTCAGACTTCAGGGTGCGCCAGTAATCAACGGCCTGCTCCCATTTATCACCCTGCGGCGAGAACTGACGACCTTTCAGATAGTTGAAGGTGGTCTCATCCGGTGCCACCAGGCCCGCTTTCGCACCCATCTCAATCGCCATGTTGCACAGGGTCATACGACCTTCCATGCTCAGCGCCTGAATCGCCGGACCGCAGAATTCGACCACATAGCCGGTTCCGCCTGCGCTGCCGGTTTTGCCGATGATCGCCAGCACGATATCTTTAGCCGTAATGCCGGTTGACGCCTGGCCCAGCACTTCAATCTTCATGGTTTTTGCCCGACCCTGCTTCAGGGTCTGGGTAGCAAACACATGTTCAACTTCAGAGGTGCCGATACCAAAGGCCAGCGAGCCAAACGCACCGTGCGTGGCGGTGTGCGAGTCGCCGCACACAATCGTCATACCCGGCAGCGTCATGCCCTGCTCAGGACCGATAACGTGGACGATGCCCTGGAACGGATGATTCAGGTCATACAGCTGTACGCCAAACTCAGCGCAGTTCTTCATCAGCTCCTGCATCTGAATACGCGCCATCTCTCCCGACGCATTGATATCTTTGGTCTGCGTAGAAACGTTGTGATCCATGGTGGCAAAGGTTTTGCCCGGCTGACGGACTTTACGTCCGTGCGCGCGCAGACCATCAAAGGCCTGGGGCGAGGTCACCTCATGGATCAGATGGCGATCAATGTAGAGTAACGGCGTTTCTTCTGGCGTTTCGTGGACGACATGTGCATCAAATAACTTCTGGTATAAGGTTTTCATTTTTTTATTTTTCCTCGGCGATAAAGCGGGCAATGATGCTGCCCATCTCATCTGTGCTGACCGCTGGGCCATCACCGGCTAAATCTTTGGTGCGATAGCCCTGTTCCAGCGCACGGCTGATGGCGCGTTCGATACTGTCGGCAGCCTCATCGGCATTCAGGCTGTAACGCAGCAGCAGCGACAGCGACAGGATCTGGGCGACCGGGTTGGCAATATTCTGACCGGCGATATCCGGCGCCGAGCCACCCGCGGGTTCGAACAGGCCAAAGCCCGCTTCATTCAGGCTGGCGGAAGGCAGCATCCCCATTGAGCCGGTGATCATGGCGCACTCATCAGAGAGAATGTCACCGAACAGGTTGGAGCAGAGCAGCACGTCAAACTGCGACGGGTCTTTGATCAACTGCATAGTGGCGTTGTCGATATAGATGTGGCTCAGCTGCACGTCCGGGTACTCTTTGGCCACTTCGTTGACGATTTCACGCCACATCACGGAGGTCTGCAGCACGTTGGCTTTATCAACCGAGGTGACTTTGTTACGGCGTTTGCGCGCCGATTCAAACGCGATGCGGGCGATGCGCTCAATTTCGAAACGGTGATAAACCTCGGTATCAAATGCACGCTCTTCCGGGCCGCTGCCTTCACGTCCTTTCGGCTGACCAAAATAGATACCGCCGGTCAGTTCACGCACGCACAGAATGTCGAAGCCTTTGGCAGCAATGTCTGCTCGCAGCGGGCAAAACGCCTCCAGTCCGCTGTAGAGTGCAGCCGGACGCAGGTTACTGAACAGCTTAAAGTGTTTGCGCAGCGGCAGCAGCGCACCGCGCTCCGGTTGCGATGCCGGCGGTAAGTTTTCCCACTTCGGGCCGCCAACGGAACCAAACAGGATCGCGTCGGCCTGCTCGCAGCCTGCAACCGTTGCGGGTGGCAGGGGTTCGCCATGCTGATCGATAGCAATGCCGCCGACCGCATACTCCTGGGTGGTGATCTGCATATCAAAGCGCTGACGAATGGCATCCAGCACTTTCATAGCCTGCGCCATCACTTCCGGGCCGATACCATCACCGGGTAAAACTGCGATATGAGATGAGCTGGACATGGTTATACGGTTTCCTTCTGATCTTTAAATTTGCGCTGCAATTCTTGTTCAACCTGACGGGCACGCCAGATATTGTTCAGAGCGTTGACCATCGCTTTGGCGGAGGACTCCACAATATCGGTCGCCAGACCAATGCCGTGGAACTTGCGGCCGTTGTAGCTCACGACGATATCGACCTGACCCAGCGCATTCTCGCCGTGGCCTTTCGCGGTCAGCTTGTAGTTAACCAGCTCAGCGTCGAACTGGGTGATACGGTTAATCGCCTGGTAGACCGCGTCAACCGGGCCATTACCAGTGGCTGCATCCGATTTAGCGACATCGCCGCAGCCCAGATTGACAGAGGCGGTGGCGGTGATGCTGGAACCGGTCTGGACGTTAAATTCGTGCAGCTGGAAATGTTCCGGCTCTTCATTCTGCTTGTTGATGAAGGCCAGCGCTTCCAGGTCGTAATCGAAAACCTGACCTTTTTTATCGGCCAGTTTCAGGAAGGCGTCATACAGCGTATCCAGATTGTAATCCTGCTCGGCATAGCCCATCTCTTCCATACGATGTTTTACCGCCGCGCGGCCAGAACGTGAGGTCAGGTTCAGCTGGATTTTGTGTAAGCCGATCGATTCCGGCGTCAGGATTTCATAGTTCTCGCGGTTCTTCAGCACGCCATCCTGATGAATACCCGAGGAGTGAGCGAAGGCGTTAGAGCCGACCACTGCCTTGTTCGCCGGGATCGGCATGTTGCAGATCTGGCTGACCATCTGGCTGGTACGGTAGATTTCCTGATGATTGATATTGGTATGCACGTTCATGATCTGCTGGCGGGTTTTAATCGCCATGATCACCTCTTCCAGCGCACAGTTACCGGCACGTTCACCCAGGCCATTCATCGTTCCTTCCACCTGACGCGCGCCCGCCTGTACGGCAGCCAGGGCGTTGCCCGTTGCCATACCCAGGTCATCGTGGGTGTGAACAGAGATAATTGCTTTGTCGATGTTAGGAACGCGATTCATCAGCTCGCCGATGATGTGGGCATACTCGCCTGGCAGGGTGTAGCCAACGGTATCCGGGATGTTGATGGTGGTGGCACCGGCGTTAATCGTGGCTTCTACCATCCGGCACAGGTCATCAATCGGGGTACGGCCGCCATCTTCGCAGGAGAACTCAACGTCGCTGGTATAATTACGCGCACGTTTCACCATATGCACCGCACGCTCAATCACTTCTGGCAGCGTGCTGCGCAGTTTGGTGGCGATGTGCATCGGTGAGGTAGCGATAAAGGTATGAATACGGAAGGCTTCGGCAACGCGCAGTGATTCGTACGCCGCATCAATATCTTTTTCCACACAGCGTGCCAGACCGCAAACCCGACTGTTTTTAATGGTGCGCGCAATGGTCTGCACAGACTCAAAGTCGCCCGGTGAGGAGACCGGGAAACCGACTTCCATCACATCCACGCCCATGCGCTCCAGCGCTAAAGCAATCTGCAATTTTTCTTTCACACTCAGGCTGGCCTGTAATGCCTGCTCACCGTCGCGCAGAGTGGTATCGAAAATAATGACTTGCTGGCTCATCGTAATCATCCTTATGCTTTTTCTGGCCTGGCAACGAGCATAAAAAAACCCGCGACAGGCGCGGGTTTTTAACTTTCAGCAGGTTTGAATCAGTGTTTGATTCCGCCCACAAGTCTACCGCGCAAGCTGAGTGCGTTTAGTAGTAGACCGAGAAGGCGAACAGAACGAAACATGGATTCAAACCTTATAAAATGTTGTGCTGTACATATTGGTACTGGAATCACTCAGGGATGTCAACCTTCAATGCAGGGGTATTCTTAGTGGTGCCAGAGGAAGATATTCTGTTATTTAACGGTCAGGCAGCGTAATGAACAGCGCCGTAGTGGCTGCGGAGGCAATCGACCCGGGAATGAGCACTGATTCTGCGGGTCTTTGATTTTATTGTGTTGAAAATTAAAGACTTTATCGGGAAGGTGTCTCACGAGGATACAGGATATATCACCTGCTCTTTAGCATAATCGAATGCGTCTCAGCGATTTACTGGTTAATTACGCCAGAAAAGAAAAGTGTCAGGCGATTGTGGGCCAGGGCAGCCGGGTAATAAGTTTTCGTTATTTCTTAGATCACGCTGAAAATAATTTCTTAATCAGCATTTTCCTCTGCGGTTCTGCCGCGTAATTAGTTTAATCCGCGCAGCCAATTCTTATCGGGCAGAGCCTTTACGCCCCTGCCTTTTAATTTACGTGGGTTTGCGGTTTGCCTGCCCGGTTAACTGCGGTTATGGTAATCGACCTACTCTCAGAAAAATAAACTCAACAGATTTCTCTGTAACCGGACAGCGGCAGTTGTTTCCGCTGTCATGCATAAACATAAGATTTTGATTGGCAAAGCAGGCACCGGGGCTATGTGGTACGCGTTAACGGGCGTATTAACAGAGCCGGGTCCGCAAGCCTGGAGGCAGAAGATGGAGATGTTGTCAGGAGCCGAAATGGTCGTCCGTTCGTTAATCGATCAGGGCGTTAAGCAGGTATTCGGTTATCCGGGTGGCGCAGTGTTGGATATCTATGATGCGCTGCAAACCGTCGGGGGTATCGATCACATTCTGGTGCGTCATGAGCAGGGTGCGGTGCACATGGCTGACGGCCTGGCGCGCGCCACTGGTGAAGTCGGCGTGGTGCTCGTCACCTCCGGACCCGGCGCAACCAATGCGATTACCGGTATCGCCACCGCCTATATGGACTCGATTCCGCTGGTGATCCTCTCGGGTCAGGTTCCCTCGTCGCTGATTGGCTATGACGCCTTTCAGGAGTGCGACATGGTCGGCATCTCTCGTCCGGTAGTGAAGCACAGCTTCCTGGTGAAAAGTACCGAAGAGATCCCAACCGTGTTGAAAAAGGCGTTCTGGCTGGCTTCCACCGGACGTCCGGGGCCGGTGGTGATCGATCTGCCGAAAGATATTCTGAATCCGGCCAACAAGTTGCCTTATCACTGGCCGGATACGGTGAGCATGCGCTCCTACAATCCAACTATTCAGGGCCATAAAGGTCAGATTAAGCGTGCGCTGACCACGTTGCTGGCCGCGAAGAAGCCGGTGATCTACGCCGGTGGTGGTGCCATTACCGCCGGCTGCGAAGCGGAACTGTTAAAGCTGGCCGAAAGCCTGAATATTCCGGTGACGACCTCGCTGATGGGCCTGGGCGCGTTCCCTGGCACTCATCGTCAGTGCGTTGGCATGCTCGGTATGCACGGCACGTACGAAGCCAACATGACGATGCACAACACCGACCTGATTTTTGGTATCGGTGTGCGCTTTGATGACCGCACCACCAACAACCTGGCGAAATATTGTCCCAACGCCACGGTGATGCATATCGATATCGACCCGACCTCTATCTCTAAGACGGTGGCGGCGGATATCCCGATTGTCGGTGATGCGAAGCAGGTGCTGCAGCAGATGCTGGAGTTACTGGCGCAAAGCGAAAGCCAGCGCGCTGAGAGCCTGCACGACTGGTGGCAGGAGATTGAGGGCTGGCGCAGTCGTCACTGCCTGGAATTTGATCGCACCAGCGACAAAATCAAGCCGCAGGCAGTGATTGAAACTATCAGCCGTCTGACCAAAGGCGATGCGTATGTGACCTCGGATGTGGGCCAGCATCAGATGTTTGCTGCGCTCTATTATCCTTTCGACAAACCGCGTCGCTGGATCAACTCCGGCGGTCTGGGCACCATGGGCTTTGGCCTGCCTGCTGCGCTGGGCGTGAAGATGGCGCTGCCGGACGAAACAGTCATCTGCGTAACGGGCGATGGCAGTATCCAGATGAACATTCAGGAGCTTTCCACCGCGCTGCAGTACGATCTGCCGGTGCTGGTGCTGAACCTGAATAACCGGGTGCTGGGCATGGTGAAGCAGTGGCAGGATATGATCTACTCCGGTCGTCACTCCCAGTCTTATATGGAGTCACTGCCTGACTTCGTGCGTCTGGCGGAAGCTTACGGCCACGTCGGGATCGCGATTGAGCATCCGGCTGAGCTGGAAGAGAAGCTGGCGCTGGCGCTGGAAACCCTGGCGAAGGGACGTCTGGTATTCGTAGATGTCACCGTTGACGGTAGCGAGCATGTTTACCCGATGCAGATTCGCGGTGGCAGCATGGATGAGATGTGGTTGAGCAAAACGGAGAGGACATAATTATGCGTCGTATTTTATCAGTTCTGCTGGAGAACGAATCCGGCGCATTATCCCGTGTCGTCGGCCTGTTCTCGCAGCGCGGCTATAACATTGAGAGCCTGACCGTGGCGCCAACGGATGATCCTACGCTGTCGCGGATGACCATTCAGACGGTGGGCGATCAGAAGGTGCTGGAGCAGATTGAAAAGCAGCTGCACAAGCTGGTAGATGTGCTGCGCGTTACCGAGCTGGGGCAGGGCGCCTATGTTGAGCGCGAAATCATGCTGGTGAAGATTCAGGCGAGCGGTTATGGCCGCGAAGAGGTGAAGCGTAACGCCGAGATCTTCCGCGGTCAGATCATCGACGTGACGCCGACGCTGTACACGGTTCAGCTGGCAGGCACCAGTGACAAACTGGACGCCTTCCTGAATACCGTTCGCGATGTGGCCGAAATTGTTGAAGTGGCACGCTCCGGTATCGTCGGCGTTTCACGCGGCGATCGTATCATGCGTTAATCACGCAGCGTCATCATCAATCCTCACCTAACCCGGCGAAATGCCGGGTTTTTTTATTTTTTATGCGCCAGGCGAGTTACATTCAGAAAAGCGGTTGCTCCGCGCACTTTTCTGCTGTTAGATGATAGCCATGAGTTATCCATAGCTTAACTGCGGCTATTTCTGCCGTAAAAGCGGATTTGATGGTGGGGTTATCGTGAAACTGGATGAAATTGCGCGTTTGGCAGGCGTGTCGCGCACCACGGCCAGTTATGTGATCAATGGCAAAGCGCGGCAGTATCGTGTCAGCGACAAAACCGTTGAGAAAGTCATGGCGGTGGTACGTGAGCATAATTATCACCCCAATGCGGTGGCTGCCGGGCTGCGCGCCGGGCGTACGCGCTCAATTGGGTTAGTGATCCCCGATCTGGAAAATACCAGTTATACCCGTATTGCGAACTATCTTGAGCGGCAGGCCCGTCAGCGCGGCTATCAGCTGCTGATCGCCTGTTCTGAAGATCAGCCCGATAACGAGATGCGCTGCATTGAGCATCTGTTACAGCGCCAGGTCGATGCGATCATCGTCTCTACCTCGTTACCGCCAGAGCATCCCTTTTATCAGCGCTGGATCAACGATCCCCTGCCGATTATTGCGTTAGATCGCGCGCTGGATCGTGAACATTTCACCAGCGTAGTGGGTGCCGATCAGGACGATGCCCATATGCTGGCGGCTGAACTGCGTCAGCTTGAGGTCAAAAATGTGCTGTTCCTCGGTGCGTTACCCGAGCTGTCGGTAAGTTTCCTGCGCGAGCTGGGTTTCCGCGATGCATGGAAAGACGATCCCCGGCCGATTGACTATATCTACTGCAATAGCTTCGAACGCACAGCTGCCGCGGCACTGTTTGAACAATACCTTGAAGATCACCCGATGCCGGAGGCGCTTTTTACCACCTCATTTGGTCTGCTGCAGGGTGTGATGGATGTGACGCTGAAACGAGACGGACGGCTTCCGACCGAGCTGGCCATCGCCACCTTTGGCGACCACGAATTACTGGACTTTCTTGAGTGTCCGGTGCTGGCGGTAGGTCAGCGTCATCGCGACGTGGCAGAGCGCGTGCTGGAATTAGTTTTAGCCTCGCTGGATGAACCCAGAAAACCAAAACCCGGGTTAACCCGCATTCGCCGTAATTTATACCGTCGCGGACAATTAAGCCGAAAAGTTAAATGAGCCACGGGCAGTATTACGCTGCCCGCCCATTTTATTTAACGATTTAACTGATTAAATAAACAGGTCGACGTAAAAAAGCGTAAATTCTGCTCATCAAATCTAACAAAGCAGAAAGGGTTATTTTTATTATCTGCTTACAACTTCAACAAACTTACTTTCCCGTCTGGCCTTAAGCCGCTGGGCTTCCTTTCGGAAATCCCCTAAAATGCCGCCGCTGTCTCAGAAACCACGATTAATATTTAGCCCTTTACATTGTTTCATTTTTAGTCGTTTTTTCCCGGGTCATTTTTTTTATTCAGGTATTCATCGGCTTAATTTTTACTTTCCCCTTTTATTCGTTTATATCGTCGTCAGAGATTAATTCTTCACTCTGTAAATAGTGATATTCACCTGCCGCTCCGGCTTGACAAGGATTTCATGGGATCCTTAAACTCGTTTCGTGGTAAAAAGTGGGATAAAGTGGCGTAAATGGGTGATGAGGAGAAGAGACTGGCATGTTCCGCGGAGCAACGTTAGTCAATCTCGACAGCAAAGGGCGGCTCGCCGTACCTACGCGATATCGCGATTTGCTGATTGGGGAGTCTCAGGGGCAGATGGTCTGTACCATCGACCTCCACCAGCCATGCCTGTTGCTTTATACCCTGCCCGAATGGGAAATCATTGAAAAAAAGCTGGCACGCCTTTCCAGTATGAATCCACTTGAGCGCCGCGTGCAGCGTTTGCTGCTGGGGCATGCCAGTGAATGTCAGATGGATAATGCAGGCCGCCTGCTGCTGGCGAATACGCTTCGGCAGCACGCAAAATTAACCAAAGAAGTGATGCTGGTTGGACAGTTCAATAAGTTTGAGCTGTGGGATGAACAGACCTGGTATCAACAAGTCAGGGACGATATTGACGCAGAACAGTCGGCTCAGGAGCCTTTATCTGAGCGGTTGCAGGACTTGTCGCTATAGCTATGCAGGAAAATTTCAAACATACCACCGTGCTGTTGGATGAGGCGGTTAACGGCCTCAATATCAGGGAAGACGGTATTTACATCGACGGCACTTTTGGTCGTGGTGGCCATTCACGCCTGATTCTTTCGCAGCTGGGAGAGAAGGGAAAGCTGATCGCCATCGATCGTGATCCGCAAGCTATCGCCGCTGCCGCAGAGATCACCGACCCGCGTTTTTCAATTATTCATGGCCCTTTTTCTGCGCTGGCAGAGTATGTCTCTGAACGGGATCTGGTCGGAAAGATTGACGGCATTTTGCTGGACCTGGGGGTTTCATCACCGCAGCTGGATGACGCCGAACGTGGCTTCTCCTTTATGCGTGACGGACCGCTGGATATGCGAATGGACCCGTCGCGCGGGCACTCCGCCGCAGAATGGTTGCTGCACGCAGAAGAGGCGGATATCGCGTTTGTCCTGAAGACCTACGGTGAAGAGCGATTCGCCAAACGCATCGCCCGGGCCATTGTCGAGCGTAATCGCGAACAGCCGATGACCCGGACCCGTGAACTGGCTGAGGTGATCTCAATCGCCATGCCGGTAAAAGATAAGTTTAAGCATCCGGCCACGCGCAGCTTCCAGGCGATTCGTATCTGGATTAACAGCGAACTGGAAGAGATCGATATTGCCCTGAAAGGCGCTGTTGAAGTGCTGGCCCCGCAGGGCCGCCTCTCTGTCATCAGCTTCCATTCACTGGAAGATCGGCTGGTGAAGCGTTTTATGCGCGATCAGAGTCGCGGGCCGCAGGTGCCGCCTGGGATTCCCATGACTGAACATCAGCTGCGTGCCCTGGGTGGGCGTGAACTGAAGTTGCTCGGCAAAATGTCGCCGGGTGATGCTGAAGTCTCTGAGAACCCACGTGCGCGCAGCTCGGTATTACGTATCGCGGAGAAAACCGACGCATGATCGGTAATGAGCGTCACAGTCTGCCTGCCGTTATCGGCGGGGATCTGCTGCGAAAAGGCAAGATTCCGGTGCTGTTGCTGATCGCTGTGGTGGTTTCTGCCGTGCTGGTGGTGACTACCACCCATAAAACACGACTGTTAACCGCGCAGCGCGAACAGCTGGTGCTGGAGCGTGACGCACTCGATATCGAGTGGCGCAACCTGATCCTGGAAGAGAATGCACTGGGCGATCACAGCCGTGTTGAACGCATCGCCACCGAGAAGCTGCAACTGCAGCACGTTGATCCTTCACAAGAAAATATCGTGGTGCAGAAATAAGGACCTCAGATAGCGAATGAGCGGCACAGGCAGAACGCTGAAATTGAAGAAACCGGAAGATAAAGCCAGCTTTGTAAGCTGGCGTTTTGCGTTGCTGTGCGGCTGTATTTTACTGGCGCTGGGTGGATTGCTGTCACGTGTGGCCTGGCTGCAGGTGATTAATCCTGGCAAGCTGGTAAAAGAGGGCGATCTGCGCTCGCTGCGTGTTCAGGCGGTGCCCACCTCACGCGGCATGATCAGCGATCGCGCCGGACGCCCGCTGGCAGTCAGCGTGCCGGTCAACGCTATCTGGGCCGATCCCAAAGAACTGCACGCCGGTGGCGGCGTGACGCTGGACAGCCGCTGGAAGGCGCTTTCCGATGCGCTCTCTATTCCCCTTGATCAGCTGGCCGCCCGCGTGAATGCCAATCCCAAAGGCCGCTTTGTCTATCTGGCGCGCCAGGTCAATCCGGCTATCGGCGACTACGTTAAAAAACTCAAACTTCCCGGTATTCATCTGCGCGAAGAGTCGCGCCGTTACTATCCTGCCGGGCAGGTCACCTCCCATCTCATTGGCTTTACCAACATCGACGGGCAGGGCATTGAAGGCATCGAGAAGAGCTTTGATAAGTGGCTGACCGGTGCACCCGGCGAGCGGACGGTGCGCAAAGATCGGTATGGTCGGGTCATCGAGGATATCTCTTCGGTGGACAGCCGGGCCGCTCATAACCTGACGCTGAGCATTGATGAGCGGTTACAGGCGCTGGTTTACCGTGAACTGAATAACGCCGTTGCCTTTAACAAAGCGGAATCGGGTACGGCGGTGCTGGTGGATGTCAATACCGGTGAAGTGCTGGCGATGGCCAACAGCCCGGCTTACAACCCGAACAATCTCGGCAATACGCCAAAAGATCTGATGCGTAACCGCGCCATCACCGACATTTTCGAACCTGGCTCTACCGTGAAGCCGATGGTGGTGATGACGGCGCTGCAGCGTGGTGTGGTGAGAGAGAACAGCGTCCTGAATACCGTGCCGTACCGCGTCAATGGTCATGAGATCAAAGATGTGGCGCGCTACAACGAATTGACCCTGACAGGGGTTTTACAGAAGTCGAGTAACGTCGGTGTTTCACGTCTGGCGTTAGCGATGCCTTCCTCAGCGCTGGTAGAAACTTACGCGCGCTTTGGACTGGGCAAACCGACCAATTTGGGGCTGGTCGGGGAAAGCAGTGGCTTATACCCTAAAAAACAACGGTGGTCTGACATAGAGAGGGCCACCTTCTCTTTCGGCTACGGGCTAATGGTAACGCCGTTACAGTTAGCGCGAGTCTACGCAACGATTGGCAGCTATGGCATTAATCGCCCGCTGTCGATCACCAAAGTGGATCCGCCCGTCGCGGGACAACGCGTTTTCGATGAGTCACTGGTGAAAACCGTGATGCACATGATGGAAAGCGTGGCGCTGCCCGGTGGCGGGGGCGTCAAAGCGGCAATCAAGGGTTATCGCATTGCGATAAAAACCGGTACGGCGAAAAAGGTCGGGCCGGACGGACGCTACGTCAATAAATACATTGCCTACACCGCAGGCGTCGCGCCTGCCAGTCATCCCCGATTCGCGCTGGTGGTGGTGATCAACGATCCCCAGGCCGGCAAGTATTACGGCGGTGCGGTCTCTGCACCGGTATTTGGAGCCATCATGGGTGGCGTACTGCGTACCATGAACATCGAGCCGGACGCGTTACCGACCAATGACAAGAATGAGCTGGTGACTAACAGAAGTGAGGAATCAAGTGACAGATCGTAACCTGCGCGATTTACTCGGCCCCTGGGTGCCAGGCGCGCCGGCGCGCCCACTGCGTGACATGACCCTGGATAGCCGCATTGCGGCTTCTGGCGATCTGTTTGTCGCTGTTGCAGGCCATCAGGTTGATGGACGCCGTTTCATTCCGCAGGCAATTGCGCAGGGTGTTGCCGCTGTGGTGGCGGAAGCTGAGGGTGAAGCGGTCGACGGCGAAATCCGTGAAATGCACGGCGTACCGGTTATCTATCTGGCGCAGCTGCATCAGCGCCTTTCGGCCCTGGCAGGCCGTTTTTATCAGCAGCCGGGCGAAAAACAGAAGCTGATTGGCGTCACCGGCACCAACGGTAAAACCACCACCACCCAGCTGCTGGCGCAGTGGGCGACGCTACTGGGTGAGACCAGCGCGGTGATGGGCACCGTCGGCAATGGGCTGGTAGGTCACTTAGCGGCGGCAGAAAATACCACGGGTTCAGCGGTTGATGTTCAGCATCTGCTGCACGATCTGGCTGAAAAAGGGGCGACCCTGACCGCAATGGAAATCTCGTCACACGGACTGGTTCAGCATCGCGTCGCTGCGCTGCCGTTTGCCGCGGCGGTCTTCACCAATCTCAGTCGCGATCACCTCGATTACCACGGTGATATGCAGAGCTATGAGTCAGCTAAATGGCTGCTCTTTTCTGAGCATCAGGTCGGGCAGGCGATTCTTAACGCGGATGACGAAGTCGGTCGTCGCTGGCTGGCGCGCTTACCTGATGCCGTTGCGGTCACCATGGAGGATAACCTCCAGCCGGGCTGCCACGGGCGCTGGCTTAAAGCCGATGCGGTGGATTACCACGATAACGGCGCACATATTCGTTTTAGCTCCAGCTGGGGCAACGGCGAAATCGACAGTCCGCTGATGGGTGCCTTCAACGTCAGCAATCTGATGCTGGCGCTGGCGACGCTGCTGTCACTGGATTATCCGCTGGCGACGCTAATCAGCGTTGCACCGCAGTTGCAGCCGGTCAACGGGCGTATGGAAGTGTTCAGCGCCGCAGGAAAACCGACGGTTGTCGTGGATTATGCCCACACCCCGGATGCGCTGGAAAAAGCGCTGGAAGCGGCACGCCTGCACTGCAAAGGAAAACTCTGGTGCCTGTTTGGCTGCGGCGGCGACCGTGACAAAGGCAAACGCCCGTTAATGGGCGCGATTGCTGAGCAATATGCGGATGTGGTGGTGATTACGGATGACAATCCGCGCAGCGAAGATCCGCAGGCGATTGTAAAAGATATTCTGACCGGTTTGCTGGACCCAGGCCGCGCCCGCGTGGTCTCTGGTCGTGCGCAGGCGGTCACTAACACCATTATGCAGGCGCAGCCCGACGATATCGTACTGGTGGCTGGCAAAGGCCATGAAGATTATCAGATCATTGGCAATCGCCGTCTCGACTACTCCGATCGTGCCACCGTTGCGGCACTGCTGGGAGGCGTTGCATGATTCCGGTTTCATTAAAAACCCTGGCGGAGATCACCGGCGGCACGCTGCACGGCAGCGATTTAACGCTGAGTGACGTGACCACCGATACCCGCAAAGTGACGGCGGGCAGCCTGTTTGTTGCACTGGTGGGCGAACGCTTTGATGCGCACGACTTCGCCGGCGATGCCATTGCGAATGGCGCACAGGCGCTACTGGTAAGTAAGCATTTACCTGTCGCTGTGCCACAGGTGGTGGTTGAAGATACCCGTCTCGCCTTTGGCAGGCTGGGCGCATGGGTTCGTCAGCAGTCGAACGCCCGTGTAGTGGCGCTGACCGGCTCCTCCGGCAAAACCTCGGTTAAAGAGATGACGGCGGCGATTCTGCGTGAGTGTGGCGAAACGCTCTACACCGCAGGCAATCTTAACAACGATTATGGCGTACCGATGACGCTGCTGCGGCTGACCGCAGAACATCAGTATGCGGTCATCGAACTCGGCGCCAATCATCAGGGCGAAATCGCTTACACCACCGATCTGGTTCAACCGGAAAGCGCGCTGGTGAATAACCTGGCCGCGGCGCATCTGGAAGGCTTTGGTTCGCTGGCCGGTGTTGCTAAAGCCAAGGGCGAGATCTTCCAGGGCTTACCGGCTCACGGCATTGCGATTCTGAACGCAGAGAGCAATGACTGGCCTAACTGGCAGAGCACGCTGCAGGGTAAAACCGTGTGGCGTTTCTCACCGCAGGCGGCAGAGTGTGAATTCTCCGCCCGTGATATCCGCATTGCTCAGGATGGTACTCATTTTGTGATGATAACGCCGCGTGGCGAAGCTGAGATCGTGCTGCCATTGCCGGGTCGGCATAACATCGCCAACGCCCTGGCGGCGGCGGCACTGGCTCTGTCAGTGGATGCACCGCTTAGCGCCGTTCAGCAGGGGCTGAAAAACCTGCAGTCGGTGCCAGGTCGTTTGTTCCCGGTTCGCCTCTCTGCGCATCAGCTGCTGCTGGATGACAGCTATAACGCTAACGTCGGTTCGATGACAGCAGCTGTTCAGGTCCTGTCAGAGATGCCGGGTTACCGGGTGCTGGTCACGGGTGATATGGCGGAACTGGGTGAAGAGACCGAAAGTTGTCACCGCGAAGTGGGGCAAGCGGCACGTGACGCAGGCATTGATCGCGTGCTGAGCACCGGAAAATTCAGCCATTTCATCAGTGAAAGCAGTGAAGTTGGCGAACATTTCAGCGATAAGACTGCGCTGACTGAACGTTTGCGTCAATTGTTGTCCGAACACTCAGAAATTACCGTCCTGATAAAAGGTTCACGTAGTGCCGCCATGGAGCAGGTAGTACAGAGCTTAAAGGAGAAAGGAACATGTTAGTTTGGCTGGCCGAACATCTGGTCGCTTTTTATTCGGGATTTAACGTCTTTTCCTATCTGACGTTTCGCGCCATTGTCAGCCTGCTGACCGCGTTATTCATCTCTCTCTGGATGGGGCCGCGCCTGATCGCGTGGCTCCAGAAATTACAGATTGGCCAGGTCGTCCGTAACGATGGCCCGGAATCGCATTTCAGTAAGCGCGGCACGCCGACCATGGGCGGCATCATGATTCTGACCTCCATCACCATTTCGGTGCTGATGTGGGCATATCCGTCGAATCCCTATGTCTGGTGCGTGCTGTTCGTGTTAATCGGCTTTGGCATCATCGGTTTTGTCGATGACTACCGCAAAGTGGTACGCAAAGACACCAAAGGCCTGATCGCCCGCTGGAAATATTTCTGGATGTCGGTGATTTCGCTGGGCGTCGCGTTCGGGCTCTATGCGGCGGGCAAAGATACCCCCGCGACCCAACTGGTCGTGCCCTTTTTCAAAGACATCATGCCGCAGCTAGGTCTGTTTTATGTGCTGCTGGCTTACTTTGTGATTGTCGGAACGGGTAATGCGGTCAATCTGACCGATGGCCTGGATGGGCTGGCGATTATGCCAACCGTCTTTGTCGCCGCGGGCTTTGCGCTGGTTGCCTGGGCCACCGGTAACGTGAAGTTTGCTGAATATCTGCATATTCCCTATCTGCGTCACGCCGGTGAGCTGGTGATTGTCTGTACCGCCATTGTCGGGGCAGGGCTGGGCTTCCTGTGGTTCAACACCTATCCGGCTCAGGTCTTTATGGGCGACGTGGGTTCGCTGGCGCTGGGCGGCGCGCTGGGCACCATTGCGGTGTTGCTGCGTCAGGAATTTTTACTGGTGATCATGGGCGGCGTGTTTGTGGTTGAAACGCTGTCGGTGATCCTGCAGGTGGGATCGTTTAAGTTGCGCGGCCAGCGTATTTTCCGCATGGCGCCGATCCATCACCACTATGAACTTAAGGGCTGGCCGGAACCGCGCGTCATTGTGCGCTTCTGGATTATTTCGCTAATGCTGGTGCTGATTGGCCTGGCCACGCTGAAGGTGCGTTAATCATGGCTGACTATCGGGGTAGAAAAGTCGTCATCATCGGGCTGGGCCTCACCGGGCTCTCCTGTGTTGATTTCTTTTTAGCGCAGGGCGTAACGCCTCGCGTGATGGACACCCGTGTCTCGCCGCCGGGGCTGGATAAATTGCCCGGGCAGGTTGAACGCCATCTGGGCGGCATCAACGGTGACTGGCTGCTGGCGGCCGATCTGATTGTTGCCAGCCCTGGCGTCGCGCTGGCGCATCCGATTCTCAGCGAAGCCGTCGAAGCCGGCATCGAAATTGTCGGTGACATTGAGCTCTTTTGCCGCGAGGCGCAGGCGCCGATCGTGGCGATCACCGGCTCCAACGGTAAAAGCACGGTGACTACGCTGGTGGGTGAAATGGCGAAAGCCGCAGGCTGGCAGGTGGGCGTCGGCGGCAATATTGGTCTGCCCGCGCTGAGTCTGCTGCAGTCACCGGCGCAACTCTATGTACTGGAACTCTCCAGTTTTCAGCTGGAGACCACGCACAGTCTGAAAGCCGCGGCGGCAACCATACTTAACGTCAGCGAAGATCATATGGATCGCTATCCGCTAGGTATGCAGCAGTATCGCGCCGCTAAGCTGCGGGTCTATGAAAATGCACAGGTCTGCATCGTTAATGCCGATGATGCCCTGACGATGCCGGTACGCGGCGCGGACACCCGCTGCGTCAGCTTTGGTGTCGATTTCGGGGACTACCACCTTAACAAGCAGCAGGGCAGTATCTGGTTGCGGGTGAAAGGCGAGAAGGTCCTGAACACGGCCGAAATGAAGATGGTGGGACAGCACAACTACACCAATGCGCTGGCTGCGCTGGCGCTGGCCGATGCGGTGGGTCTGCCACGCGCCTCCAGTCTGGCCGCCTTAACGCACTTTAACGGTCTGGCGCATCGCTTCCAGCTGGTCCATGAGCATCAGGGCGTGCGCTGGATCAATGACTCCAAAGCCACCAACGTCGGCAGCACCGAAGCAGCGCTGAATGGCCTGCAGGTGAAGGGAACGCTGTGGCTGCTGATGGGCGGTGATGGCAAGTCGGCCGACTTTACGCCGCTGATCCCCTGGCTGCAGGGCGACAATGTGCGCCTTTACTGCTTTGGTCGCGATGGCGATGCGCTGGCGGCGCTGCGTCCTGAAATCGCCGTGCGCACTGAAACCATGCGCCAGGCGATGGAGCAGATTGCGCCGCAGGTTAAAGCAGGCGATATGGTTCTGCTGTCGCCAGCCTGTGCCAGCCTTGACCAGTTCCGAAACTTTGAGCAGCGCGGTGAGCAGTTCGCGCAACTGGCGAAGGAGCTGAGCTGATGCGTATTCCTGGTGCCGGACTGGCGGGATATTTCTCAGGACGCCTGAAAGACTGGGTCATGGGCGCACGCGAAAGTGATGACTCTTCGCTGGTGCTCTATGACCGCACACTGCTATGGCTGACGCTGGGCCTGGCGGTGATTGGTTTCGTGATGGTGACGTCGGCTTCAATGCCGGTGGGTCAGCGTCTGAATGACGATCTCTTTTATTTTGCCAAGCGCGATGCTTTCTACATCGTGCTGGCTGTATGTATGGCGCTGGTCACGCTGCGGGTGCCGATGGATTTCTGGCAGCGCTACAGCAACGTGATGCTGATGGTCACGGTCGCGATGCTGCTGATTGTTCTGGTGGTCGGTAGCTCGGTTAACGGTGCATCGCGCTGGATCGCGCTGGGTCCGCTGCGTATTCAGCCTGCAGAGCTGTCGAAGCTCTCTCTGTTCTGCTATCTCGCCAGTTATCTGGTGCGCAAAGTGGAAGAGGTGCGTAACAACTTCTGGGGCTTCTGTAAGCCGATGGGCGTGATGGTGGTGCTGGCCGTGTTACTGCTGGCGCAGCCGGATCTCGGTACGGTGGTTGTGCTGTTTGTGACGACCCTGGCGATGCTGTTCCTGGCGGGGGCCAAACTGTGGCAGTTTCTGGCAATCATCGGTTCCGGCATCTTTGCGGTGATCCTGCTGATCATTGCAGAACCCTACCGTATGCGCCGTGTGACCTCGTTCTGGAACCCGTGGGAAGATCCCTTTGGTAGTGGCTACCAGCTGACCCAGTCACTGATGGCATTTGGTCGCGGGGAATTCTGGGGCCAGGGGCTCGGTAACTCCGTGCAAAAGCTGGAATATCTGCCCGAAGCGCATACCGACTTTATTTTCGCCATCATCGGGGAAGAACTCGGCTACGTCGGTGTGGTAATGGCACTTTTAATGGTATTCTTCGTCGCTTTTCGTGCGATGTCGATTGGCCGTCGTGCTCTGGAACTGGATCAGCGTTTTTCCGGCTTTTTAGCCTGTTCAATCGGAGTCTGGTTTAGCTTCCAGGCGCTGGTTAACGTCGGTGCAGCAGCCGGTATGTTACCGACCAAAGGTCTGACCTTACCGCTGATCAGTTACGGTGGGTCAAGTCTGATCATTATGTCGACTGCCATCGTCTTTTTATTACGCATAGATTATGAAACGCGCCTGGCGAAAGCGCAGGCGTTTACCCGAGGTGGTCGATGAGCGGTAAGCGATTGATGGTGATGGCAGGCGGAACCGGCGGACATGTCTTTCCCGGTCTGGCTGTCGCCCATCATCTGATGGAACAGGGCTGGCAGGTCCGCTGGTTAGGCACTGCCGACCGTATGGAAGCCGATCTGGTGCCAAAGCACGGCATCGACATCGACTTCATCCGCATCAGCGGATTACGTGGTAAAGGCATGAAGGCGTTGCTGCTGGCACCGCTGCGCATCTTTAATGCATGGCGTCAGGCCCGTCGCATCATGAAAGCCTGGCAGCCGGATGTCGTGCTGGGCATGGGTGGCTACGTTTCCGGTCCTGGCGGCTTAGCGGCCTGGAGCTGCGGTATTCCGGTGGTGCTGCATGAGCAGAACGGCATTGCCGGGCTGACCAACAAATGGCTGGCGAAAATCGCCACGAAAGTATTGCAGGCGTTCCCGGGCGCGTTTCCCGCCGCCGATGTGGTGGGAAATCCGGTTCGCACTGATGTACTGGCATTGCCTTTACCCGCGCAACGTCTCGCGAATCGTCATGGCCCGATACGGGTGCTGGTGATCGGTGGCAGTCAGGGTGCGCGGATACTGAACCAGACGCTGCCGCAGGTTGCCGCGCTGGTGGGTGATGAGATCACCCTGTGGCATCAGACCGGTAAAGGGTCGTTGCCCGAAACAGAGAAAGCTTATCAGCAGGTCGGGCAGACGCAGCACAAGGTGACCGAGTTTATTGATGACATGGCTGCCGCCTACGCCTGGGCTGATGTGGTGGTGTGCCGCTCCGGCGCGTTAACCGTGAGCGAAGTCGCTGCCGCTGGCTTACCGGCGATTTTCGTGCCATTTCAGCACAAAGATCGCCAGCAGTACTGGAACGCGCTGCCGCTGGAGAAAGCGGGCGCCGCCAGAATTTTTGAGCAGCCGCAATTTACTGCGGAGGCTGTAGCGGATCAGCTACGCCACTGGGATCGCGAAACACTGCTGACGATGGCTGAGCAGGCCCGTCAGGTGGCGATCCCCGATGCGACTGAACGGGTCGCTCAGGAAGTGGCTCGCGCCGCAAAGTAATCATTCCGGTCAGCGTGTCTGACCTGTACCCGGACTGGGTACAAACTGAAATAGCAGGTAACTGAGAGCGATGAATACACAACAATTGGCAAAACTGCGTTCTATCGTGCCCGAGATGCGTCGCGTCCGGCACATCCACTTTGTCGGCATCGGCGGTGCTGGCATGGGCGGTATTGCCGAAGTGTTAGCAAATGAAGGCTACCATATCAGCGGTTCAGATCTGGCCCCTAACCCGGTGACGCAGAACCTGATTGCGCTGGGTGCCACCATTTATTTTAACCATCGCCCCGAAAACGTGACCGATGCCAGCGTCGTGGTGGTTTCCAGCGCCGTTTCGCAGGATAACCCAGAACTGGTGGCGGCACGTGAACAGCGTATCCCGGTGATCCGTCGCGCGGAGATGCTGGCTGAGCTGATGCGTTTTCGTCACGGCATCGCCGTTGCGGGTACCCATGGCAAAACGACCACCACGGCGATGGTGTCGAGTATTTATGCGGAAGCGGGTCTCGATCCGACTTTTGTTAACGGCGGACTGGTCAAAGCAGCAGGCACCCATGCCCGTCTGGGTCACAGCCGGTATCTGATTGCTGAAGCGGATGAGAGTGATGCGTCGTTCCTGCATCTGCAACCGATGGTGGCGATTGTGACCAACATCGAAGCTGACCATATGGACACCTATCAGGGCGATTTTGAGAACCTGAAGCAGACGTTTATTAACTTCCTGCACAACCTGCCGTTTTACGGTCGTGCGGTGATGTGTGTGGATGATGCGGTTATTCGTGATCTGATCCCACGCGTGGGACGCCATATCACCACGTACGGTTTCAGTGATGATGCTGACCTGCGCATTGAAAATTATGAACAGAGTGGCGCGCAGGGGCATTTCACCTTGATCCGTCAGGATAAAGCACCGCTGCAGATTACGCTGAACGCGCCGGGTCGCCACAACGCCCTGAATGCGGCAGCCGCCGTCGCCGTCGCCAGTGAAGAGGGCATTGAAGACAATGCTATCCTGGCTGCGCTGGAGAGTTTCCAGGGCACGGGCCGTCGCTTTGATCTGCTGGGTGAATTCCCGACAGAGCCGGTCAACGGACAGCCGGGCACCGCGATGCTGGTTGATGATTACGGTCATCATCCCACCGAAGTGGACGCGACAATTAAAGCCGCGCGTGCAGGCTGGCCGGATAAAAAACTGGTGATGGTGTTTCAGCCGCACCGTTACAGCCGTACCCGCGATCTGTTTGATGATTTCGCCAACGTACTGTCGCATGTGGATGTGTTGCTGATGCTGGATGTTTACTCTGCCGGTGAAACCGCTATTCCGGGTGCTGACAGCCGTTCGCTGTGCCGTGCGATTCGTAATCGCGGCAAGGTGGATCCGATTCTGGTGCCGGAACATGACGCGCTGCCAGAGATGCTGGCACCGCTGCTGTCAGGCAATGACCTGATTCTGGTGCAGGGAGCCGGTAACGTCGGCAAGGTTGCCCGCAAGCTGGCTGACACTAAGCTCCAGCCGGAACGCAAAGCGGAGGATCGTCATGGCGGATAAAGTTGCAGTATTAATGGGTGGCACCTCGGCAGAGCGCGAGGTTTCGCTGAACTCAGGTCAGGCCGTCCTCGCCGGATTACGGGAAATGGGCATTGATGCGCATGGCATCGATACCCGTGATGTCTCTGTGCTGACGCTGAAAGAGCAGGGCTTTACCAAAGCCTTTATCGCACTGCATGGCCGGGGCGGCGAAGATGGCACGCTGCAGGCGGTGCTGGAGTTCCTGCAACTGCCGTACACCGGCAGCGGCGTGATGGCATCGGCCGTGACTATGGATAAGCTGCGCACCAAGCTGCTGTGGCAGGGACGTGGTTTACCGTCAGGAAAGTTTGTCTGGCTGACGCGTCAGCAGTTTGATGCCGGTCTGGACGCAGAAAACAACGCGGCAATTGCGGCACTTGGCCTGCCGTTGTTCGTCAAGCCAGCCTGTGAAGGCTCCAGCGTGGGCATCAGTCGGGTTAACGATCTGAGCGCGCTGCCGGCGGCACTGGACATGGCGTTTAAGCATGACAATGACGTGCTGGTCGAAGCGTTTCTCAGTGGCGCGGAGTACACCGTCGCGATTGTGGGCGATCGTATTCTGCCCTCGATTGAAATAAAGAGCGCCAGCGAGTTCTATGACTATGAAGCTAAATACATTTCTGACGATACTCAGTACGTCTGTCCGGCCGATTTAAGCGCTGAACGTGAAGCGGAATTACAACAGCTGGTACTGGCGGCCTGGCGTGCGCTGGGATGTCGCGGCTGGGGACGGGTTGATGTGATGACCGACGGGGAAGGGCGCTTTCAGTTACTGGAAGCCAATACCTCACCGGGCATGACCAGCCACAGTCTGGTACCAATGGCAGCGAAACAGGCGGGCATGAGCTTCCCGCAGCTGGTTGCCCATATTCTGGAGCTGGCCGACTGATATGTCACAGGCGGCGATGAGAGTTCGAAACCGTGAACCGCAGGAGCGTATTCGCACCGGGCGCAGTAACGGTGCCCGACTGTTCGGCATTATTTTTCTGCTGATCGTCATCGGGATTATGGTTGCTGGCGGGCTGGTGGTACTGAAGTGGATGAACGATGCGTCCCGGCTGCCATTGTCAAAACTGGTGGTGACAGGACAGACGCACTACACCACACACGATGATATTCGTCAGGCGATTTTGTCGCTGGGTCCGCCTGGTACGTTTATGTCTCAGGACGTGGACATCCTGCAGCAGCAGATTGAGCGGCTGCCCTGGATTAAGCAGGTCAGCGTACGTAAGCAGTGGCCGGACGAACTGAAGATCCACCTTGTGGAGTACACACCGGTGGCGCGCTGGAACGATTTGCACATGGTGGATGCTGAGGGTGTCTCCTTCAGCGTACCCGCCAGTCATGTCGGCAAAGAGACAATGCCGATGTTATACGGGCCGGAAGGGAGTGAGAAAGAGGTCCTGGCGGGCTATCACAGCATGGATGATGTGCTGAAAGCCCGGAAGTTTACTCTGAAGGTGGCGTCGATGACGGCGCGGCGTTCATGGCAGCTGGTCACCAGCGACGATGTTCGTATCGAACTGGGCCGCAGCGACACCATGAAACGACTGAATCGCTTTATTGAGCTCTACCCGGTGCTGCAACAGCAAGGTCAGAACGAGAGCAAACGTATCAGCTACGTGGATTTACGATACGACTCTGGCGCTTCTGTTGGCTGGACACCGATCGTGATGGAGCCACAGGACAGTAATCAGCAACAGAACCAGGCACAGGCTAAACAACAATGATCAAGGCAACGGACAGAAAACTGGTAGTTGGACTCGAAATCGGCACTGCGAAGGTTGCCGCCCTGGTTGGGGAAGTTCTGCCCGATGGTATGGTCAACATTATTGGGGTGGGCAGCTGCCCTTCCCGCGGTATGGATAAAGGTGGCGTAAACGACCTTGAGTCGGTGGTGAAATGCGTTCAGCGCGCCATCGATCAGGCTGAGCTGATGGCAGATTGCCAGATCTCCTCCGTCTACCTTGCTTTATCGGGCAAACATATTAGTTGTCAGAACGAAATCGGGATGGTTCCGATTTCCGAAGAGGAAGTGACTCAGGATGATGTAGAGAACGTCGTACATACCGCCAAATCGGTGAGAGTACGTGACGAGCATCGCATCCTGCACGTCATTCCTCAGGAATACGCCATCGACTATCAGGAAGGGATTAAAAATCCGGTCGGGCTTTCCGGCGTGCGTATGCAGGCGAAAGTGCATCTGATCACCTGCCACAACGATATGGCGAAGAACATCGTTAAAGCCGTTGAGCGTTGCGGGCTGAAAGTGGATCAGCTGATTTTTGCCGGTCTCGCCTCCAGTTTTGCCGTTCTGACTGAAGACGAACGTGAGCTGGGCGTGTGTGTTGTCGATATTGGTGGCGGTACAATGGACATAGCCGTATATACCGGCGGCGCTTTACGGCACACTAAGGTTATTCCGTATGCAGGCAACGTCGTTACCAGCGACATCGCCTATGCGTTTGGCACACCACCAACGGATGCTGAGGCGATCAAAGTGCGCCATGGTTGCGCGCTGGGCTCGATTGTCGGCAAAGATGAGAACGTTGAGGTGCCGAGTGTGGGCGGACGTCCACCACGTAGCCTGCAACGTCAGACGCTGGCTGAAGTGATTGAGCCGCGTTACACCGAACTTTTGAATCTGGTCAATGACGAGATTCTGCAGTTACAGGAACAACTGCGTCAGCAGGGCGTGAAGCATCACTTAGCCGCAGGCATTGTCCTGACCGGTGGTGCAGCGCAAATCGAAGGACTGGCGGCCTGTGCGCAACGCGTATTCCATACGCAGGTGCGTATCGGACAGCCGCTGAATATTACCGGCCTGACTGACTATGCGCAGGAATCGTACTACTCCACTGCCGTGGGACTGTTGCATTACGGCAAAGAGTCGCACATGAACGGTGATGCAGAGACCGAAAAACGGGTCTCAGTAGGTAACTGGTTCAAGCGTATTAACAGTTGGTTAAAAAAAGAGTTTTAATTTTTGTGAAAGGGGATCATGCTGTTTTCTTTAGTGATCTCCAGGCGACAGGCACATAACGGAGAGAAATCATGTTTGAACCTATGGAATTAACCAACGACGCGGTGATTAAAGTCATCGGCGTCGGTGGCGGCGGCGGTAACGCCGTAGAGCACATGGTACGCGAGCGTATCGAAGGTGTGGAATTCTTTGCTGTGAATACCGACGCGCAAGCGCTGCGTAAAACAGCTGTCGGCCAGACCATTCAGATCGGTAATAACATTACCAAAGGTCTGGGTGCGGGTGCGAACCCGGAAGTGGGCCGTAACTCTGCAGAAGAAGATCGCGAAGCACTGCGTTCTGCGCTGGAAGGGGCAGACATGGTCTTCATCGCAGCAGGTATGGGCGGCGGTACCGGTACCGGTGCAGCGCCTGTCGTGGCTGAAGTGGCTAAGGAACTGGGTATCCTGACGGTGGCGGTTGTCACCAAGCCGTTCAACTTCGAAGGCAAAAAGCGCATGGCGTTTGCCGAGCAGGGGATCGCCGAACTCTCTAAGCATGTCGATTCACTGATCACCATTCCAAACGACAAGCTGCTGAAAGTGCTGGGCCGTGGTATCTCTCTGCTGGATGCGTTTGGTGCAGCTAATGACGTGCTGAAAGGCGCCGTTCAGGGTATCGCTGAGCTGATTACCCGTCCTGGCCTGATGAACGTCGACTTTGCTGACGTGCGTACCGTCATGTCCGAAATGGGCTATGCGATGATGGGTTCAGGCGTCGCGTGCGGTGAAGATCGTGCGGAAGAAGCGGCTGAAATGGCGATCTCCAGCCCACTGCTGGAAGATATCGACCTTTCTGGTGCGCGTGGCGTGCTGGTCAACATTACGGCGGGCTTCGACCTGCGTCTGGATGAGTTCGAGACCGTGGGTAACACTATCCGCGCCTTCGCCTCTGACAACGCGACCGTCGTGATCGGTACTTCACTGGATCCGGAAATGAATGACGAACTGCGCGTCACCGTGGTGGCAACCGGTATCGGCATGGACAAGCGTCCTGAAATCACCCTGGTAACCAACAAGCCAGCCAGTCAGCCAGTGATGGATCATCGCTATCAGCAGCACGGTATGTCACCGCTGCCGCAGGAGCAGAAACCTGCTGCCAAAGTCGTTAACGACCAGGCTGCGCAGTCGAACAAAGAGCCCGATTATCTTGATATTCCGGCCTTTTTACGTAAGCAGGCCGATTAGGATTAACCCTATAATTGGGATTCTCCGCTCTTTGTGCTAAAGTCTCTGTCCGCTGGTAAAGTATACTGGCGGTCGGACAGGTGATATTGCGAGATAATACGATGATCAAACAAAGGACATTAAAACGTATTGTTCAGGCGACTGGTGTCGGTTTACATACCGGCAAAAAAGTCACCCTGACATTACGCCCTGCGTCGGCTAATACCGGGGTCATCTATCGTCGCACCGACTTGAATCCACCGGTAGATTTTCCGGCTGATGCAAAATACGTGCGCGACACCATGCTGAGTACCTGCCTGGTGAATGATGAAGGCGTGCGTATTTCAACGGTTGAACACCTCAATGCCGCCCTGGCGGGTCTGGGTATCGACAACATTATTGTTGAAGTCGATGCGCCAGAAATCCCGATCATGGATGGCAGCGCAGCACCGTTTATCTATCTGCTGATGGATGCGGGCATCGAGCAGCTCAACAGCGCGAAGAAATTTGTGCGTGTTAAGCAGACCGTGCGTGTGGAAGAGGGTGACAAATGGGCCGAGATCAAACCGTTTAACGGCTTCTCGCTCGATTTCACCATCGACTTCAAACACCCGGCTATCGATTCCAGCTCACAGCGTTATGCGATGAACTTCTCTGCTGACGCCTTTGTTCGTCAAATCAGCCGGGCGCGTACATTTGGCTTTATGCGTGAAATCGAATATCTGCAGTCTAAAGGCCTGTGCCTGGGCGGTAGCTTAGATTGTGCGATAGGTCTGGATGATTTCCGCGTACTGAATGAAGAAGGCCTGCGTTTTGAGGACGAGTTTGTCCGTCACAAAATGCTGGACGCGATTGGCGACTTGTTTATGTGTGGTCACAACATCATTGGCGCATTCACTGCGTTCAAATCGGGCCACGCGCTGAACAACAAGCTGCTGCAAGCGGTTCTGGCTAAGCAGGAAGCCTGGGAATGGGCAACCTTCGAAGACGAAGCTGAACTGCCGCTGGCATTCAAAGCACCGAATCTGGTTCTGGCTTAATTACCCCGGAACGTGAAACGGCTGGTTATGCTGACACCCTCTCCGGTCAGCGGCGCCAGCCGTTTTTTATTGCCTCTTATCACACGCCTGATGACTGCGACCTCGCTCGCAAAGCGTTGTCTGTTCTGCTGATTTGCTGAACAATCACACGCGTTTTCTCTCGCCATCACTTTAATCCCAGGTGTGGATGCCCCACATTAATGATACTATCTGTGGCGCTTTTACAGGCCGAAATCCGTTGCGGCTCGCGGCGGGTACCAGAAAACAAGAGCGCAACAGAGCATGCGCGATGGAAAGGTTGTGATCGGGATTCTTCTGCGCTGGCGACAATTAGGTAGACGCTACTTCTGGCCTCATCTCCTGTTAGGGATGGTAGCGGCCAGCTTTGGCCTGCCAGCCTGTGCGCAAAGCTCCGAACTCAACGCGTCGTCTGAATCTCCGGCCAGCAGTCTCTTTCTTGGCAATGCCACACGCTTTGATCACCTGATCCGGCTGCAGGAAGCATCCCGACGCCCGAGCTTCAGCGTGGATTACTGGCATCAGCACGCCATCCGTACCGTTATTCGTCATCTCTCTTTCACGCTGGCGCCCCAGGCGCAGGCGGAGCAACAGACATTACCGCTGGCGGCACAAAAGCTGGCGCTGATCGACTCACTGCATAGTTTACTGACATCACATTCTGCGCTGCACACTGCACCGCAGCAGATCTCTACGCCGCCTCTTTTCACGGCCGTTACCCGTTCATGGGTAGAGTGGCATGCCAGCGTGCATGGCATTCGCGCCGGACCTGCCCGATTGTTCTGCTAATATTTTTGGTTTTATTCACTCTGTTAAGATTTCGCAGTCCGGAATGCTCCGGCTGAATTGAGAATATATTTACTATGTTAAGCAAAATTTTAACCAAGGTTTTTGGTAGCAGTAACGATCGTACCCTGCGTCGTATGCGTAAAGTGGTGGATGTCATCAATAAGATGGAGCCCGATTTTGAGAAGCTCTCTGATGATGAACTGAAAGCGAAAACTGATCTGTTCCGCGAACGCCTGAAAAAAGGTGAATCGCTGGAAAGCCTGATCCCGGAAGCGTTCGCAACCGTGCGTGAAGCGAGTAAACGCGTGTTCGGGATGCGTCACTTCGACGTGCAGCTGATCGGCGGTATGGTGCTGAACGATCGCTGCATTGCTGAGATGCGAACCGGTGAAGGTAAAACGCTGACCGCAACGCTGCCAGCCTACCTGAATGCGCTGTCCGGCAAAGGCGTTCACGTGGTTACCGTCAATGACTATCTGGCACAGCGTGATGCGGAAAATAACCGTCCGCTGTTTGAGTTCCTGGGTTTAACCATTGGTATCAACATGTCGGGCTTGCCGGCGGTGGCAAAGCGTGAAGCTTACGCAGCAGACATCACCTACGGCACCAACAACGAATATGGCTTCGACTACCTGCGCGACAACATGGCTTTCAGCCCGGAAGAGCGTGTGCAGCGTAAACTGCACTATGCGCTGGTGGATGAGGTCGACTCCATCCTGATCGATGAAGCGCGTACGCCGCTGATCATCTCTGGTCCGGCAGAAGACAGTTCTGAGCTTTACACCAAAGTGAACAAGATCATCCCTCATCTGGTGCGCCAGGATAAAGAAGATACCGAAACCCATCAGGGTGAAGGCGACTTCTGGGTCGATGAAAAAGCGCGTCAGGCTCACATGTCTGAGCGCGGTCTGGTCAAAGTGGAAGAGCTGCTGGTCAGCGAGGGCATCATGGAAGCGGGCGAGTCACTCTACTCTCCGACCAACATCATGCTGATGCACCACGTCACTGCGGCGCTGCGTGCGCACGCACTCTTTACCCGCGATGTGGATTACATCGTGAAAGATGGTGAAGTGGTGATTGTTGATGAACACACCGGCCGTACCATGCAGGGTCGTCGCTGGTCTGATGGTCTGCATCAGGCGATTGAAGCGAAAGAAGGCGTTGAGATCCAGAACGAGAACCAGACGCTGGCCTCTATCACCTTCCAGAACTACTTCCGTATTTACGAGAAGCTGGCCGGTATGACCGGTACCGCTGATACCGAAGCATTTGAATTCAGCTCCATTTATAAGCTCGACACCATTGTCGTGCCGACCAACCGTCCGATGGTGCGTAAAGATCTGGCTGACCTGGTCTACATGACCGAGAAAGAGAAGATCGATGCCATTATCGAAGATATACGTGAGCGCACCGCCAATGGTCAGCCGGTGCTGGTGGGAACCATCTCGATTGAGAAATCAGAAGTGGTCTCTAACGAACTGACCCGTGCCGGTATCAAACATAACGTTCTGAACGCCAAATTCCACGCCCGCGAAGCGGATATCGTGGCGCAGGCCGGTCAGCCGGGTGCGGTCACTATCGCCACCAACATGGCCGGACGTGGTACAGATATTATGCTGGGCGGCAGCTGGCACGCTGAAGTGGCCGAACTGGAAGAGCCAACTGAAGCGCAAATCGAAGAGATTAAAGCGGCATGGCAGATTCGTCATGATGCGGTTCTGGCATCAGGTGGTTTACACATCGTCGGTACTGAGCGTCACGAATCGCGTCGTATCGACAACCAGCTGCGTGGTCGTGCAGGTCGTCAGGGTGACGCCGGTTCTTCTCGCTTCTACCTGTCGATGGAAGATGCGCTGATGCGTATTTTTGCCTCAGACCGCGTCTCGAATATGATGCGTAAACTGGGCATGAAGCCAGGCGAAGCGATTGAGCATCCGTGGGTCACCAAAGCGATTGCCAATGCCCAGCGCAAAGTTGAAAGCCGTAACTTCGATATTCGTAAGCAGCTGCTGGAATATGATGATGTGGCTAATGACCAGCGTCGCGCGATCTACAGTCAGCGTAATGAGCTGCTGGATGTGTCTGACGTTAGCGAAACCATCAACAGTATTCGCCACGACGTCTACAAAGTCACCATCGATACTTACATTCCGCCGCAGTCGCTGGAGGAGATGTGGGACGTGCCAGGCCTGGAAGAGCGTCTGCGCACTGACTTCGATCTGAACCTGCCGATTGCAGAGTGGCTGGATAAAGAGCCCGATCTGCATGAAGAAGTGCTGCGTGAGCGCATCATGACCCATGCTATGGAAAGCTACGCTGAGAAAGAAGAGATCGTTGGCGCAGAGATGATGCGCAACTTCGAAAAAGGCGTGATGCTTCAGACGCTGGATTCGCTGTGGAAAGAGCATCTGGCCGCGATGGACTATCTGCGTCAGGGCATCCATCTGCGCGGCTATGCGCAGAAAGATCCGAAGCAGGAGTACAAGCGTGAATCCTTCGCCATGTTTGCTGCGATGCTTGAATCACTGAAATATGAAGTGATCAGTACACTGAGCAAAGTCCAGGTGCGCATGCCAGAAGAAGTTGAAGCGATGGAGCAACAACGTCGCGAAGAAGCTGAACGTCTGGCACAGCAACAGCAGCTGAGCCATGTTGAAGAGGATCTGCTGGCAGCCGCAGAGCCTGTGGCGGAGCAGAGTGGCGAACGCAAAGTCGGCCGCAACGATCCCTGCCCATGTGGTTCCGGTAAAAAGTACAAGCAGTGTCATGGCCGCATCGCCTGAGACTGAATGCTAATAAAAAAGGAGCCGCTGGCTCCTTTTTTTAATGGTCTCTGCCACCCAGGCAACAGCGACTCCGCTGAGCTAAAGCGGTTAACATCCGCTACGGCATGCTCTAAAATCAGGCTTCATTCACCCATTACTACCGGATAGTCTTCATGAAGCACCTGCAGGTTGCAGTTGGCATCATTCGCAATGCCAGTAAACAAATTTTCCTTGCCCAGCGCGCGGCGACCTCTTACATGGCGAACAAGTGGGAGTTTCCTGGCGGTAAGATTGAAGCGGGCGAAAGCGCCGAACAGGGTTTGATAAGGGAACTTCAGGAAGAGACCGGGATTGAGGTCACCGAGGCACGCCCGATTGGTCATGCAGACCACAGCTATGACGATCTGCGAGTGACGCTGCATTTCTTTCTGGTTGAAGGGTGGAAAGGAGAGCCGTGGGGCAAAGAGGGTCAGCCGCAGCGTTGGGTTGATCAGCATGCGCTGGTCGCGGAGGAGTTTCCGCCCGCGAATCATCAGCTGATTGCGCGTCTGATCGCCGGCGAACTCTGAGCGGATGGGGCAGCGCGCCCCATCCGGTTCGGCTGTCAGCGATCTTCTTCACTCCAGTTGTCACTGTCGTTCATATCGTCGCGGCTGGGAATGCGTTTCTCTTCTGCGGCCCACTCACCTAAATCAATGAGCTGGCAGCGCTTACTGCAAAAGGGGCGCCACGGGCTGAGTTCATCCCAGATCACATCTTTGCCGCACTGCGGACAGGCAACGGTCATCACTTCTTGCTGCATTTTTACCTCTAACAACAGGCCAGTTGAAAATTAAGGCGGGCCGGAACTTCACCACGCTCACTATCAAGCGGCATAAAACGAATGGCGTAGCGGCTTTTATGTCCGGACACCTGTGGATAGAGCGCATCCTCCAGCGACAACTGCAGTCGCAGCAGATCGGCGCCTTCGGCATTATCCTGATAAAAACCATTAAGGCTGGTCTGCACATGAAACGCGCCGGACTGGCGGATCAAATCCAGTACCATCGCCAGCGCATGATACAGTGGCTCCAGCGTCTGCATCCAGGCTTCGACCTGCGCATCGCGTGCTTCCTGTGGCAGATGGAGCCAGATGTGCAGGCCCGGCAAATCAAAGCTGCAGCATCCACCAGGGATGCTCAGGCGCTGCCGCAC
Organism: Pantoea sp. CFSAN033090; assembly: GCF_001264395.1. Classification (NCBI taxonomy): domain Bacteria; kingdom Pseudomonadati; phylum Pseudomonadota; class Gammaproteobacteria; order Enterobacterales; family Erwiniaceae; genus Pantoea; species Pantoea sp. CFSAN033090. Next base: position 64,649 of record NZ_LGYX01000007.1, on the reverse strand, counting down.
CAGGGCAATCAGACGGTCCTCGCGGAGTTGCTGGCCCATACGTGGGGCATTCATTAACTGCGTCGACTGAATTTTGAGTTTATCGCGCAGGGCATTAACCAGCGTCATATCAACACCTGGCACATCAGCCCATGCACGTAACTTTTGCTGCTGACGCTCCAGCTCTTTTAACAATTCAGTACGCATATCGCCCCGCTCAAAAATATCGAGCAGCTCGCTAATCAGGCGAAAAAAGGTCAGCGCATTAACGGTTTTATCCAGTGGGACAATTTCATCTAACTGATTGATCAAAAACTCAACCCGTAACCAGGTTCGCATTTTTTCATTCAGTGGGTGTTCAAACAGAACGGGTGTGCTCATGGTATTAATCCTGTTTCGTTGCCGCCAACCTGAGATAGCGCTGATGGAGTTCGGCAACCTGCGGCAAGGCGTCATCGGGCTCGCCACTGTTATCAATAATGTCATCGGCACAGGCGAGGCGCTGCTGGCGCGTCGCCTGTGCGGCAAGAATGCGTTTCGCCTGCGCGACGGAAAGATGATCACGCTGCCGGGTGCGCGCTAACTGCGTTGCCTCATCAACATCCACCACCAGTACCCGATCAGCCTGGTGCTGTAACTGATTTTCCACCAGTAGCGGCACCACCCAGAGCACATAAGGTGTGGTGGCTTCGGCGATCAATTGACGCGTCCGGGCATTGATCAGTGGATGCAGCAGCGCGTTTAACCAGTTTTTCTCTTCCGGCTGCTGAAAAATAATGTCGCGAAGCCGGCTACGATCAAGCTTCCCCTCATCAGTGACTATCGACGTGCCATAGCGCGCCTGAATGGCCTGCAAAGCGGGTGTGCCGGGTTCGACAACTTCACGTGCTATCAGGTCAGCATCAATAATTTCCACGCCAGACGCTGCGAATGCCTGGGCAATCGTACTTTTACCACTGCCGATCCCCCCTGTAAGCGCGACGATATAGGGCATGTTTCTCACCTGACTTCTCTTTTCGACAGGGCTTCAGGGTAATGATCTGTATAAAAAACGCAAAAATGCGCGTCAGATCACACCGATAAACCACAATTAAATTTAACGGATTGTAGCGTAAATAAAGTGAAATTCGCAGTCTTGTCGCGCAGCGAGAGGCGCGTATCATAACGTCACTGGAGCTGTGCTTACTTCGTGAACGACGATTCATTGCCACTTACCAGGACACTGTTTATGCGTATTGAAGAAGATTTAAAACTGGGCTTTAAAGATGTCTTAATCCGCCCCAAACGCTCCACGCTGCAAAGTCGCTCACAGGTTGAGCTGGAACGCAGCTTTACCTTCAGACATTCGGGCCTGAGCTGGAGCGGCGTACCGATTATCGCCGCCAACATGGATACCGTCGGCACATTTTCAATGGCTGAGGCGCTGGCCAGCTTCAATATCCTTACAGCAGTCCATAAGCATTACAGCGTAGATGAGTGGCGCGCGTTTATTCAGCGCATCCCCGCGACGGTATTGAAACATGTGATGGTTTCAACCGGCACCTCGGAGGCCGATCTCAATAAACTGGTCGCGATTATGGCGCTGTCAGACGATCTGCAGTTTATCTGCATCGACGTGGCCAACGGTTACTCTCAGCATTTTGTTGATTTTCTGCAGCGCGCCCGTGAAACCTTCCCGGCTAAAACCATCTGTGCCGGTAACGTGGTAACGGGCGAAATGGTGGAAGAGCTGATTCTCTCTGGCGCGGATATCGTTAAAGTCGGCATTGGCCCGGGTTCGGTCTGTACAACCCGGGTGAAAACCGGCGTGGGCTATCCGCAGCTTTCCGCTGTCATTGAATGTGCCGATGCGGCGCATGGCTTAAGCGGACAGATTGTCAGTGATGGCGGCTGTTCAGTGCCTGGCGATATTGCGAAAGCGTTTGGCGGCGGTGCCGACTTCGTGATGCTGGGTGGCATGCTGGCGGCACATGATGAGTGTGAAGGGCAGGTGGTCGAAGAGAATGGCGAAAGCTTTATGCTGTTTTACGGCATGAGTTCCGAATCGGCGATGAAGCGTCACGTTGGCGGTGTGGCGCAATATCGCGCAGCAGAAGGTAAAACGGTGAAGCTGCCATTACGTGGCCCGGTTGCTGACACCGCGCGCGATATCCTGGGTGGACTGCGTTCCGCCTGCACCTACGTGGGCGCGGAGCGGCTGAAAGAGCTGACCAAGCGCACCACTTTTATTCGGGTTAATGAGCAGGAAAACCGCGTTTTCAACCGATAGTTATCCGGGGCGCAGCCTGCGCCCCTTAATGCATCGCATCACCCAGCCCGAACACCGGCAGATACATCGCAATCACCAGCGTGCCAACAATGCCGCCAATCACCACCATCATCATCGGTTCCAGCGAAGCAGCCAGTGTGTCAGCGCGCTCACGGGTTTCTGCCTCATGCCATTCCGCCAGACGAGCCAGCATTAAATCCAGCGCGCCCGCCTCTTCGCCGACGCGAACCAGCTGACCGCATAATGGTGTGAACAGCGGATGATGCATCAGCGCCTGATGCAGAGGATTCCCCTGAGCAATGTGCTGCTGCAGTCCGGCCATTGCTTCCCGCCATAGTAATGATGAGAGCGTCACTTCAACGGCTGCCAGTCCCTGTAGCAAAGTTAACCCGGCGCGCTGTGTCAGATTCAGAATGGTATAGATCTGCGTCAGCTGCGTGCCACGCCATAACCCGGAAAGCAGCGGGATGCGCAGGAAAATGGCCTGTTCACGGCGCTGCCAGCCCGCAGAGCGTCGTCGTAACTGATGCCAGGCTGCCAGCATCAGCGATACGCCGATGGCTAACACCGTTCCCCACTCCTGAAGCGCGGCAGATAACTGCATTACCGCTGCCGTAAAGGCGGGCAGGGGGGCATCAAAGGAGTCATAGACGGCAACGAACTCTGGCAGAACGAACAGCAGCATGCCGCAGGTGACCGCAATCGCCACCAGCAGAATGAACAGAGGATAGCGCAGCGCCTTCGCCACCTGATGCCATAACTGCTGCTGCCGGATCTGCTGCCGGGCCAGTTCACTGCAGCAGGTATCCAGCTGACCGGTCAGTTCACCCACCTCCATCAGGGCCGGATAGAGCGCCGGAAAAATCTGCGGCCATTCGCGTAAAGCCTGAGAAAAAGGGGCGCCGCTGAGTACCCGATGATGCAGGACAAGCATCAGAGCATGCCAGCCTGCATGCGGATGGCCCTCAGCCAGCAAAGCCAGACTCTCTGCCAGCGGCAGTCCCGCTTTGAGCAGGGTTGCCAACTGACGAATCAGATCGGTTTTGTGCTGCCACTTCCACTCCCTCTGACGCCACACTTTTTCTCGCTTCCAGCTCACCGGCAGAAGATCGCGCTGCGCCAGCATCAGCAGCAGGTTATCACTGTCGATAGCCAGTAGCTGGCCACTGACTAACTGGCCCTGGCTATCGACCGCCTGCCAGCGAAATAAAGACGCATCAGCCATCGTCCAGCCCAATCACCCGTTGCATCTCTTCCAGCGAGGTATCGCCCCGGCTTACTGCCTCCAGGCCAGAAACCAGCAGGGTGCGTAATCCCTGCTGTTTCGCCAGGCTGAGCAAATTCTCCAGCGGCATTTCGGCGGCGATCGCATTTTGCAGCCTGGCATTGATCGGCAGCAGTTCAAACAGCGCCAGCCGGCCAAAATAGCCGGAAAAACAGTGGTCGCAGCCGGGAGCTCGCCAGGTTTGCAAGGTACCGGGCCAGAGTTCCGCAGGATAGTGCGCCACCGCCTGAGCGGGCTGACGGCAGTGGGGACAGAGGCGTCGAACCAGGCGCTGAGCAACAATCAGTTTCAGCGCCGACCCCAGAAGATAACCGGGAATACCCATCTGTCGCAGCCGGGTCAGGGTCTCGGCGGTGGAGTTGGTGTGCAGCGTCGACAGCACCAGATGCCCGGTCTGTGCCGCTTTAACCGCAATCTCCGCCGTTTCAGCATCGCGGATCTCTCCTACCATGATCACGTCCGGATCCTGTCTCAGCAGCGCCCGCAGCACGCGGTTAAAATCGAGGCCGTTTTTAGCATGGATCTGCGTCTGGTTAATGCCGGGCAGCGGGATCTCAATTGGATCTTCAACGCTGCACAGATTTTTTTCCGGGGTATTCAGGGCACTGAGTCCGCTATAGAGCGTAAACGTCTTGCCGCTGCCGGTAGGCCCGGTGACCAGAATCAGCCCCTGCGGCTGCGCCAGCGCGGCGCAGAACAGGCGCAACTGCGCGGCGGGTAAGCCGAGCTTATCCAGCGACAGCGCCGCGCTTTCACTCTGCAACAGCCGGACCACCGCTTTCTCACCACCGTAGATGGGTAAGGTCGCCAGGCGAAAAGAGGCAGGTTTACCGGCGATCTCCAGACTGAACTGACCATCCTGCGGTAACCGGCGTTCGGCGATATCCAGTCCGCCGAGGATCTTCAGTCGCGCCAGCAGCGCAGCAGGCTGGGTGGCGGGCAGGGAAGATAGAGGGTGCAATACACCATCGATACGCAGACGCACACGCAGGCCATCACGGCCGGGTTCGATATGGACATCAGAGGCGCGACGCTCCAGCGCCTGACGCAGGATCAGCTGTGTCGCTTCGATCGCTGATTCTGCTGGTGCCTCTTCGCGCGCCACCAGCGGTGTGTCAGCGTGCTGAAGCTGGTCGAGCCGGGCCTGCGGCCAGCATTCAATTTCAATCTGACACTGGCTGGCAAAATGGAGGGCTTCAGCCAGCCCTGGCGGCACGCTCTCCGCGACGGCAACACGCAGCTGGCTGGCATCATGGTGCAAAACCAGGGCGCGATAGCGCTGACATAATGCCGCGATCGCCTCATCAGGCTTGCTCATCGCTGGCTCCTTTATCCGCAAAGCGGAACTGCTGCAGGCAATTGTCACGCAGGCTATTGTTGCTGCTGGTACAGCTGCGTTGCCAGCTGATGCCGCCCTCGGTGCTGTCCCAGAGAGGCAGCATTTCAACGCTCAGCCCATTCAGGCTCTCCTGGCCGGTCAGCGTAATGACCCCGTTGGTCACGCTCAGTGCTGAGACATAGCGCGATCCCCTGGCAGCAGGAATACCCGCTTCTCCGGCCTGGCACTGCGTCGGGCCGCCGCGCTCCATGGCGCAAAGCTCAACAGCGGTTTTATAGGGCACCATGGTTTGCAGCATGTCAGTAAGGGCAGCACGCTGCAGATAATTTTGATAAGCGGGCAGGCCGATGGCAATTAAGATTGCCACAATACCCACCACAATCATCAGTTCAACCAGCGTAAATCCACGTTGATAATTCATCACATCGTCTCCGTATTAAGAAGGCGACAGGTTAAAAATCGGGGGCAGTAAAAGACAGGCAGAGATGGGCAAACTGGAAAGCGTGATGTGAACAGATTTCAGACTTACAGCGCAGTCGAAACTGCGCCGGAAGCAGGGTCGCAAAATCGCCGTGTTGAGTGACGGCGAGGCAGGCTATTTTTGTTTAAAGCGCATCGAGAGATCCAGCGCCCGCACATGTTTGGTTAGCGCGCCAACCGAAACATAGTCCACGCCGGTCAGGGCGATCTGTGGCAGGGTAGTTTCGGTGACGTTACCGGAGACCTCCAGCAACGCCCGACCCTGATTAAGTTCGACGGCGGCACGCATCGCTTCCAGGCTGAAGTTATCCAGCATCACGATATCGGCTTCCGCTTCCAGCGCCTGACGTAACTCCTCCAGCGATTCCACCTCAACTTCAACCGGCACATCGGGCTGCAACCATTGCGCTCTTTCCACTGCCTGCCGAATCGAACCGCTGGCAATAATATGGTTCTCTTTGATGAGATAAGCGTCAGAGAGGCCCAGCCGATGGTTGCTGCCACCGCCGCACAACACGGCATATTTCAGCGCAGTCCGCAGTCCGGGCAGGGTTTTACGCGTGTCCAGCAGTTGCGTCTGGCTTCCCGCCAGCAGCGCGACATAGCGGCTGACTTCGGTAGCAACGCCTGAGAGCGTCTGCACAAAATTAAGCGCCGTTCGCTCGGCGGTAAGCAGCAGCCGGGCAGGCCCCTCGATTTCAAACAGCAGCTGGTCAGCCTCGATCTGATCACCATCTTCGACATGCCAGATCAGGGTCGCGTGTGAGCCGAGCTGAATGAACACCTCTTCAACCCAGCGTTTACCACAGAAAACACCGGCTTCGCGGGTGATGACCTGCGCATCGGCCTGGGTATCGGCGGGTAACAGCTGCGCGGTGATATCGCGGTCAGCGTCGATCTTGCCTCCGAGATCCTCTTTTAACGCCAGCGCAACACTATCCGGAATGTCACTTTCAATGCGTTTAATCAGCGCCTGACGACGGCTGTCGGGATCATAACCACGGGATGACATAGGCGTTTTACTCCTGAAAGGGGAATGACAGAGGCGGTCACAATAGCCTGAACCGCCATTCGGTTCCAGCAACAGATAGCATTTTGTTTAGTATCCTTAACACGCAGTGCGTGAATGTCATCAGACCGGCACACTAAGAAGCAAGAATCCTTTATTATTCATGCTATTCTCAGCCAGTGAAATAAGGAAAACCGCTATGAAAATCAAACAAGGCTGGCTGACCCGCGTGCGTCATGTGCCGTCGCCGCATTGCAACGAACGCCCTGATAATGAGGCACCTTCACTGCTGGTGATCCACAATATCAGCCTGCCACCCGGTGAATTTGGCGGGCCATGGATCGATAAACTGTTCACCGGCACCTTACCGCCCGATGCCCATCCCTATTTTGCGGATATCGCCGCGCTGAAAGTGGCGGCACACTGCCTGATTCGCCGTGACGGGGAGATCGTGCAGTATGTCCCCTTTGATAAACGCGCCTGGCATGCAGGCATTTCGCAGTTCGAAGGACGTGAGAACTGCAACGACTTCTCCATAGGCATCGAGCTGGAAGGGACAGACAGTGAGCCTTATAGCGAGGCGCAATATCGGGCCTTGCAGCAGGTGACGCAATTACTGCTGCAACACTACCCGTTAACGCCTGCACGTATCACGGGGCACAGTGACATCGCACCGGTACGCAAAACCGATCCCGGACCTGCTTTTGACTGGGACTACTACAAACAGCTGTTAACGCAGCAAAAATCCTGATTTTTGCGGAGTCAGTATGACGTTGTTTACCTTGTTGTTGGTTTTAGGCTGGGAGCGCCTGTTTAAACTGGGCGAGCACTGGCAACTCGAACACCGGCTGGAGCCGATCTTTCGCCAGCGCCACCATTTTTCAATGATGCGTACCCTGCTGATGACCGTGCTGGCGATGGCGCTGACCGCGCTGGTGATCTGGAGTCTGAAAGGGCTGCTGTTTGGCGTGCTGCAACTGCTCTTCTGGATTGTTGCCGGACTGCTCTGTATCGGTGCCGGGTCGGTGCGACAGCACTACCACAGCTACCTGAAAGCGGCCAGTCATGATGACGACGCTGCGCATCAGGCGATGGCGGCTGAACTGACGCTGATTCATGGCGTGCCGGTGGAATGCAGCGAGCGCGAGTTCCTGCGTGAACTGCAGAATGCCCTGATCTGGATAAACTTCCGTTTCTACCTTGCGCCAATGTTCTGGCTGGTGGCGGGCGGTCCATGGGGGCCAGTGCTGCTGGTGGGTTACGCTTTTCTGCGGGCCTGGCAAGGCTGGCTGGCAAAGCATGGAACACCGATGGCGCGTTCACAATCTGGCGTGGATGCCATTCTGCATCTTCTCGACTGGATCCCGGCGCGGCTGGCGGGTGTGGCTTACGCCCTGCTGGGTCATGGCGAGAAAGCGCTGCCTGCCTGGTTTGCTTCGCTGACCGATCGGCATCGTTCTCAGTATCAGGTGCTGACGACTCTGGCGCAGTTCTCACTGTCACGCGATCCGCACACCGATAAAGTCGAAACGCCACGGGTTGCCGTGGCGTTAGCGAAACGTACCTCACTGGTACTGGTGGTCGCTGTCGCGTTGCTGACGATTTACGGCACGCTGGTGTAATCGGCAGGCGGCACGCCGAAATCAGGCGTGCCATCTTCCCGCCAGCTGAAATATTTCAGTCGTGTATGGCGGTTCGGATCCCATAACGGATCGCCTTCAATTTCAGTGTAGTTACGTGCGTGGTACACCAGCACGTCGCGTCCCGCCTCATCCTGGGTAAAACTGTTGTGACCCGGCCCATACTGATGGTTGTCCCAGCTGGAGACAAATACCGGACGTGCAGACTTTTGCCATGCGGCAACATCAAGCGGATCGGCATCAGCAGCAATCGACAGTATTCCCAGACAGTAATTCTCATCGGTGGCGCTGGCAGAGTAGGTCACAAACAGCCGATCCCCGTGACGGATAACCGCCGGTCCTTCATTAACGCTAAAGCCTGCGCACTCCCACTCATATTCTGGCCGGCTCAGCATCACCGGCGTGCCTTTCAGCGTCCAGGGATTAAGCAACTCAGCCAGATAGAGGTTAGAGTTGCCGGGAATCAATGGATCTTTCTGCGCCCAGAGATACCAGTTTTTACCCTGATGCACGAAGTGGGTGGCATCCAGTGAGAAGCTGTCGAACTGGCTGAAGACCCGGCGGCAGGGCTGCCATTCCCCCTGCAGCGGATCTTCCGCCTCACACACCAGCGCATACATCCGGTGCTGAAACAGTCCCTCTTTGATTTCACGCGTCGGTGCTGCCGCGAAATAGATGACCCACTGTCCGTCAATGTAGTGCAGCTCAGGTGCCCAGATTAACTCGCTAAAGGGGCCGCTCTCGGGCTTGCGCCAGACGACTACCGGCTCGGCGCTGCGCAGGCCAGCCAGCGTCGTGGCGCGACGGATCTCCAGCCGGTCATACTCTGGCACCGATGCTACAAAGTAATAGAACTGTTCATGGCGCAGGATAAAGGGGTCGGCACGCTGCTCGATAAAAGGATTCGGCAAGATTGCGGTCATTTAACATCTCCGGTTGGCGTGACAACACCGTCGCGCAGGCGAACGGTGTGTAACTCATGGAAGTTTTCGCGGCGCAGCGCGAGATCCTGCTGGATGGTAATCATCATTTTGCGGTCGACCTTCATCAGTCGTACCACACCGGCGGTAATCAGATAGCCGACACCCGGAATAATGGTGAACAGCAGCATGATGCCGTTAATCGCCTCAGGTGACTGCTGCTTAGCACCTGCATTGTAGCCATAGATCGACAGCAGAAAGCCGACCATCGCACCGGCAACCGCCAGTCCCACCTTGAGGAAGAACAGGTTGCCGGAGAAGCTGATGCCGGTGATGCGTTTGCCGGTTTTCCATTCGCCGTAGTCATCCACATCGGCCATCAGTGACCAGTGCAGCGGAGAGGGGATCTGATGCAGGATATTCAGCACAAAGTAGGCGACCACGACCATCACGGTGGCATGAGGATCGATCCAGTAGAACCCGCTGGAGAAGAGTGCCAGCGCGATATTGGTCCAGAAGAAGACTTTGAGTTTGCACCAGCGATCGGTGAGTAGTTTCGCCAGCGTGCTGCCGACCATCATGCCAATCACACCCAGGCTGATAAACAGCGTGGCGAAGTGCGTTGACTGGCCCATGACCCAGGTCACGTAATACATGGTGGCCGCCATGCGGATGAAGCCGGGACAGACGTTACAGAAGGTCAGCAGGAGAATGCGTACCCACTGGTCATTCTTCCAGACGTCACGCAGATCTTTTTTCAGGTCATCATTGCTCGGCACGGCAGGGCGGATACGTTCACGTACCGTGGCAAAGCAGAACAGAAACATCGCCAGGCCAATGGTTGCCAGTACCGCCATCGCCATCTGGTAGCCGCGCGCTTTGTCTTCGCCACCAAACCACTCTGCCATCGGCAGCAGTGACAGAGAGAGTATCAGCGTGGCGATGCCGACCATGACAAAGCGATAAGACTGGCAGGAGACGCGCTCACCAGGATCGTTGGTAATCACGCCGCCCAGAGAGCAGTAAGGGATGTTAATCGCCGTGTAGGTCAGCGACATCAGGAAGTAGGTGACGAAGGCCCAGATCACCTTGTTGTGGTAGGTCCAGTCTGGCGTGGTGAACATCAAAACGCTGAACACCACATAAGGCACGGAAACCCACAGCAGCCAGGGACGAAAACGGCCCCAGCGGCTCTGGGTGCGATCGGCGATCGCGCCCATAATCGGATCGGTTACCGCATCGAGCACTCTGACCGAGAGCAGCAGGGTCCCCACCAGCGCCGGGGCCAGGCCGAAAACGTCGGTATAGAAGTAGTTCAGGAACAGCATGATGGCACCGCCAATCATGTTGCATCCGGCATCGCCCATGCCATATCCCAGTTTTTCCCGAAACGGGAGGGCTGTACCTTTCATGGTTTTCTCCTGCGCATCCAGTGTGAACAGGAATTATTGGCAGGAAATCAGCGAGATGAACGGGAGTAATTCGTTATGAAGATGGACAAAACAGTTGCGGGGAGAGAAGTGTGAACTGGATCGGGGCAGTTGAGACGGGCAGGAGGGCGTGAGTGACGTGCTGCAACCCCGCAGGAGGTCGCAGCACGTGGTAAAGCATCAGGCTTTCTGTGTCTGGTTCTTGATAAAGTAACCCACGCCCAGAATCACCAGCCAGACCGGAATCAGCCAGACAGAGATCGCCATGCCCGGCGTGGTCGCCATCAGTACCAGAATCGCCGCCAGGAAAATCAGGCAAATCCAGTTACCGGCCGGATAGAGCAGCGCTTTAAAGCGCGTGGTTACGCCCTGCTTATCTTTCTTACGACGGAACTTAAGGTGCGCCAGGCTGATCATCGCCCAGTTGATCACCAGCGCAGAGACGACCAGCGACATCAGCAGACCAAACGCTTCACCCGGCATCAGATAGTTGATCAGCACACAGAGCGCAGTGGCGACAGCAGAGACCAGAATCGTTAACACCGGCACACCGCGACGATCGACTTTCAGCAGCGCTTTTGGCGCATTACCCTGCTGTGCCAGACCAAACAGCATACGGCTGTTACAGTAAACGCAGCTGTTATAGACCGACAGCGCCGCTGTCAGGATGACCACGTTGAGCGCATTCGCCACCATGGCATCGCCCAGCTCGTGGAAGATAAAGACAAACGGGCTGACTTCTGACGTGACACGCGTCCACGGCATCAGTGACAGCAGCACCGCCAGCGAACCAATGTAGAAAATCAGAATACGCCACAGCACCTGGTTGGTCGCTTTTGGAATGCTCACTTCCGGGTTATCCGCTTCAGCGGCGGTGATACCCACCAGCTCAAGGCCACCAAACGAGAACATGATAATCGCCATGACCATCACCAGACCGCCGATGCCATGCGGGAAAAATCCGCCCTGTTCCCACAGGTTGCGCACGGTAGCCTGCGGACCCGCGTGTCCGCTGAACAGCAACCAGCCTCCGAACAGGATCATGCCAATCACCGCAACCACTTTAACGATGGCGAACCAGAACTCCATCTCACCAAACACTTTCACGTTGGTCAGGTTGATAGCGTTAATCATCACGAAGAAGATGGCAGCCGAAGCCCAGGTCGGAAAGTCTGGCCACCAGAACTGGACATATTTGCCAACGGCGGTGAGTTCCGCCATGGCGACCAGCACATAGAGCACCCAGTAGTTCCAGCCTGAGGCGAAGCCTGCAAAGTTGCCCCAGTATTTATACGCGAAGTGGCTGAAGCTGCCGGCGACCGGCTCTTCCACGACCATTTCGCCTAACTGACGCATGATTAAAAAGGCAATAAAACCGGCAATCGCATAGCCCAGAATTACGGCCGGTCCGGCGGATTCAATGACCGATGCACTGCCCAGAAACAGGCCGGTTCCCACTGCACCACCCAGCGCGATGAGCTGAATATGGCGGTTCTTGAGACCACGTTTCAGCGCTTCGCCTTGCTGTTGTTCCATACAAACCTCGTGATGTTTTTATTCTTCGTTCGCAGCGCAGGACGCTGTAATGAAGTAGTTACAATAACGTATTGATTATTTTACGGTATCTGGCGTGCTGAATAGTGCCATCTGCTACCCTGGCGACAAGAATAGTGATAAGCGAATCGCTTTGCACCTGCTTTCGCCTTTCGTGCTGAGAGTTGACTGAAAAAACGCCGTCCTGGTCACGTCTGCCCACAGCAACTTCTGCCATGAAATTCCGTTAATGACGAATAGCTTTCACTTATGTCTGCCGCTGCGCTAACGCGCTAAGCGGGTGTAAGGTTTGGTAAAAGTGAAATTATTTAACATTTGCGGTAACGCGAATTTTTCATTTTTTTAACCGCAAGTTAGCGCCAGCACAGGCTTTGGGGGCAGGTGAATGTCGCAGACACCATATAGACACAAGGTGAATACTTTGTTACTTTACCGGCACCTCTTTTCAATTGGTATTACCAATTTACTCCGGACGATTGGCTTAATAAGAAGGGATGATGGCTTACAGTAAGATTCGCCAACCTAAGCTCTCCGACGCTATCGAGCAACAGCTCGAATCGCTGATTATGGAAGGGACCCTGCGTCCGGGAGAGAAGCTGCTGCCTGAGCGCGAACTCGCCAAACAATTCGATGTCTCACGTCCGTCTCTCCGCGAAGCGATCCAGCGCTTAGAAGCCAAAGGATTATTGCTGCGCCGACAGGGTGGCGGAACGTTCGTGCAGGAGAATCTCTGGCAAAGCTTAAGCGATCCACTCGTTGAGCTTCTCGCCGACCATCCGGAATCACAGTTTGATCTGCTGGAAACGCGCCATGCCTTAGAAGGCATCGCCGCCTATTACGCGGCGCTGCGCGGCACAGAGGAAGACCTGCTGCGCATTCGCGACTGCCATGTGAATATCCAGCAGGCGCAGGACAGCGGCGATTTAGACGCCGAAGCGGACGCAGTGATGCAGTATCAGATCGCTGTCACAGAAGCGGCCCATAATGTTGTGCTTTTACATTTGCTACGCTCAATGGGCCCTATGCTGGAACAAAACGTTCGCCAGAATTTCGAATTGCTCTACTCGCGCCGGGAAATGCTGGCAAAAGTGAGCGGTCACCGCGCCAGAATCTTTGAGGCGATTGTGGCTCGTGAGCCAGAAAAAGCGCGCGAGGCTTCACACCGTCACTTGGCGTTCATAGAGGAAATCTTGCTGGACAGAAGTCGGGAGCAGAGCCGTCGAGAACGCTCCCTGCGTCGTTTACAGCAACGTAAGGAATAACGTGCGACAAAGATCGTACGGACATGTGCGACGAGCCTGCCTGCATCTGCTTTAACAGGCTCCCGATTATTCAACGTATTAGACACAGATAAGGAACACACCCATGTCAGAACGTTTACACAATGACGTGGATCCGATTGAAACTCGTGACTGGCTACAGGCGATCGAATCGGTCATCCGTGAAGAAGGTGTTGAACGTGCACAGTATCTGATTGATCAGGTACTGGGTGCAGCCCGCAAAGGCGGCGTAAACGTGGCTGCAGGATCTTCTGCAATCAGCAACTACATCAACTCTATTGCCGTTGAAGATGAACCCGATTATCCGGGCAATACCTCTCTTGAACGTCGTATCCGTTCCGCAATTCGCTGGAACGCCATCATGTCGGTGCTGCGCGCATCGAAGAAAGATCTGGAACTCGGCGGCCACATGTCCTCCTTCCAGTCTTCTGCGACGATTTATGAAGTGTGCTTCAACCACTTCTTCCGCGCGCGCAGTGAGAAGGATGGCGGCGATCTGGTCTATTTCCAGGGCCACATCTCTCCCGGCATCTATGCCCGTGCGTTCCTTGAAGGTCGTCTGACCGAAGACCAGATGAATAACTTCCGTCAGGAAGTTGACGGTAAAGGCCTCTCTTCTTACCCGCACCCGAAATTAATGCCGGAATTCTGGCAGTTCCCGACCGTATCAATGGGTCTGGGTCCGCTGTCGGCTATCTACCAGGCGAAGTTCCTGAAGTATCTGGAACACCGTGGCCTGAAAGATACCTCTGCTCAGACCGTTTACGCCTTCCTGGGTGACGGTGAGATGGATGAGCCAGAATCCAAAGGCGCGATCACCATCGCGACCCGTGAAAAACTGGATAACCTGGTCTTCATCATCAACTGCAACCTGCAGCGTCTGGATGGCCCGGTGACCGGTAATGGCAAGATCATCAACGAGCTGGAAGGCATCTTTGCCGGCGCTGGCTGGGAAGTGATCAAGGTCATCTGGGGCGGTCGCTGGGATGAGCTGCTGCGCAAAGATACCAGCGGCAAGCTGATTCAGCTGATGAACGAAACCGTCGACGGCGATTACCAGACCTTCAAATCCCGTGATGGTGCCTATGTGCGTGAGCACTTCTTTGGTAAATATCCGGAAACCGCCGCGCTGGTTAAAGATCTGTCCGATGATGAAATCTGGGCATTGAACCGTGGCGGCCACGATCCGAAGAAAATCTACGCGGCACTGAAAAAAGCGCAGGACACCAAAGGCAAGCCAGTACTGATCCTGGCGCATACCATCAAAGGTTATGGTATGGGCGACACCGCGGAAGGCAAAAACATTGCCCACCAGGTGAAGAAGATGAACATGGATGGCGTGCGCTATATCCGTGATCGCTTCAACGTGCCAGTTGCAGATGACAAAATTGAATCACTGCCGTACGTGACCTTTGAAAAGGGCTCTGAAGAGCACACGTATCTGCACGGTCAGCGTGAGAAGTTAGGCGGCTACCTGCCAACACGTCAGCCGAAGTTCACTGAAAAGCTGGAAATGCCAGCACTCGAAGAGTTCAGTGCGCTGCTGGATGAGCAGAACAAAGAGATCTCAACCACCATCGCCTTTGTACGTGCCCTGAATGTGATGCTGAAGAACAAGTCGATCAAAGATCGCCTGGTTCCGATCCTCGCCGATGAAGCGCGCACCTTTGGTATGGAAGGTCTGTTCCGTCAGATTGGTATCTACAGCCCGAACGGTCAGCAGTACACTCCGCAGGACCGCGAGCAGGTTGCTTACTACAAAGAAGACGAGAAAGGCCAGATTCTGCAGGAAGGGATCAACGAGCTGGGCGCAGGTTCATCCTGGCTGGCTGCGGCGACCTCTTACAGCACCAACAACCTGCCGATGATCCCGTTCTACATCTATTACTCGATGTTCGGCTTCCAGCGTATCGGCGATCTGATGTGGCTGGCGGGCGACCAACAGGCGCGCGGCTTCCTGGTCGGCGGCACCTCAGGTCGTACTACCCTGAACGGCGAAGGTCTGCAGCATGAAGATGGTCACAGCCACATTCAGTCGCTGACTATCCCGAACTGTATCTCCTACGATCCTTCTTACGCCTATGAAGTGGCTGTCATCATGCATGACGGTCTGGTGCGTATGTATGGCGAAGCGCAGGAGAACGTTTACTACTACATCACCACGCTGAACGAAAACTACCATATGCCAGCAATGCCCGCTGGTGCAGAAGAGGGTATCCGTAAGGGTATCTACAAACTGGAAACGGTAGACGGCAGCAAAGGCAAAGTGCAGCTGCTGGGCTCAGGTTCTATCCTGCGTCATGTGCGTGAAGCTGCGCAGATCCTGGCGAAAGATTACGGTATCGGCTCTGATGTCTACAGCGTCACCTCGTTCACTGAACTGGCACGTGATGGCCAGGATTGTGAGCGCTGGAACATGCTGCATCCGACAGAAGAAGCGCGCGTACCTTACATCGCTCAGGTGATGAACGACGCACCTGCTGTCGCCTCAACCGACTACATGAAACTGTTCGCTGAGCAGGTTCGTAGCTATGTCCCGGCCAGCGATTATCGCGTGCTGGGTACCGATGGCTTTGGTCGCTCTGACAGCCGTGAGAACCTGCGTCATCACTTTGAAGTTGATGCATCTTATGTGGTGGTTGCCGCGCTGGGTGAGCTGGCTAAACGCGGCGAGATCGAGAAGAAAGTGGTGGCCGACGCGATCACCCGATTCAATATCGATGCCGATAAAGTTAACCCGCGTCTGGCTTAAGAGGTAATAGAGTAATGGCTATCGAAATTAAGGTACCGGATATCGGGTCTGACGAAGTTGAAGTCACCGAGATTCTGGTGAAAGTTGGCGACAAGGTGGAAGCCGAGCAGTCGCTGATCACCGTGGAAGGCGACAAAGCCTCAATGGAAGTGCCGTCGCCGCAGGCTGGCGTAGTGAAAGAGATCAAAATCTCTACCGGTGACAAAGTTGAAACCGGCTCACTGATCATGGTGTTTGATGCTGAAGGCGCTGCGGAAGCAGCACCTGCCGCCGCCGAAGAGAAAAAAGCGGACGCGGCGCCAGCGCCAGCCGCTGCTGCGGCCACTGCCAGCAAAGAAGTGGCTGTGCCGGATATCGGCGGTGACGAAGTTGAAGTCACTGAGATTCTGGTTAAGGTTGGCGACAAAGTCGAAGCCGAGCAGTCACTGATTGTGGTGGAAGGCGATAAAGCGTCGATGGAAGTCCCGGCTCCGTTCGCGGGCGTGGTCAAAGAGATCACTATTTCCACCGGCGACAAAGTCAGCACCGGTTCAGCCATCATGGTCTTTGAAGCAGAAGGCGCAGCACCGGCCTCTGACGCGAAGCCAGAAGTGAAAGAAGAAGCGGCATCGGCACCTGCCGCGGCTGCAGGCGCAAAAGACGTTAACGTTCCGGATATCGGCGGTGATGAAGTTGAAGTTACCGAGATCCTGGTCAAAGTCGGCGACAAAGTTGAAGCTGAGCAGTCACTGATTGTGGTTGAAGGCGACAAAGCCTCTATGGAAGTGCCTGCGCCGTTTGCAGGTACCGTCAAAGAGTTGAAAGTGGCGACCGGCGATAAAGTCAGCACCGGCTCACTTATCATGGTGTTCGAAGTCGAAGGTGCTGCTCCGGCTGCCCCTGCGGCCGCGAAACAGGAAGCCGCACCGGCTCCTGCTGCCAAATCTGAAGCTAAAGCCGCGGCACCCGCTCCAGCTAAAGCGGAAAGCAAAGGTGAGTTCGCAGAGAACGACGCTTACGTTCACGCTACCCCGGTGATCCGTCGCCTGGCGCGCGAGTTCGGTGTTAACCTGGCGAAAGTCAAAGGCACCGGCCGTAAAGGTCGCATTCTGAAAGAAGACGTGCAGACTTACGTGAAAGAGGCCGTGAAACGCGCTGAAGCAGCACCAGCTGCAGCCAGCGGCGGCGGTCTGCCAGGCATGCTGCCATGGCCGAAAGTTGATTTCAGTAAATTTGGCGAAATCGAAGAAGTCGAACTGGGTCGTATCCAGAAAATTTCTGGCGCGAACCTGAGCCGTAACTGGGTAATGATCCCGCACGTTACGCATTTCGACAAAACCGATATCACCGATCTGGAAGCCTTCCGTAAGCAGCAGAATGCTGAAGCAGAGAAGCGTAAGCTGGATGTGAAGTACACCCCGGTGGTGTTCATCATGAAAGCGGTCGCGGCGGCGCTTGAGCAGATGCCACGCTTCAACAGCTCGCTGTCTGAAGATGCGCAGAAACTGACGCTGAAAAAATATATCAACATCGGTGTGGCGGTTGATACGCCAAATGGCCTGGTGGTTCCGGTCTTCAAAGACGTGAACAAGAAAGGCATCACCGAGCTGTCTCGTGAACTGATGGCGATTTCGAAGAAAGCGCGTGACGGTAAGCTGACAGCGGGTGACATGCAGGGCGGATGTTTCACCATCTCCAGCCTGGGCGGCCTGGGCACCACGCACTTCGCCCCGATCGTGAACGCGCCGGAAGTGGCTATCCTGGGTGTCTCTAAATCGGCGATGGAGCCGGTGTGGAACGGTAAAGAGTTTACTCCGCGTCTGATGATGCCGATTTCTCTCTCCTTCGACCACCGCGTAATCGACGGTGCTGATGGTGCGCGATTCATCACCATCATCGGCAATATGTTGTCTGACATTCGTCGTTTAGTTATGTAAATGTAAAGAAGGCCGGCGGAAGCCGGCCTTCCTGTAACGATTCGTCGCGCCGCGGTTGGCAGTTTGTTAACAATTCTGTAAACTCTTGCGGTGAAAGTCCCGGTGGAACAAGGGCATTATAAGAAAGTCTGACCCGCCGGATATCAATTAAGAGGTCATGATGAGTACAGAGATTAAAACCCAGGTCGTAGTACTTGGGGCAGGTCCTGCAGGTTACTCTGCAGCCTTCCGTTGTGCGGATTTAGGTCTGGAAACCGTACTGGTAGAGCGTTACAGCACCCTGGGTGGTGTTTGTCTGAACGTCGGTTGTATCCCATCTAAAGCGCTGCTGCACGTTGCTAAAGTGATTGAAGAGGCGAAAGCCCTTGAAGAGCACGGCATTGTGTTTGGCCAGCCATCTACTGATATCAACAAGATTCGCAGCTGGAAAGAGAAGGTTATCAACCAGTTGACTGGCGGCCTGTCAGGAATGGCAAAAGGTCGTAAAGTCACCGTGGTTAACGGCCTTGGCAAATTCACCGGTGCTAACACCCTGGTGGTTGAAGGAGAAGGCGGCGCGACCACCATCAACTTCGATAATGCCATTATCGCTGCGGGTTCACGTCCAATCGAACTGCCATTCATTCCACATGAAGATCCACGTGTCTGGGACTCTACCGATGCGCTGGAACTGAAAGAAGTGCCGAAGCGCTTGCTGGTAATGGGCGGCGGCATCATCGGTCTGGAAATGGCGACGGTTTATCATGCGCTGGGTTCAGAGATTGATGTGGTTGAGATGTTCGACCAGGTTATCCCGGCTGCGGATAAAGACGTGGTGAAAGTCTTTACCAAGAAAATCAGCAAGAAATTTAACCTGATGCTGGAAACCAAAGTGACCGCCGTTGAAGCAAAAGACGATGGCATTTACGTTTCAATGGAAGGTAAAAAAGCACCAGGCGAAGCGCAGCGTTATGACGCGGTGCTGGTGGCGATCGGTCGTGTGCCGAACGGTAAAGGTCTGGATGCCGGTAAAGCGGGCGTGGAAGTGGACGATCGCGGCTTCATTCGCGTCGACAAGCAGATGCGCACCAACGTGCCACACATCTATGCTATCGGCGACATCGTCGGTCAGCCAATGCTGGCGCACAAAGGCGTGCACGAAGGCCACGTGGCGGCAGAAGTGATCTCCGGTCTGAAGCACTACTTCGATCCGAAAGTGATCCCTTCAATTGCCTATACTGAGCCAGAAGTTGCCTGGGTCGGTCTGACCGAGAAAGAAGCGAAAGAGAAGGGCATCAGCTACGAGACCTCCACCTTCCCGTGGGCAGCCTCAGGCCGTGCTATCGCTTCTGATTGTGCAGACGGTATGACCAAACTGATTTTCGACAAAGAGACGCACCGGATTATTGGTGGCGCGATTGTCGGTACTAACGGCGGCGAGCTGTTAGGCGAAATCGGTCTGGCGATTGAGATGGGTTGTGATGCGGAAGATATTGCGCTGACCATCCACGCTCACCCGACCCTGCATGAGTCAGTCGGTCTGGCGGCAGAAATCTTCGAAGGCAGCATCACCGATCTGCCTAACGCGAAAGCGAAGAAGAAATAACTTTCTGCTACTAAAGAAGAAAGCTCCCGTTATGGGGGCTTTTTTTTCGCCTGGATTCTGGTGCTGTATGGCAAGAATCGATTTGGGTTAAGACTAAAGGTAACCCCAATAACCCTGAAAACGTTGCCTGTGAGAGTTATTAGAGTTATCGTGCTTTCATCGGGACGCGACAGGACACAGGGATGGATAGCAGCACGTTAATTTCCGAAATGAAGGCTGATGGCTGGGTTCTGACAGGGATAAACGGTAGCCATCACCATTTCACACATCCGACAAAACCGGGGCTGGTTACAGTACCCCATCCTAAAAAAGACTTACCGATCGGTACGGTAAAGAGCATCAGGAAACAAGCGAGAATTTAATCCCGCTTGCCCGTAGAGGTATGAATATGTTTTATCCAATCGCGATTGAAGCGGGTGATCACGAACACGCATACGGCGTAATCGTTCCCGATTTACCAGGGTGTTTCTCTGCCGGGGATACTCTTGATGAAGCCATTAAAAACGCCAAAGAGGCTATCACAGGGCATATCGAATTATGTGTAGAACTCGGTCATGAGATCCCTGCCGTGTCCACCATTGAGACTCTGGCCACGAATCCTGAATATCAGGGTTATATCTGGGCATTGGTTGATGTAGATGTCATTCGCTTGCTGGGCGGCTCTGAAAAAATCAATGTCACTTTACCCAGGTCGTTAATTGATCGGATTGATCGTTGTGTGGCTTCACACCCCGAATACAAAAGTCGCTCGGGCTTTCTGGCTCAGGTAGCGCTTGAGCGTATTACTGCTCCGATTAACAGGCCTCAAAAGTAAGTCCGCGTGATAGCTAAATTTATTGGTGGCAGAGGAATCAAAAGGCACCGTTTATGAGTTTTTACCCCTTAAGCCGTTGCCATGATCTTTCTCACGTATGGTCAGGTTGATGTCTTTGATGATGCTTTTATCCAGATTGATAAAACCGGCGTAAGAATGCATATTCCGGTGAATCTGGATGGACTGCAGCTGATTCTCTTCCTGACTCTTACAAATCAGTGAGTTACTGATCTTTAAATACGTGAATTTAGTGGTGATTTTTTTATGAGGGTAAAATCATCATATTTTACAGCCACATACATTAAGAGTGTTCCCCGCGCTAGCGGGGATAAACCGCATTGATGATGGAGGTGGCCAGACATCTGGCCTGTAATCCCCTACGAATGTGAATATCAGAGTCAGGCCCGATGAAAAAAAAGAACAGCACTCCCACACCTCACGATGCCACTTTCCGGCAGTTTCTCTCACAGCCGGACATTGCCCGCGACTTCATGGAACTGCATCTGCCCGCCGAACTGCGCGCTATATGCGACCTCAGCACCCTGAAACTTGAATCCGGTTCGTTCGTTGAAGACGATCTTCGCCAGTATTTCAGCGATATCCTCTACAGCCTGAAGACCAGTAACGGGGATGGGTACATACACGTCCTGGTTGAGCATCAGTCTACGCCGGACAGGCATATGGCATTCAGGCTGATGCGATACGCTGTGGCGGCTATGCACCGCCACCTTGAAGCGGGCCATAAGCAGCTGCCGCTGGTTATACCGGTACTGTTCTATACCGGCAAACGCAGCCCTTATCCGTATTCAACACGCTGGCTCGACGAATTTGAAGACCCTTCGCTGGCGGAAAACCTCTATGGCAGCGCCTTTCCACTGGTGGATGTCACGGTGATCCCGGATGAGGAAATCATGGGGCACCGCAGCATGGCGGCGCTGACGCTGTTACAGAAGCACATTCATCAGCGTGACATCGCGACTCTCACCGATCGGCTGGCCACGTTACTGATGGCTGATTATCTTTCTTCACCCCAGGTAACAGCGCTGATACACTATTTACTGCAGGCAGGCGAGTCGGCTGACTCCGAAGCCTTCGTGCGCGAACTGGCACAGCGAGTGCCGCAACACGGAGACGCACTTATGACCATCGCACAGCAGCTGGAGCAGAAGGGCATCGAGAAAGGTATTCAGCTTGGTGAACAGCGTGGAATCGAGAAAGGCCGAAATGAAGGCAAACTCGAGGTTGCCCGCACTATGCTGCAGAACGGCATCGACCGTAACACCGTCATGAAAATGACCGGTCTCTCAGAAGATGAACTTTCACAGATCCGTCACTGATTTTGATGTCAGAAAACGGCTCGGCAACGTAAAGCCCTGCACTACAGGGCTTAACAAATTTAATGAAACGCAGGCGCTGCTCATCAGACAGTGCGCTGATGCAGTCTCCCGGGTTAACTGACTATAAGTACGAGCGTGCTTTTCTGCCATTCCCGAAACTCATCACAAAGCAATTCGACTGTTATGACAAAATTACCGGGTCTCCTGGCTTAAAAATCAGGATAGGTGGCGCTCCCGGGAGGAAGCGAAGAGGGCTGCAGATCAGCAGGGCATAACCTTCCTGGATGCTAAAATTCAGGGTTCGGCTAAGGTCTGGCTTATCCCTTTCACTGTTTCCAGTACACCCGGTAAACACAATATGGGATGCTGGACGGTGGCACTCTGACAGTCAAATTCTCAGAAGATTAGGCAGCAAGCTAACCTTCATCTAACCACGCATCTCCCATGCAGCCACCCGTTCAATAAACATCTGTGCCAGTGCAGCAATGGCGCTGTTGCCGGGCAGTCTCTCTTCATTGATATACATCACCAGCGAACTACTGCGTCGGCGGCCCTGCAGCAGCGGCAGGGGACGGAGCTCACCGCTCTCTAACAGCGCGGCGATATTCTGTTCCGGCAGCCAGCCATAACCTAACTGATGCTGGACCGCTTCAATGGCTGCCGACAGCGTCGTGAATGACCAGTTCTCCGCCTGATCGCCATTGACCTCCGACTGCTGCTGTTGCTGACGATCCAGAATGGTAATGCAGGGCCAGCGTGCCAGCGTAGCAGCACTAAGCGGGGCGGATTCGCGGTGCAGCGGGTGGTCGCGATGGGCGACGGCGACGAAATCGACACTCATCAGGCTTTCGCCTGCTAACGGCGTGTCGCCATATTGTGCTACCAGCCAGAGATCAGCCTGATTTTCCGCCAGTCTGTCAGGCGTTTCGCTTCGGACGATTTCGCTAAACCAGATGCGGACATGCGGATAGCGTTGCTGAAAGGTCTGAAGCACATCGAATAGCAAGGGTTTGGGCAGAGTCGCATCGACCATCAGATCGATGCGCGAACGCTCGCCGCGTTGCAGTGCACTGGCCTGCGCCTCAAGCGCGCCGAATCCCTCCAGCAGCGGACGCACCTGTGCCAGCAACTGATGTCCCTCTGCACTCAGGACAGCGCGGCGGCCCTCCTGCTGAAGCAGGGTCAAACCCAGCCGCTGCTGTAACAGGCTCAGCTGATAACTCAGTGAGGACTGGCTGCGATTGTTCTTCTCCGCTGCCAGCGCAAAACTCCCCTCATTCACTACTGCTTCGAGCAGATACCACTGTTCGAGTGTTGTCTTGTACATGCTCACTCATCTAAAAATTAAATTATTTAGTGCTAAAAATAGCGTTATTCATCGGTTTTGTAACGCGCAATAATCTCCTCAAGGAAAACAAATGAGGAATTAACCATGAGCACTTTCGATAAACATGACCTGTCTGGCATCGTCGGCAAACATCTGGTTTACACTTATGACAACGGCTGGAATTACGAGCTCTACATTAAAAATGCCAGCACCATCGACTATCGTATTCACAGCGGTATGGTCGGTAATCGCTGGGTTAAAAATCAGCATGTCTATGTCGTCCGTCTGGCGCAGGATGTCTATAAAGTTTCCTGGACTGAACCAACCGGAACCGATGTCAGCCTGGCCGTTAATCTGGCTGATAAAATTTTCCACGGCACCATCTTCTTCCCGCGCTGGGTAATGAATAATCCGGAAAAAACCGTCTGCTTCCAGAATGATCATCTGGAAGAGATGGCAAAATTCCGCGAAGCGGGTCCGGCTTATCCAACCGAAGTGATTGATGAGTTCGCGACGCTGACCGTAATCCGTGATGTGGGTGCAAATAACGAAAGCGTGATCGACTGTCCGCCTGACCAGTTGCCCGCCAATTTTCCGGAAAATCTGAAAAATTAAACATGCACAGAAGAGGTCATGACGACCTCTTCTGAATAGCAGTTTCTGTCTTGTAGCTTCTGACGTGTAACTTGCGAGAATGAAAAAGAGATTTACCGACCAGGGTTTTATCAGTAGTAATCAGCAGGACGAATTCGGTTTCAGTTGCATCAGGCTGATTTCCGGCCTGGTGTTGTTATCCTCCTGAGCTCACCTCCGCTTTACCCCATAAACACGCCGGCTTCTATTCCTGCCAGTTATCTATTTCCCTGAATCACTTCGCTAAAGCCACGGCAAAACTGACATAAACCTGCAGCCATTTGTGTGGAATGCGGTACGCTGCAGAGAGATCCATTCAGCCGACTCAGCTGGCTGATGCAGGGAGTTGAGCGGGCAGAATGGCCGTAGTGGATTATGTTGTATTTTTGTAAACAGATTAACAAACAGACGAAATACTGCTATTCTGCCCTCCGCGAAACCGGGCACCTCAACCTGGACGAGAAAGGGAAGATTGTTCTCCATAAGTGAGCAAGGTGGTCGGAAAGCCCTACATAATGAGAGCGAGGATAACGTCGTGCTAGAAGAATACCGTAAGCACGTTGCCGAGCGTGCTGCCCAGGGAATTGTACCTAAGCCTTTAGAGGCTTCCCAAATGGCCGCGCTGGTTGAACTGCTAAAAAATCCACCTGCGGGTGAAGAAGAATTTTTGATCGATTTATTGGTCAACCGCGTCCCACCTGGCGTCGATGAAGCGGCGTATGTCAAAGCCGGTTTCCTGGCGGCTGTCGCCAAAGGCGAAGCAACCTCTCCTCTGATATCTTCTGAAAAAGCGGTTGAACTGCTTGGCACCATGCAGGGCGGTTACAATATTCATCCGCTGATTGAGGCGCTGGACGATAGCAAACTGGCTCCGATTGCCGCGAAAGCCCTTTCACACACGCTGCTGATGTTCGACAACTTCTATGATGTCGAAGAGAAAGCGAAAGCGGGTAATGAATACGCGAAGCAGGTGATGCAATCCTGGGCAGATGCGGAATGGTATCTGTCACGGCCTGAACTGGCAGAGAAGATCACGGTTACCGTGTTTAAAGTCACTGGCGAAACCAACACCGACGATCTCTCTCCGGCCCAGGATGCCTGGTCACGTCCAGACATTCCTCTGCACGCCCTGGCGATGCTGAAAAATGCCCGTGAAGGCATTGAGCCTGATGAAGTGGGCAATATCGGCCCGATCAAACAGATCGAAGCTCTGAAGACCAAAGGCTTCCCGCTGGCGTATGTCGGTGATGTTGTCGGAACCGGTTCTTCACGTAAATCCGCCACCAACTCGGTGCTGTGGTTTATGGGCGACGACATCCCGAACGTGCCAAATAAAAAAGGCGGCGGCGTGGTGCTGGGCAGCAAAATTGCACCCATCTTCTTCAACACCATGGAAGATGCGGGCGCACTGCCCATTGAAGTGGACGTAAATAACCTGAACATGGGCGATGTGATCGACATCTATCCATTCAAAGGCGAAGTCCGCAACCACGAAACCAATGAGCTGCTGGCCAGCTTCGAGCTCAAAACCGAAGTAGTGATTGACGAAGTGCGCGCCGGTGGCCGTATTCCGCTGATCATCGGTCGCGGTCTGACCACCAAAGCGCGCGAGTCGCTGGGTCTGCCGCACAGCACCGTATTCCGTCAGGCGAAAGATGTCGCGGAGAGCACCCGTGGTTTCTCGCTGGCGCAGAAAATGGTTGGCCGCGCCTGTGGCGTAACCGGTGTTCGTCCGGGTGCCTATTGCGAACCTAAGATGACCTCGGTTGGCTCGCAGGATACCACCGGCCCGATGACCCGTGACGAGCTGAAAGATCTGGCTTGCCTGGGCTTCTCGACCGATCTGGTGATGCAGTCGTTCTGTCACACCGCCGCGTATCCTAAGCCGGTGGATGTGAGCACGCACCATACGCTGCCAGACTTCATCATGAACCGCGGTGGTGTGTCACTGCGTCCGGGTGACGGCATTATCCACAGCTGGCTGAACCGTATG
This sequence comes from Pantoea sp. CFSAN033090, assembly GCF_001264395.1. Taxonomy (NCBI): domain Bacteria; kingdom Pseudomonadati; phylum Pseudomonadota; class Gammaproteobacteria; order Enterobacterales; family Erwiniaceae; genus Pantoea; species Pantoea sp. CFSAN033090. Next base: position 39,107 of record NZ_LGYX01000007.1, on the reverse strand, counting down.
CTACTGCCGGATACCGTTGGTACCGGTGGTGACTCGCACACCCGTTTCCCTATCGGCATCTCTTTCCCGGCGGGTTCAGGCCTGGTGGCGTTTGCCGCCGCGACTGGCGTAATGCCGCTCGACATGCCGGAATCGGTTCTGGTGCGCTTCAAAGGTAAGATGGAGCCAGGCATTACCCTGCGCGATCTGGTTCACGCCATTCCGCTGTATGCCATCAAACAGGGTCTGCTGACCGTTGAGAAGAAAGGTAAGAAAAACATCTTCTCTGGTCGCATCCTGGAGATTGAAGGTCTGCCGGATCTGAAAGTCGAGCAGGCGTTTGAGCTGTCCGATGCGTCAGCAGAACGTTCCGCTGCGGGCTGTACCATCAAGCTGGATAAAGCGCCGATTATCGAATACCTCAGCTCTAACATCGTGCTGCTGAAGTGGATGATCGCAGAAGGCTACGGCGATCGTCGTACGCTGGAGCGTCGCATTGAAGGTATGGAGAAATGGCTGGCCGATCCTCAGTTGCTTGAGCCGGATGCCGATGCTGAATATGCCGCCGTGATCGAAATCGATCTGGCTGAAATCAAAGAGCCAATCCTCTGTGCGCCAAACGATCCGGACGATGCACGTCTGCTCTCTGACGTTCAGGGTGAGAAGATCGACGAAGTGTTTATCGGCTCATGCATGACCAACATTGGTCACTTCCGTGCTGCGGGTAAACTGCTGGATAGCCACAAAGGCCAGCTGCCAACCCGTCTGTGGGTGGCACCGCCAACCAAGATGGATGCGGCACAGCTGACCGAAGAGGGCTACTACAGCGTATTCGGCAAAAGCGGTGCGCGTATCGAGATCCCGGGCTGTTCACTCTGCATGGGTAACCAGGCACGTGTTGCAGATGGTTCGACGGTGGTCTCTACCTCGACCCGTAACTTCCCGAACCGTCTGGGTAACGGCGCTAACGTCTACCTGGCGTCAGCGGAGCTGGCTGCGGTCGCGTCTCTGCTTGGCAAACTGCCAACGCCGGATGAGTATCAGCAATTCATGGCGCAGGTCGATAAAACGGCCAGCGACACGTATCGCTATCTCAACTTCGACCAGCTGACGCAGTACACCGACAAAGCTGATGGTGTGATTTTCCAGACCGCGGTCTGATTCTTCACCTTGCAGGCATGAATAAGGGGCGATGATTCGCCCCTTTTTTTCGTCTCAGCATGGGGTAGAGAGACGATCAAAAGCTGGCTTTCGGCAGACAGCCTGTAATAATGCGCGACGTGTCACACTTTGCCGCGAGAGCAGCACGGACACTTACCAGGTGAGACGACGACGTTGAGAGGAACGGGCGATGGAATATGAATTTTTACGCGATGTGACCGGACAGATTAAGGTTCGCATGTCGATGGATCATGAAGCGGTCGGCCACTGGTTCAACGAAGAGGTCAAAAACGATCCGGGATTGCTGGATGAAGTTGAAGCCGCCATTGAAGATGTCAAAGGCAGCGTACGTCAGTGGCAGCGGATCGGCAGCGAGTACACCATTCTGCTGGATGAAGAGGAGGTGATGATCCGCGCCAACCTGCTGGCTCTGGAAGATGACGGTATGGAAGAGGGGATGAACTACTATGACGAAGAGAGCCTCTCGTTCTGCGGCATTGAAGATTTTCAGCTGGTGATCGCTGCTTATCGCCAGTTTATGAACCAGTACGGCAAACCCGTACGGTAAGACAGTAAGGCAATCCTTTACGGTTATAAGGCCGGGCGAACTCAGCAGCCCGGCCTGTTAACTAACTCAGCGATGCACCGCCACACATTACCAGCTGCTGGCCGGTGATCGCCGCCGCCGCAGGGGAGAGCAGGAAATCGACCAGCCCGGCCACTTCCTGCGGCTGAATATAGCGGCCAATGGGAGGCAGACGGGGCGGTGAACTGGCACGGCCCGGCTGTTGCAGCATCGGCGTTTCGGTGGCGCCTGGCGCCACAATATTGGCGGTAATGCCGCGCGGAGCGAGTTCCGCCGCCCAGCTGCGCACCATACCGATCATCGCCGATTTGGTGGCGACATACTGACTGCGGCCTGCCGCACCGCCTGATGTCCGGCTGCCCAGCAGCACAATTCTGCCGCCCACACGCATCCGCGGTGCAAAATGATTCGCCAGCTGCTCAGCAGCGGCAACGTGCAGTTGCCATAAGCGTGCGCTGGCGTTCAGATCCAGCTCCCCAAGCGGCGCGGCCTGCATCATACCGGCTGCATGGATTACCGCCTGCGGCACCGGTAGCGCGTCCAGTAAAGCCTGCAGTGCCGCGCTGTCGCTGATATCGATTTGATGGCTCTGCCAGCCCGCTTCTGCCCGGCTTATCGCCGAGCGACTCAGGCCGATAACCTGCCAGCCCTCATCGAGTAAACGGTCAGCAATCGCCTGACCGATGCCGGAGCTGGCCCCGGTCACCAGCGCCATCCGTTCAATCACGCATCACCTCCCTTCACCCATGACTCCGCGACCCGCACATATTTAATCGCCTGGCGATACCAGGTGTAGGCGATATGCAGTTCGCCATCCAGGCCCTGTTTAATGCTGGGATAGGAGAACTCACGGTTTAATTTCTGCTGGGAGTTATTGGTCATGCAGTAGCCATCGCCCTCGTCCAGATTGCGCTGCAGCGGCCAGCTTTTACCGCCATCCGTGGAGATAGCCAGCGTCATCGGCGCACGAGGCGCACCCCAGAAAGCGGTGCGACCACTGTGCACCACCGGCTCAGCGGCGACGGCAACATCACTTACCTCTTCATCGTCTTCAATTTCGTCATACAGCGACAACCGGCGTTCGCTGGCACCTTCGGCGCTCATGGCATTGAACACCAGCGCCAGATGACCATTGCGCAGCGTCGTGACCTGAATTGAGGAGTTATTGTTGGGCAGCGATAACGGCTGTGGCGCGCTCCAGCTTTCGCCCTGATCAAATGAGCGGCTCTGGTAAATGTGGTCAGCCCAGCGGCTGCGGTAGAGCGCCAGCAGCGAGCCATCATCCAGCAGAGTAACGTTCATATGAACGCAGCCGGTGCTGTCAGGCACGCTGACGTCACGCCAGCTCTGGCCTTTATCTTCAGAGATTTTTACCGCGCTCACGTCATAGCTGCCGACCCACTTTTCGCCAGGCTGCGTCAGGCAGTAAAACACCGGCAGCAACCAGTTACCGTTGGGCAGCACCACAATCGGCTGGCGAATAAAGGTGCCGGGCTTATCCAGCAGCGTTTTGATCTCCCCCCAGCTCTGGCCCAGATCGTGAGACTGGCGATAGCGCACAATTGCGGTGTCCTGATTGCCCGATTTCTGCGCCGTCCACAGCAGCCACAGCACCTGGTCGGGATCGAGAAACAGCACCGGATTCTGTTCTGAACGGCCCGGATCGTCAGAGAGTTTTTGGGCTTCACTCCAGCGATCGCTGCCTTTTCGCAGCCGTGAACACCAGACAGAGATATCGGCAATCCCTTCCTGCGTGCCGCCAAACCAGACGCAAAGCAGATCGCCATCGGGCAGCGGCAGCAGGTTAGCCGCGTGGTTTTGCGGGCAGGAGGAGGGCAGCATCGCAACCTGCTGCGCGCTATCCTGCGGGTGAGGCGCAAGCAGGCCGGTGCGTTCTGCGGTGACGGTTTCCTGAGTCATATTAGGCTCCACTGTTTTGTGCATTGTGTTGCGATTGAGGCTGAGACTGGCGTGACGGGATACAGCGGTCAATCACCATAATAATTGCCGGGGTGATCAGCGCCACGTACATATTGTCGATACCAAACGGGTTACCCATCAGGAACCAGACGGAAGTGACAACGCAGGCGCCAATCAAACCTGCATTGGCGCCGCGTGTGCTCTTAAACCACGGCAGGTAGAACGCCATGATCGCCACAACGGTAATCGACAGACGAATCGCACGGGTAAAGAACGAGAGCTTCAGCACTTCCGGGAAGAACAGAACAAACAGCAGCGGGAAGAAGCCGATGCCAATCGAGATCCAGCGCGTCATTTTAAATTCGCGCTCTGGCGTAGGATTACGATAAGGCACGTAAAAGTCTTTCACCACCAGCGAGGCGATGGCCAGCGCCACGGTACCGACGCTGACGAAAATCGAGGCCACCAGCGAGGTGGTGACAATGCCCGCCAGCCACGGTGACATATCCTGCAGAAACACCGGCAGCGCATAGAGGCTCTTGATATCCGGGTGAGCAAACTTCGCTGCCACGCCAATCAGCGCCATCGCCAGACCAATCGGCAGGCAGAAGAAGAAGGCGACCCAGGTGGCGCGCTTCGCTGACTTCACATCTTTGGTGGAGGAGATCGCCTGAATCACAAACTGGGTACAGAAGATCGAACCTACGGTCCCGATCAGCCAGGCCACAATGGTACTGGCACCGACGTGACCATCCCATGTCCAGTAGAACGCCGGCATTTTCTCCATCATCGGGGCGACGCCGCCGGTCATCTTCAGCGCCACATAGAGGATAATCAGGATCCCCATATACTTGATGGCGCTGTGCAGCAGCGTGACCCAGGCCACACCTTTCATGCCGCCAAATGCAAAGTAGAAGGTGCTGACCACCGCAGTGATAAAGGCAGCCTGAGTCAGGTCAATCTTCAGCACGGTGGAGATCGCCGCCGCGCCGCTGATGTAGTTGCCGACGTTCACCAGCAACAGCGCATAGATCATGATCAGCGAGATAATATTTTTGGTCGAACTGCCATATTTCTCGGCGATAGCACCGGAGATAGTGATCTTTCCGGTGTTGTAGATGCGTTTGACCAGTATCAGGCCAAACAGCGGGAAGCCAATTGCCGCGCCAATCACCGACCATGAGGCGGCGAAGCCATCTTCAAAGGCCGCCTGCGCGGTGCCGATGGTGGATTTTGCCCCGATATATTCAGACATCAGCATAATGCCGACGATAAAAGCAGGCATGGCGCGCGAACCTTCCATAAAGTCGCCGCTGGTTTTACTGCGCAGCTGCCAGGTGAGCCAGGTGGTGAACAGGATATAGGCGACCACCATGCCGACGATCAGTAAGGTGCTCTCAGTTGAAAATGCTTTCATCATGACCTCGATTGTTCTGGCAGATGGCGACCATCAGGTTCGTTCTCATCTGACCGGTAGGGTGCAAAGGTGATGGACGTTATTGCAGGTAGTGGTTCACGATTTGACGGATCTGCTGCTGCTCTTCGGCGCTGAACTGCACCGCATAGCGACTTTCACCCACCTCAAAGCCCTGCAGGCTGACCGCTTTTTTCACGACGGCCGGTGAGAAACCGATGCTGTACAGTGCGGTGCGCAGGCCGGTGACGTTCTCCTGTGCCTGATGCGAACCGGCAATATCGCCCGCATGGAAGCGCGCCCAGATGGCGTTAATCGCCTCTGGCGCCACGTTTGCCAGCCCGGAAATTGAGGCGGAGCAGCCATCCACGAACCCCTGGTGGATCAGCGAATCCGGGCCGTTCAGCACATCAAAGTCCTGACAGTCGGCGGTAGCCTGCAGAAAGCCGCTCAGACTTTCATAGCTGCCTGCTGAATCTTTAATGCCGATGATGTTCGGGTGCGCGGCCAGCGTACGAACGGTCTCTGGCTGCAAGGTATTGCCGGTACGCGCCGGGATGTTGTAGAGGAACAGCGGCACCGTAAGCGCATCAGCCACGCGCTGATAGTGGTCGATCAGCTCCTGCTGCTTAAGCGGAACAAACCACGGCGTGATCGCGGAAACAGCATCTACGCCAAGGCGGGCAATCTGTTTGCCGAGCCGGATAGTTTCACGGGTCGAAATCTCCCCGATATGCGCCACCACCGATGCCCGGCCGTTAACTTCATCGACGCAGGTGGTGGTAACCGCGATCTTCTCCTGCTCGTTCAGCACAAAGAATTCGCCGTTGGTTCCGCCACAGAAGATGCCGTTACCGGCGTTGATCTGGCGTCTGACCTGTTCGCGCTGCCTCTCCGGATCAAAGGCACCTTCACGGTCAAAAGTGGTGACGATGGCGGTCAGTACGCCGTTTATTTTCTTATTCATGACAATCCTCATTACGCCTGGCAGGAAGGGAAAAGCGTCAGGTAGACGGCGCGCACATCGTCGGCGGTGACCGCCATCGGCACGTTGTTCATCAGACGCTGGACGTCGAGCGCGGCTTCCACTAACCAGGGCAGGTGATCCGGGCTGATGCCCAGGGCTTCCAGACTGGCAGGCAGCTGCAGCCGCGCCACCAGCGCGGTGAAGTAGTCGACCAGCGCGTGTGATTTCTCTTCATCGCTTAAACGGACGTCGGCGTCAGGCAGCAGATCATAGGCCTGAGCGAATTTGCTCACCGCCGCCGGACGGACAAAGCGCATGCAGGGAGCCAGCAGGATGGCGTTGGCAACGCCGTGTGGCAGATGATATCTGCCGCCGAGCGGGTAAGAGAGGGCATGCACCAGATGTGTCCCGGCATGGGCAATCGATGCACCGCCATAATAAGAGGCCCAGAGCATCTCCAGGCGTGCCTGCAAATTTTCTGGCTCGCGCAGGGTGGTTTCGAGATTAGCGAACAGTTTCTTCATCCCAATCAGCGCATAGTTGTCGCTGACCGGGTTGGCGACATTGGCAGTAAAGCACTCAATCAGATGGCAGAGGGCGTCAATACCGGTTGAAGAGGCAATATGTGGCGGCATGCTGGTGGTCAGTTCCGGCACCAGGGCCACCACATCGGGCAGCATCACCGGTGAAATAATGCCGACTTTGGTCTCTTTCTCCGGGATCGCCAGGATCGCATTGGGCGTCGCCTCAGAACCCGTGCCTGCGGTGGTAGGGATCAGTATTGAACGGGTACGGCGCTGCGGTTTTTCGCCTGCCAGCAGGGCGTCCAGCGAAGGCGCGGCGTCGATGCACAGCACTGAGAGTAGCTTCGCCACATCCAGCACGCTGCCGCCGCCGATGCCAATCACCATATCGACATGGGGCCGGGAGAGCGTCGCGATAATCGCTGCCACATCATGCTGGCTTGGTTCAGGCGGAACGCTGTTGACCACGCTGATACCCGGAATCTGATCCCGAAGTTGACCCATCAGCGCCTGCACTGCCGGAATCGCCTCAATGTTCCGGTCAGTGACCACGACTGCTGTCGATATCCCCTTCAGCAGATAGCGCATGTCGTTTAACGCCTGATAACCGCTAATCACCGTGCTGTTAATGTTCATTTCATACCCTTATTTCTGTCCTGTCTGAGCAGATGATTAATCTTGCTCAGCGCAATGCGAAGTCAGTCACTCTCTGTGGCTAATTTTATAAGGCATATCGATTTCGATTAATTTGAACTTGCTCACATATAATCAATCATGATTGAATATAATCAAATGCAGTGGCAATCGCCTGACAGGAGTGAGGATGGGCTCATCATTATGGAAAACCCCGGTGCTGGTCATCGCCGATGACTTTACCGGTGCCAACGATGCGGGTAGCGGACTGGCACAGGCTGGCGCCCGCGTACATGTGCTGTTTGGCACTAAGGCACCGTTGCCAGACGACGCTGCGGATGTGCTGGTTATCAGCACCGACAGTCGGGCAGTCAGCGCCAGCCAGGCCGCAGAGCGTGTGGCTCAGGTGGTACAGCACTTCGCCGCACAGCTTCAGCAGGGCTGGCTGTTTAAAAAGATCGACTCCACGCTGCGCGGCAACGTCGGTGCTGAAACCGCGGCTGCGCTGCGAGCCAGCGGCAAAAGGCTGGCGCTGGTTGCGCCGGCCGTGCCACGACTGGGCCGCACCACATGCGAAGGTAAAGTGTGGGTCAATCAGCGGTTACTGACAGACACCGAATTTGCCAGCGATCCTAAAACCCCGATCCTCAGTGCCCGCGTACTCGATCAGATGCAGATCGACGGCACGGAGATCGATCTCCCGACGCTGCGCAGCGATCGGCTTGATGCGGTGTTAGCGGCGGCGCACGGCGTGGTGGTGGTGGATGCCGAAAATGAAGCCGATCTGGCGCGACTGATAATCGCTGCGGCGCGGCTGACAGAGAAGCCGCTGCTGGTGGGAGCAGCCGGGTTAAGCGATGCGCTGGGCGCAGCGCTCTCTGTTCGCCCGTCGCGGCCCGTGCTGGCGGTAGTGGGATCGATGAGCAGCAGCGCGCAGCAGCAGATCGCCACGCTGCTTAACCAGCGGGCAGTTGAGATAGTGGATGTCGATATCCGTCAGCTGTTTCAGCAGCCCGCCTGGCCTGATCGGGATCGCTGGATCGAACAGGCTGCCGCCGCACTGCGTGCCGGTCGCCATACGGTGATCCGCACCTGCCAGCATGAATCCCAGCGTCACGACATTGAGCATCTCAGCCAGCAGCACAGCGTGACCCGCCAGCAGCTGGGCGAAGCGATCAGTCTGTTGCTGGGCGAAATGACTCACAGCCTGTGCCGGACACAGCTGCCGCATGCGCTCTATCTGTCGGGAGGCGACGTGGCGATTGCCGTTGCCCAGGCACTGGGGGCCAGCGGATTTAAAATTCAGGGTCTGGTGGCGGGCTGTGTGCCGCACGGGGTTCTGCTTAACAGTGAATTTACTCTGCCGGTGATGACCAAAGCGGGTGGCTTTGGTGATGAAAATACCCTGGTAGCAGCCATTGGTTTTATTGAGGAGAAGTCGAGTGAGTAAAATTATTGCGATCACCATGGGCGATCCAGCGGGCATCAGCCCGGAAATCATCATTAAGTCACTCTCTGGAGGTGAGCTGAATGGCATCCCGGCGGTGGTGATTGGCTGTGCCAGTACGCTGCGCCGCATTATGGCGATGAACATTACGCCACAGGCCGAGCTGCGGGTGCTGGACCGGGTGCAGGATGCGCGATTTGCGCCCGGCATCATCAACGTCATCGATGAGCCCCTGGCCGATCCCGACGCGCTGAAACCTGGCGTGGTGCAGAAAGAGGCGGGAGATCTGGCGTGGCGTTGCGTGAAGCGTGCTACAGAGCTGGCACTGGCGGGCGACGTGCATGCCATAGCCACCGCGCCGCTGAACAAAGAGGCGCTGCATGCGGCGGGCCATCTCTATCCTGGTCACACTGAACTGCTGGCGCATCTTACCGGGACCAAAGATTACGCCATGGTCCTCTACACCGATAAGCTGAAAGTGATTCATGTCACGACCCACATTGCGCTGCGTAAGTTCCTCGATACGCTGAACCAGACGCGCATCAAAACCGTGATTGGTATGGCGGACACTTTCCTGCGTCGTGTCGGTTACAACGCCCCGCGTATCGCCGTGGCGGGCGTTAATCCGCACGCTGGTGAGAACGGCCTGTTTGGCGATGAGGAGATCACCACCGTGGCACCCGCTATTGAGGCGATGAAAGCGCAGGGGATTGATGTCTACGGGCCTTGTCCGCCGGACACGGTGTTCCTGCAGTGCCAGGATGGACGGTATGACATGGTGGTCGCGATGTACCACGATCAGGGGCATATTCCGCTTAAACTGCTGGGCTTTTATGATGGCGTCAACATCACCGCAGGCCTGCCGTTTATCCGCACCTCTGCTGACCATGGCACCGCATTTGATATCGCCTGGACAGGTAAAGCGAAGTCTGACAGCATGGCGATCTCTATTAAACTCGCGATGCAGCTCGCATAGGGATATATGAAGGGACAGAGCCGTCTTGACCAGATTATGGATTACCTGAAAAGCCATAATCTGGTGACTGTTGAGCAACTGGTCAGTGCGATTTCCGCCTCACCCGCCACGATTCGCCGTGATTTGATTAAGCTGGATAAAGAGGGCGTGATCAGCCGCAGTCATGGCGGCGTTACCCTGAATCGTTTTATTCCTGCCCAGCCGACCACGCTGGAGAAGATGCAGCGTAACCTGGCCGAGAAGCAGGCGATCGCAGAATGTGCCGCCAGCTTTGTCCGGGCGGGCGATGCGGTCGTGCTGGATGCGGGCACCACCATGCTGGAGCTGGCGCGACAGCTCACGCATCTGCCACTGCGTGTCATCACTGCCGATCTGCACATTGCACTGTTTTTGTCTGAGTTTAAGCAGATCGAAGTGACGATTATCGGCGGACGTATCGACGACTCCAGTCAGTCCTGTGTGGGCGAACATGGACGACGGTTGCTGCGCAGCATCAATCCCGATATCGCCTTTGTCAGTTGTAACTCCTGGAGCCTTGAGCGCGGCATTACCACGCCGACTGAGGAGAAAGCGGGGCTGAAACACGATCTTCTGGCCAATGCGGCTCGCCGGGTCTTGCTGGCGGACAGCAGTAAATATGGCTCCTGGTCGCTATTCTGCGCTTCTCCGGTGGATGACCTGACGGATGTGGTGACCGACAGCCGGTTAGATGAGGCTGTCTGCCGCACGCTGCGCGAGCGCGGGATTACGCTGGCGCTGACCTCCGCATGAACAGAACGCGCCATGTTGCTCTGACCTGATCAGCAGGACGAGAGCAGCACCGCGCGTTTATCTTTATCTCTCGCCGTTAAAACGCGCCGTTAACGCGCGTACGCATCATTCTCTTCGCGCGTAGTCGCGGGTGTGTCCACCGAAACCCGTTCAAACCTCAGTCAGGCAGTTGCCGTGATGAAAAAGCAGGGGGAACAAGAGGGAAGGAGACGCGCAGGTTATGAGCTATAACGCTGCGCGCCTGATAATCAGAGGGTCTTCAGGCCCACTGAGGGGATATTTCTGCCGTAGTAGATCTCGCGCATCTCTTTCCAGAGCAGATCGGTAATGCGCTTGTGCTCCTGCGGAGTGAGATCTTCCGGGCGGGTGTTAAACAGGTAGTGTTTAAGGTCGAACTCTTTCAGCAACATCTTGGTATGGAAGATGTTTTCCTGATAGACATTCACATCCACCATGTCATACATCGCTTTCATATCTTCAGACATGAAGTTCTGAATCGAATTGATCTCGTGATCGATGAAGTGCTTCATCCCTTTCACGTCACGGGTAAAACCGCGCACCCGGTAATCGACGGTGACAATATCGGACTCCAGCTGATGGATCAGATAGTTCAGCGCTTTCAGGGGCGAAATGACGCCACAGGTTGAGACTTCAATGTCTGCACGGAAGGTGCACAGACCGCCTGCCGGATGGCTCTCCGGATAGGTGTGCACGCAGATATGACTTTTATCGAGATGAGCCACCACCGAGTTGGGCAGCGGACCGGGGTGCTCTGAGTTATCGATATCTTTCGGATCGATCGGCTCTTCGCTGACCAGAATCGTGACGCTGGCCCCCTGCGGCTCATAATCCTGGCGCGCAATGTTGAGCACGTTAGCCCCGATAATGGAGCAGGTCTCGGTCAGGATTTCCGTCAGACGGTTAGCGTTATATTGTTCGTCAATGTAGGCGATGTAACCATCGCGTTCAGCTTCAGTATTCGCATAGCAAATATCGTAAATACAAAAACTCAGGCTTTTCGTCAGGTTGTTGAAGCCATGTAGTTTTAGCTTTTGCAATTTCGTTCACCCCCTTAGAAATGCACTATCAGCACGCGGCAGATAACGCATTCAACAGATATTGCGGCAGGGCAAAGCTGCCGGTATGGATTGCTGGCGTGTAATAACGGCAGGTCAGGCCAGCGGCCTCGAAACGCGCCTTTAAGGTCGCGGTGTCGAGCTGGCGCAGCGCCGGATTATCACTCGCCCAGGCAAAGGTCATAATGCCGCCGTAGTAGGTCGGAATCGCCGCCTGATAGAAACTGACGTCCGCAAAGTAATGTCCCAGCTTGCGATGGCTGTTAACGGCCTCATCCTGCTGCAGGAAGCAGACGCCATTCTGCGCCACAAAGATGCCATTTTCATTAAGGGCCGCTTTGCACCCGGCATAAAATTCCGAGGTAAACAGACTCTCGCCCGGACCAATCGGATCGGTGCAGTCGGAGATAATGACATCAAACTTTTCCTGCGTCTGATTAACGAAGTTCACCCCGTCATCAATCACCAGCGTAAAGCGCGGATCGTCATAGGCACCCGCGCTGTGGTTCGGCAGATACTGGCGACAAAAGGTCACCACGCCTGCATCGATCTCCACCATGGTAATCTTTTCGATCCCGGGATGACGTGACACTTCACGCAGCATGGCGCCGTCACCGCCGCCGATAATCAGAACGCTCTTCGCCGCGCCGTGCGCCAGCAGCGGAACGTGGGTCATCATTTCATGGTAGATAAATTCGTCGCGTTCGGTGGTCTGAACGACGCCGTCCAGCGCCATTACGCGGCCCATCGCGGCATTTTCGAAAATGATTAAATCCTGATGCGCAGTCTTCTCACGGTACAGCTCTTTATCGACCGTGAAATACTGGCCAAAACCGGCATGAAGGGTTTCATACCACGTTTCATTGTGGGCCATGGTGCTCTCCTCTGATGACATCGCCATGAAGATGGGCGGCATATGATAGCTAACACTGACCGTGGTTGCACGGTCAATGTCCGGCTGCAGAGGGAAGAATCGTTACCTGACGTAGGCCAGCAGGCTCAGCGAATCGCGGGCCAGTGACTTGCACTTTTTGTCGTTGGTGATGGCGATGCCGCTGAGATCGCGATAGCTATCTTCACCCAGCGCTTTCATGTTGTAGTTGCTGTAGTTGCTTAAATCCCAGCGGTTCTGCTGAGCAAAAAAGACCAGCGCTTTGCGAATCTGCGCGTCCGGTAAATCCTGATAGCCACAATCATTTTTCAGATAGACGAAAACCGCCGTGAGATCGGCCAGATCTTCCGCTTCGGATTCGCTCAGGGCAAAACTGGTGGAGGAGAAGCCAAGGAGTCCCGTCAGCAGCAGGATCCTGATACTTTGCTTCATAGTCGTTCTCTTCAATGGATATTGCTAATGACGTTAGCACAGTTGCTCTCAGGTTTTCGATTAATTTGCCGCTGTGGGCTGCTGCACCGCCTTTTTTCGTCAGATTCGCACGGTCAGGACTTGACCTTCCCATAAGGTCAGGGTTTAGGCTGTGCGCTCTGATGCCACAAGGATGATCACCATGCAACGTCGCCATTTCCTGAAACTCACTGCCGCACTGAGTGCAGCCGGAGCATTACCGCTCTGGAGCCGTTCGCTGATGGCAGCCACCCGTCCGCTGCTGCCGATTCCGTCTCTGCTTGAACCCGATGCCAGGGGCAGCTACAGCCTCACCGCGATGCAGGGTACCACCCAGTGGAACGGCAAAGCGGTGCCGACCTGGGGCTATAACGGCAGCCTGCTGGGGCCGGTGCTGAAGATGCAGAGTGGTAAACCGGTGACGGTGAACATCCATAACCGGCTCAGCGAAGCGACCACACTGCACTGGCACGGGCTGGAAATCCCCGGCGCAGTGGATGGCGGCCCGCAGGCAGTGATTGCGCCTGGCGGCTCGCGTCAGGTCTCTTTTACGCCCGATCAACCCGCCGCAACCTGCTGGTATCACCCGCATCTGCATGGCAAGACCGGGCATCAGGTGGCTCAGGGGCTGGCGGGACTGATCCTGCTGGAAGATAAAGAGAGCGGAACGCTGCGTTTGCCCTCGCAGTGGGGTGTGGATGATGTGCCGCTGATTTTTCAGGATAAGCAGCTGACCAAAGATGGCAGCCGCATTGATTATCAGCTCGACGTGATGCGCGCCGCGGTGGGCTGGTTTGGCGACATGATGCTGACCAACGGCGTGCACTATCCGCAGCATGCGGTGCCGCGCGGCTGGCTGCGTCTGCGTCTGCTCAACGGCTGCAATGCCCGTTCGCTGCATGTTGCCGCCAGTGATAAACGTCCTCTCTACGTGATCGCCAGCGATGGTGGCCTGCTGGCCGAGCCGGTAAAGCTCGACTCGCTGCCGCTCCTGCCGGGCGAGCGTTTTGAGGTGATGATCGATACTTCTGACGGTAACAGCTTCGATCTGGTGACGCTGCCGACAGAGCAGATGGGCATGACGCTGCCGCCCTTTGACCAGCCGCTGCCGCTGGTGCAGATCCTGCCGCTGCGGGTGATGGCCAGCGCCACGCTGCCGGATCAGCTGGCGACGCTGCCAGCGCTACCCTCAACCGACGGCCTGACGACACGCTGGCTGCAGCTGATGATGGACCCGCAGCTGGACCAGCAGGGCATGCAGGCGCTGATGCAGCGCTACGGCGAGAAAGCGATGGGCAAGGGCGGTCATCACACGATGTCGCAGACGCCGGAGGAGAAAACGGCTGCCGAGCCGATGCCACCAATGGAAAATATGGATCACAGCATGCACGGCAATACGCCGCCCGCCGGTTACGATTTCCGCAACGGCAATAAGATTAATGGCCAGGCCTTTGATATGACGAAGCCGTCGTTTGCGGTGAAGCTGGGTGATTACGAGAAGTGGACGATTTCAGGTGAAGGCGACGCGATGCTGCACCCGTTCCACATTCACGGCACCCAGTTTCGTATTCTTTCAGAAAACGGCAAACCGCCAGCCCCGCACCGGCAGGGCTGGAAAGATATGGTGAATGTCGACGGCTGGCGCAGCGAAGTGCTGGTACGCTTCAACTATGTCGCCGCCGCAGAACACGCTTACATGGCCCATTGCCATCTGCTGGAGCATGAAGACACCGGCATGATGCTGGGCTTTACCGTCAGTTGATTACGCCTGCTCCAGCGCCAGCTTCACATCTTCAATCAGGTCGCCGGCGTTTTCGATGCCAATCGACAGCCGCACCGTGGCGTCAGTGATCCCAATACGCTGACGCACCGCCTGCGGCACGCCGGAGTGGGTGGTGCTGCCAGGATGGCTGGCCAGCGACTCGGTACCGCCCAGGCTTACCGCCTGCTTAAACAGCGACAGCGCATTAAGAAAACGGAACGCAGCGGGCTGATCGCCGACGATATCAAATGAGAAGGTCGAACCGGCACCGCTGCACTGCTCGCGATAGGTTTTCCCTTCGGCGCTCTCCGCATCCAGATAGGGCAGCCAGTGCAGCTTCTCCACTTTAGGGTGATCGCGCAGAAACGCCGCGACCGCTTCCGCATTCTGCCAGGCTTTCTCCATGCGTAGCGACAGCGTTTCCAGCGAGCGGCTGAGCATCCAGCTTGAGTGTGGATCCAGCTGCGTGCCGATTGCGCTGCGCAGGGCGCGCACTTTCGCCATCAGCGCTTTACTGCCCATCGCCGCGCCTGCAATCAGGTCAGAGTGACCGCCAACATACTTGGTCAGCGAGTAGAGCGACAGATCAGCGCCCAGCGTCAGCGGCTGCTGGAACAGCGGGCCGAGCAGCGTGTTGTCACAGGCGATAATCGGTCGTGAACCCTGCTGCTGATCAATCTCATCAGCGATACGCGCCATCAGACGGATATTGACCAGGCTGTTGGTGGGATTCGCTGGCGTTTCAATCAGGATCACCGCTACCCGGCCCTGGGCCATCGCCTGCTGAGCGGCTTCACGCACTTTGACTTCATCATTGCCGTCGCTGAAACCCACTGCTTTGATGTCCAGATTGTGCAGCGTCTTGCTAAGCAGGGTTTCGGTGCCGCCATACAGCGGCTGGGAATGCAGGATCACCTCGCCCGGACGGGCAAACGTCAGCAGGGCAGTGGAGATGGCGGCCATACCGGAAGAGAAGAGCGAACAGCTCTCCGCCTGCTCATAGACCGCCAGCCGATCTTCTACAATTTCGCTGTTAGGGTGGTTAAAGCGGGAATAGACCAGCCCACCCGATTTGCCTTCCGGCGGCTCACGTCGGCCAGAGACGTAATCAAAGAAATCCCGTCCCTCTTCGGCGCTGTCAAAGACAAAGGTCGAGGTCAGAAATACCGGCGGCTTCACCGCACCCTCAGAGAGGCGGGGATCGTAGCCATAGTTCAGCATCTGGGTTTCAGGGTGCAGCGGCCTGTCGCCGATATGCGTTTTTTTGCTTGAAGATGAAGTCATTGTGATCTCCGGCCAGCGGCGCGAGTAGGGTAACGATCTGTTGGATAAAGGCTACCATGCAGCGAATCATGCTGGTAAATGCCAGAATGTTCTAAGGTAATGCGCATTTCAGCGAGCCGCAGGCGGCGGGTAATAATTTTCGCGACGTAATCGTTTGCTTATGGGGCCGCGCAGCCGTCGCTGCTGCGTCTGTGATAGACTCCGGGGCTTTTCTGACGTAACCGGGCTGAACGCAATGAAACACACTGTTGAAGTGATGATCCCTGAACAGGCAATCGCCACGCGCATCGCTGAACTGGGCAAAGAGATTAACGACCACTACCGCGACAGCGGCAGCGATATGGTGTTGGTGGGGCTGCTGCGCGGCTCCTTTATGTTCATGGCTGATCTCTGTCGCGCCATCGATGTGCCGCATGAAGTCGACTTTATGACGGCTTCCAGTTACGGCAGCGGGATGTCCAGCACGCGTGATGTGAAAATCCTGAAAGATCTGGATGAAGACATTCGTGGCAAGGATGTGCTGATCGTCGAAGATATCATCGACTCCGGCAACACCCTGAGCAAAGTGCGTGAGATTCTGCAACTGCGTCAGCCAAAATCCCTGGCGATCTGTACGCTGCTGGATAAGCCAGAGCGCCGTGAAGTCGAAGTGAACGTCGAATATGTCGGCTTTGCGATTCCGGATGAGTTCGTGGTGGGCTTTGGTATCGACTATGCTCAGCACTATCGCCATCTGCCTTATATTGGCAAAGTGGTGCCGCTGGAATCCTGATACCGCTCTACCGCACATTCTTCCAAGGCCTGCACCTGTTGCCTGGTGTAGGCTATGCCGCGCTTTACGCTGCGATCGGCTCAGGCCTCGCCGTTCTTCCGCAGATTTGCAATGCCGTGGCGGTAGCGCTGTTCGAGGATCTCCCGGCTGTTTGCCGTCACATCAAGGTTACGCAGACAGCCGTCCTGAATGCCGTATACCCAGCCGTGCAGGGAGACATCCTTTCCGCGTTTCCAGGCAGATTGCAGTACGGTGGAGTGCCCCAGGTTATAGACTTGTTCAATAACGTTGATTTCGCACAGTTTGTCCAGGCGCTTATCCGGCGGGAGTTCCCCCAGCAACACGCTATGCTTGTACCAGAGGTCGCGGATGTGCAGCAGCCAGTTGTCGATTAATCCCAGCTCCGGGTTATCCATCGCCGCCTGCACGCCGCCGCAGCCGTAATGGCCGCAGACGATAACGTGTTCCACTTCCAGCACTTCGATAGCGTACTGCACCACGGACAGACAGTTCAGGTCGGTGTGGATCACCAGATTGGCCACGTTGCGGTGAACAAAGAGTTCGCCGGGTTCGAGCCCGGTCAGACGTTCGGCAGGAACACGGCTGTCAGAACAGCCAATCCACAGGAAGCGCGGTTTTTGTGCCTGGGCGAGCCGCTCAAAAAAGCTGGGATCTTCTTCAACCAGTAATTTTGACCATTCGCGGTTGTTTCTGATCAGGGTGTTGATGTCTGTCATGGTGTTGAGCGACCGGTTACTGCGCAGAGTGCGCGCGCGTACTATATGACAGGGCCTGATAAATTTAAACGGCATTGCAATGCCATCAAAACAGGGTATGGATGCAGAATGACTTATGCACTGGAACTTTCCCGGCTGACCAAGACCTATCCCGGCGGCGTGCAGGCGCTGAAGGGCATCGATCTTAACGTTGAAGCGGGTGACTTTTATGCGCTGCTGGGGCCAAACGGTGCCGGTAAATCGACCACCATCGGAATTATCAGTTCGCTGGTTAACAAATCCGAGGGCAGCGTGCGGGTGTTTGGCTACGATCTCGAAAAAGATGTGGTGAACGCCAAGCGCCAGCTCGGCCTGGTGCCGCAGGAGTTTAACTTCAACCCGTTTGAGACGGTGATGCAAATCGTCGTTAATCAGGCGGGTTACTACGGCGTTGAGCGTCGTGAAGCCAATGAGCGGGCAGAAAAGTATCTGAAGCAGCTCGATCTGTGGGGAAAACGCGCTGAACGTGCACGCATGCTTTCCGGCGGGATGAAGCGTCGCCTGATGATCGCCCGTGCGCTGATGCATGAGCCTAAGCTGCTGATTCTGGATGAACCCACCGCTGGCGTGGATATCGAACTGCGACGCTCGATGTGGGTGTTCCTGAAAGATCTCAATGCCAAAGGCACGACCATTATTCTTACTACCCACTATCTGGAAGAGGCGGAGATGCTGTGCCGCAACATCGGTATCATCCAGAGCGGTGAGCTGGTGGAGAACACCTCAATGAAAGGGCTGCTCTCCAAGCTCAAATCAGAAACCTTTATCCTGGATCTGGCACCACGCAGTCCGCTGCCCACGCTGGAAGGGTTCCAGTACCGGCTGACTGATACCTCAACGCTCGAAGTGGAAGTGCTGCGTGAGCAGGGGCTCAACAGCGTCTTCAGCCAGCTTAGCGCGCAGGGTGTGCAGGTGCTGAGTATGCGTAATAAAGCCAACCGTCTTGAAGAGCTGTTTGTGGGTCTGACGACGCAGGGAAAAACAGGAGCAAAAGCATGACACATCTCTACTGGGTGGCGCTGAAGAGCATCTGGGCCAAAGAGGTTAACCGTTTCGCCCGCATCTGGATCCAGACGCTGGTCCCGCCGGTCATCACCATGACGCTCTATTTCATCATTTTTGGCAACCTGATCGGGTCGCGCATCGGTGAAATGCACGGCTTCAGCTATATGCAGTTCATCGTGCCGGGATTGATCATGATGGCGGTCATCACTAACGCCTATGCCAACGTGGCGTCGTCGTTCTTCAGCGCCAAGTTCCAGCGCAACATTGAAGAGCTGCTGGTCGCGCCGGTGCCGACCCACATCATTATTGCCGGCTATGTTGGCGGCGGCGTGGCGCGTGGTGTCTGCGTGGGTATTCTGGTGACGGCCATCTCGCTGTTCTTTGTGCCGTTCCACGTGCATTCCTGGACGATGGTGGCGGTCACGCTGCTGCTGACCGCGATTCTGTTTTCACTGGCAGGTCTGCTGAACGCTGTTTTTGCGCGCACCTTTGACGATATCAGCCTGATCCCGACCTTTGTGCTGACGCCACTGACTTATCTGGGCGGCGTATTCTATTCATTGAGTTTGCTGCCGCCGATCTGGCAGGCTGTCTCTAAACTCAATCCAATCGTTTATATGATTAGCGGATTCCGTTATGGCTTCCTCGGCATTAATGATGTGCCGCTGGTGTTTACCCTCTCGGTGCTGGTGGCCTTTATTCTGGTGTTCTACTGGCTGGTCTATGCGCTGATACAGCGCGGGCGCGGATTACGCACCTGACGTTAAGCTGAATGGTAAGGGCCACGCTGCAATAAGGGCGTGGCTTTTTTTTGGGTGGAGAGCAAATCACGCTGACTACGGTTCTGCCTGGCCTTAAAAATCACCTTAAAACCCGCCTCATTCGTTATATTTTGTCTCTGAAGCCGCCCGACGCCTCGCTTACACCCTTGCTCACAAAAAATAACCCTAAGTATTATCTGATAATACTCTGACATCTTTCGCTATCTGAATGATTCTTAACTATTAAATATTTTTTAAGAATAGCCTTAAAGTCTGGCTGTTGTTTATTTGATTATGAATTATCAGAATAGCGCCGGAATAAGGTTATTCCTCTGCTCAGGGACGAATGAGTAGGCTAAGAGTCTTCTTAATAAGAAAAATGGCAACCGAATCAGGGCCAGTTTTTAATCAAAGGCAGGAAAAGATGAATCGTATAACGTGGATCGATAATCTGCGGGGATTGAGTATTCTCGCAATCATTTTTTTGCACAGCACTATTGCCGTACATAATAACGCCGGACATTTTACCGCCTTCAGCGGCCTGTTAAATGAGATGCTGGCACCGGTAAGGCTGGGGCTGATGTTCTTTGTTTCAGGTTTATTTGTCGATGCCGGGTTAAGAAAAGGCCTGGGTCCTTTTTTTAATAACAAGGTGCGCAGTATTCTCTATCCATTTGTGGTCTGGGTTGCAGTCTACGGCGGGTTGAAAATCCTGTTTAGCTCGATGGCTAATACGCCGCAATCACCGATGAATATTATTCTCTCCCACCTGACCGGTGGCGGTGATATGACCTGGTTCCTGCATTCGCTGTTTATCTTCTTTATTGTGATTATCTTTGCCCGTCACTTGCCGTTCCTGCTGGTGTTTGCCATCTGTATGACGCTGAGCTGGGCGCTGCCAGCGATTGAGGCGGATGGCGTGTTTGCCAGCTTCGACAATACCCACATCAATAAATCGCTTTATCTGTTTGTATTCTTCTATCTCGGCGATTACGTCGTGAGAAAGCAGGTGGATATCGCAGAGAAAGTGCAGCATGGCCCGACGCTGTTAATCTCGGTAATTAGTTTTGTGCTGCTCTCCTGCCTGAATATCTTTGTGCTGGAACGTCATTCCCAGGCGTTATTGTCACCGCTGGCACTATTATCGGTTCCGTTCTTTGTCTGGATTGCGCTGAAACTGAAGTCTGAACTGGTCTACTACATAGGCGTCAATTCTATCGTCTTCTACCTGTCGCATTATCTGGCGATTCAGTTCTTCAGTAAGATTGTGAAGTTTGAAAGCCCGTCTGCCTGGGTAAATGACCTGAAGTTTATTTCGGCATTCCTGGTGGCGCTGGCGTTACCGTGGACATTATGTCTGATGAGAAAACGCGGCTGGTTTAATTTCCTCTTTACGATGAAAAAGTCATCGAAGCCGATGACAACCAAACCGGTTTAATTACTGCAGCAGAAATAAAAAGGGCCGCCCGTTTTACCGGCGGCCCTTTTTTAATCAGGTTGTAATCAGGCAATCTGCACCGGCAGCGCTTTCGCCAGACGCTTCATCTGGTTGTCACCTTCAAAATAGGCGACCTTAGGCTGCCACTGACGCGCTTCGGCATCGTCTACCTGCACATAGGAGCAGATAATTAAAATATCGCCTTCGCAGGCACAGCGAGCGGCCGCACCGTTGACCGAGATGATTTTCGAGCCACGCTCAGCCGCGATAGCGTAGGTGGAAAAGCGCTGACCGTTGGTGACGTTATAAATATCGATCGCTTCATATTGCAGAATGCCGGAAGCATCCAGGAAATCCTGATCGATAGCGCAGGAACCTTCATAATTGAGGTCCGCCTGCGTCACCTTCACGCGGTGCAATTTGCCTTGCAGAACTGTGCGAATCATAGCCAGAAACCTTGTCAGAGAAATAAAATAACCTGCAGCGGGATTGATTACTGCGTCAGGTCAACGGTTTGATTATCAATCAGGCGGGCCTTGCCCAGCCAGGCGGCCATCAGCACCACCGCGCGCTGGCTGTCCACCGTCAGCGGTTGCAGCGTTTCCGCATCACAGATCGCCAGGCCATCAGGACGCAATCCCTGCGCCAGCAGTGCCTCACTGGCTGCCTCAATGATCTCGTCAACATGACGCTCGCCATTCTCCAGCTGCGTCGCCATCTGATGCATCACCTGGCTCAGGGCCGGTGCCAGCTTACGCTCATCTGCCGTCAGGTAGCCGTTGCGCGAACTCAGCGCCAGGCCATCTTTAGCGCGCACCGTAGGCACACCAACAATCTCAATGTCGAAGCCCATATCGGCCACCATCTTACGAATGATAGCCAGCTGCTGAAAATCCTTTTCACCGAAACAGGCAATATCGGGCTGTACCAGATTAAACAGTTTGCTGACGATAGTGGCCACACCGCGAAAATGGCCTGGACGTGTGGCCCCTTCCAGCAGGGAAGAGAGCACCGGCACCTCAACAAAGGTCTGATTCTGCGCGCCCTGCGGATAGACTTCAGCAGGTGAGGGGGCGAAGACCACGTCAACCTGGTGGCGATTCAGCTTTTCACAATCTTCCTGCAGCGTGCGCGGGTAGCGCGCTAAATCATCGGCGCGATCGAACTGCATCGGATTGACAAAGATCGAGACAATCACGATGTCGCCGCGCGCCCGTGCTTCATCCACCAGCGTCAGATGACCTTCATGCAGGTTGCCCATGGTCGGGACCAGCGCAATGCGTTTACCCTGCTGGCGCCAGCGACGGACTTCCTGGCGCAGCATCAGCAGCGTTTCAATGATCAACACGGTAACTCTCCTGAATTACTGGAAACTGTGCTCTGCCGCCGGATAGGTTCCGGCCTCGACTTCGGCGATATAGTGGCGAATCGCCGCGCGAACATCGCCGGTCTCCGCCAGGAAATTTTTGGCAAATTTGGGAATGTGGCCGCCGGTCACGCCCAGCGCGTCATGCATCACCAGAATCTGACCATCGGTGACATTGCCGGCACCGATACCGATCACCGGGATGGTGAGCGCGTCGGTAATCCGCTGCGCTACCGACACCGGCACACACTCCAGCACCATCAGCTGTGCACCTGCGGCTTCCAGCGCCAGCGCATCGGCCAGCAACTGCTCTGCACCGGCTTCATCCCGGCCCTGTACTTTATAGCCGCCAAAGATATTGACCGACTGCGGTGTCAGGCCCAGATGACCACATACCGGAACGGCCCGCTCGGTCAGCATCTGCACGGTCTCAGCCAGCCAGCTGCCGCCTTCCAGCTTCACCATGTTAGCACCGGCACGCATCAGCTGCGCGGCGTTGTCAAAGGTCTGCTGTGGCGTGGCATAACTCATAAACGGCAGGTCGGCGAGCAGCAGTGCCTGTGGTGCGCCACGGCGCACGGCGGCGGTGTGATAGGCGATGTCGCTGACCTTGACCGGCAGGGTGGAATCATGCCCCTGCACCGTCATCCCTAAAGAATCACCAACCAGCAGCACCTGAATGCCTTCATCGGCAAACAAGCGGGCGAAACTGAAATCGTAGGCGGTCAGGGTCGCGAATTTTTTACCGCTGGCTTTCGCCTGACGCAGATGTGAAATCGTGGTGGGTTTCATGGCGCTCTCAACTCAGGAATTCTGATGGGCGCAGTTTACTGGATAGCGTGAAAGAGCGGAATCAGAGATGTGCGTTTGTCTGCTCAGCCGTGCCACAGCACGATGCTGCTGCTGTCGAGGGTAGCCAGGATTGTGCTGAGTGCGCGGCCGTCGGGCAGGCGGGCGTCTGGCGCAATCGCCAGCAGGGGCACCAGCATAAACGCACGATTCAGCAGATCATAGTGCGGCACAATCAGCCGCTCCGTGTTGATGTGCGCCTCGCCAAACAGCATCAGATCGATATCCAGCGTGCGCGGACCCCAGCGTTCTGCCTTGCGCACCCGGCCATGCTCGCGCTCGATCCGCTGGGTATGGTCAAGCAGCGCTTCGGCACTGAGATCGGTCTCCAGCGCCACGGCGGCATTGAGAAAATCGGGCTGATCGGGCGGGCCATAAGGCGGCGTGCGGTAGAATGGCGAGGTAGCGATGCGTTGCGTCTGCGGCAACGCATCCAGTGCGGTCAGCGCTGCATCAACCTGATGCAGCGGATCGGCCAGATTACTGCCTAACGCGAGGTAAACCCGTGTCATGAGACGTTCTGGTTGTCACGACGCGGTGCGGAAGGACGGCGGCGCGGACGACGCGATTTATTACGCGGCACCGGATCGTCACCCAGGTTATTGAGCATGTTTTTCTGATGCGGCGGCGCAGCCACCTGGAATTCACCCCACCACTGGCTCAGGCGCAGCAGTTCCGGGTTATTTTCCACTTCCGCCCGCAGCGCCAGCAGATCGTAAGCGGCGCGGAATTTCGGATGCTCCATCAGTTTCCAGGCGCGTTTACCGTGACGGCGGGACATGCGTAACTGCAGCAGCCAGATATCGCGAATTAGCGACGTAATACGTTTCGGAATCGCCAGCGCACGGCAGGCTTCGTCCAGCGTATCGTTCATCGCCATCGCAAAAGCTTCGAAGTAGGTCAGGCCACTCTCCTGCGCAATGCGTTCTGCCGTTTCAAGCTGCGGATACCAGAACATCGCGGCAAACAGGAACGCCGGGTTAACGCGCATGTCGTTGTGAATGCGGTTATCGGTGTTTTTCAGCACCTGCGCCAGCATCCTCTCCATGTGGCTATCGCTGTTTTCGGTGAAGTTGCGCGCCAGCGTCGGGAACAGGGGCTGGAACAGCTGATATTCACACAGCTTGAGATATGTGCTGTAGCCGTAGCCAGCCTGCAACATCTTCAGCGACTCTTCAAACAGGCGAGCAGGCGGAATATCACGCAACAGCGAGGCCAGACGTGGAATCGGCTCGGCGGTTTCCGGCGCAATGCTCATATTGAGTTTGGCAGCAAAGCGTGCGACGCGCAGCATGCGGACCGGATCTTCGCGGTAGCGAGTTTCCGGATCGCCAATCAGGCGAATGATGCCCTGTTCGAGATCGCTGATGCCGCCGACATAGTCACGCACGCTGAAATCAGCCACACTGTAGTAGAGGCTGTTGATGGTGAGATCGCGTCGCTGGGCATCATCTTCGATAGAGCCGAAGATGTTGTCGCGCAGCAGCATGCCGCTCTGGGCGCGCTGCGAGCTGTTGCGATCCTCTTCCGGCTCTTCCGCCTGATGATGTCCACGGAAGGTGGCGACTTCGATCACTTCCGGGCCAAACATCACGTGCGCCAGACGGAAACGACGGCCAACCAGGCGACAGTTGCGGAACAACTTACGCATCTGCTCAGGCGTGGCATTGGTGGTCACGTCGAAATCTTTGGGTTTTTGCCCCAGTAGCAAATCGCGCACGCCACCGCCTACCAGATAGGCTTCATAACCGGCTTTGTTCAGGCGATAGAGCACTTTGAGGGCATTTTCGCTGATGTCTTTACGTGAGATGGTATGGCTTTCACGAGGAATGATGGTCATCAGACGCTCTGGTTCAACCTCTGCTGGGGCTTCCTCTTCATCACGCTTCAGGACTTTCCGGCAAAAATTAGCTACTCGGGTAAAAATGGGACACCTCGACAGTGGCAATTAGGGTGTAGGTAAAATCAGCGGCTAATCATAGCCTGTTGAGAACCGTTTGAGAATGCTGTTGTCTATGCATCCGGTTTCAGGGCGTTCTCTTGCGGCATCAAAGCGATATTCCACTGCGCCACCGCATCAGACAGCAGTTTGTCCTGCGTTAAGTCCTGCCAGCCGCCTGAAACCGGCTGTCCGAGGAAGCGTAACGCCGCCACCAACAGGGGTCTGGCATCGCCATCCGGCAGCGCAGGTGCATGATTCTGCTTCGACAACTTATGGCCATCGTGATTAAGCGCCAGCGGCAGATGCAGCCAGTCAGGCACCGGCCAGCCAAATTGCTGGCAGAGCGCAATCTGTCGCACCGTCGGCTCAATCAAATCTGCGCCGCGAACCACTTCGGTAATGCCCTGAAAATGATCATCGACAACGACCGCCAGGTTATAGGCAAACAGGCCATCACGGCGGTGAATAATAAAATCTTCCTGTGCCAGACGCCTGTCCGCCTCCACACGGCCACGCAGACGATCGTCAAACGCAAAGACCGGTGCATGCTGGCGTAAACGCAGCGCGGCATTCTCCGGTCCGCGTTGCCGTTCACGGCAGTAACCATCATAGAAACCGCCAATCTGCTGAATGCGACGCCGGGGGCAGGTGCAGTAATAGCTCTGACGATGCTGCTGCAGCCAGGCCAGCGCGTCACGGTAGGCCTCATGACGTTGTGACTGCCACAGAACCTCGCCATCCCACTCTAAACCGTAGTGCTCCAGCTGATGCAGGATACGGCTGGCGGCACCCGGTACTTCCCGTGGCGGATCGATATCTTCAATTCTCACCCGCCAGACGCCGTTTTGCGCACGTGCGCTCAGGTAACTGCCCAGGGCAGCAATCAGCGATCCGAAGTGGAGTTCACCAGAGGGAGAAGGGGCGAAGCGACCGATACAGGAGGATGACATAGGTTTCAGAAGTGACCACGCAGCGGACAAAACAGCAGTTGTTCCACTGCGTGGTAACAGGCTGGACGCGGCATCAGCCGGCCATTTGTTTCTCACGAATTTCTGCTAACGTCTTACAGTCGATGCAGAGATCGGCAGTAGGACGGGCTTCGAGACGGCGGATACCAATCTCAACGCCACAGGAATCGCAATAGCCGAAGTCGTCATCTTCAACTTTCTTCAGCGTCTTCTCGATCTTTTTGATCAGTTTACGTTCGCGATCGCGGTTACGCAGCTCCAGGCTGAACTCCTCTTCCTGCGCGGCACGGTCAACCGGGTCCGGGAAGTTAGCGGCTTCATCCTGCATATGAGAAACGGTACGATCGACTTCGTCCCGTAATTGATTACGCCAGGCTTCCAGAATCTTGCGAAAATGGGTCAGCTGCGCATCATTCATATACTCTTCGCCAGGCTTCACCTGATAAGGTTCGACGCCAGCAATAGAGAGAATACTCAGGGACGATGTTTTACGGTTTTGACCTTCTTGCATGTTGCTTCTCCTGGATAACACGCACTATACCCTTCGAATTTCGTCTCGCAGGGGCCTTGCTGCCAGCCTGCATTTGACGTCTGCGGGGTACATCGATCCCCCATTGGGGAAAAAAACAGGCCGCTATAAATAACAGAAGCAGTCAGGGTTGGCAATTCTTCATGAACACACCTTGACAAGCCTGTGAGGAACAGCGTAATTGGCCCTTAGCTCAGAACATTCTTAACACATAAAATTGCAAAAGATATTACAAGGTTACGTTGATCGGCGATTTAAGAAACATTCCCTCCGCCGATAAGTCTGCCTGATACGCTAAAACCTCTACGCCCTCCTGCTGCGCCTGAGCCAGTTGTTCTGCATACGCCACATCAATGTGACGTGCCGGAGAAACGTCCTCAATCCCCGAGTGCAAAACGGCAAACAACAAAACGGCCCGATGACCCTCTGCCGCAACTGTTGCCAGTTCACGCAGGTGTTTCTGTCCTCGAATCGTCACCGCATCCGGAAAATACCCTTTTCCTTCATGTAGAAGGGTTACGGATTTCACCTCAATATAGCAGTTGCGCCGGGCCTCTGCTTTGAGCAGGAAATCAATTCTGCTTTTTTCAGTGCCATATCTCACTTCCGCCTGACGATGCGTATAACCGGCCAGCGCCGGCAGCCGTTCCTGCTCCAGCGCCTCAGCCACCAGTTGGTTGGCGCGCAGCGTATTCACGCAGATCCAGTGGCCCTGTTGCGTTTCGGTCAGCTCCCAGCTGTGGGGGTATTTGCGCGTCAGGCTATCGGACGTCGAATACCAGACCCGATCGCCCGGCGTGGCGCAGCCGGTCATGGCGCCGGTATTGGCGCAGTGAATCGTCAGAACGTCGCCCTCTGGCGTCACCACATCGGCCAAAAAACGTTTGTAACGGGCAATCAGACGGGCGGGTTTAAGGGGCGGAGAGAAGTGCATGTGGATCCTGAGAATGTAATGGCCAGCTAGCCAGGGCGCGATAGCGGGTGCGGCCCCGGGCATATTCAGAGGCGAACAGAGAAAAGGTAGAGACGCGAAAACGCCAGTGAAAGCCGCGCGGCGGTAACGTCACCGGCTGCGTGGCGTGGCGTAACAGCGTGATGTGCGGATGAAACGGCTGGGGGCTCTGGTAACAGCCATGCCGGGCGGCCTGGGCCCGCAGCAGGCTGGCGAGCTGCAACAGACCGCGTGGCGCGCGCTGGCAGCCGAGCCAGACCACGCCGGGGCGCGGCCAGTGTCCGGCATCATCCAGGTCGAGATCAAAACCGGGCTGCACAATACGGGAGGCCAGCGTCTGCAGGCGCTGTGTGGTTTCCGGCGCAACTTCACCCAGAAACGCCAGCGTCAGGTGCAGATTCGCCGCGACCACCGGCTGGCCCGCCTCCGCAGGAAAGGTATCGACCCGCCAGCGCACCAGCTCTTGCTGCATCTCGTCAGGCAGGCTGATGGCAAAAAATAAGCGTTGTGTCGCCATGGCGCTCTCCGGCAAATATCACGGATGGATGCTACAATGCGCGCCATCTTAGCACAGGCAGAAGCGGAGTTTGCTGTGAGCGATTTACCGGTCAGCGCGGTGCTGCCTGACATTTTGGCGGCGCTGAGTGACGCCCCACAAATCCTGCTGGCTGCACCAACCGGCGCGGGCAAATCGACCTGGCTGCCGCTGCAGTTGTTACAGCAGGCGGCGCTGCCGGGACGGATCATCATGCTGGAGCCACGTCGGCTGGCGGCGCGTAATGTGGCGCAGCGGCTGGCGGAGCAACTCGGCGAGCAGCCGGGTGGCACGGTGGGATTCCGGATGCGTGGCGAAAGCTGCGTCGGGCCACAGACCCGGCTGGAAGTGGTGACCGAAGGCATGCTCACGCGCATGCTTCAGCACGACCCGATGCTGGAAGGCGTGTCGCTGGTGATCCTCGATGAATTTCACGAGCGCAGCCTGCAGGCCGATCTGGCGCTGGCGCTGCTGCTTGATGTACAGCAGGGGCTGCGCGACGACCTTAAAATCATGCTGATGTCCGCCACGCTGGACAACGCCCGGCTGGCGGCGCTGCTGCCGGATGCGCCACTGATCGTCTCAGAAGGGCGCAGCTATCCGGTTGAGCGGCGTTACGCGTCACTGAATCAGAATGTGCGTTTTGAAGAGGCGGTCGCGCGTGAAGTCGCCCAGCTGCTGCGGGATGAGAGCGGTTCGCTGCTGCTGTTTCTGCCGGGTGTGGCGGAGATCGAACGGGTGAAGCGCGAGCTGGAATCACGCATCAGTGACGACGTTGATCTGACGCCGCTCTATGGCGCACTGCCGCTGGCGGCGCAGCGCCGGGCAATTCTGCCTGCCGCCGACGGCCGCCGCAAAGTGGTGCTTGCCACCAATATCGCCGAAACCAGCCTGACCATTGAGGGGATTCGGCTGGTGGTCGACAGTGCGCTGGAACGCAGCGCTCTGTTTGACGCCCGCAGCGGCGTGACGCGTCTGCAGACCCAGCGAATCAGCCATGCATCGATGATCCAGCGAGCGGGTCGCGCCGGGCGACTGATGCCGGGACTCTGCCTGCATCTGGTGCCGCAGGAGCAGGCATCACGAGCGGCGGCGCAGAGCGAACCGGAAATCGTTAACAGCGATCTCTCGTCACTGTGGCTGGATCTGCTGCAGTGGGGCTGTACCCAGCCGCAACAGCTGCAGTGGCTGGATCTGCCGCCCGCCAGAAATCTGGATGCGGCGCAGCAGCAGCTGACCCGACTGGGAGCACTGGACAACAACGGCCTGCTCAACACGCTGGGACGGCGCATGGCGCAGCTGGGATGCGATCCCCGACTCGCCGCCATACTGTGTGCCGCAGGCGATGAGCCGGATGCGGTCGCCAGCGCCGCGCTGCTGGTGGCGATTCTGGAAGATCCTCCCCGCAGCGGCAGCGCCGACCTGCGTGATGCGCTGCATCGGCTGCAGGCGCAATGGCAGCGGCGGGCGCAGCAGTGGCAGCAGCGGCTTAAAATCCGTGGCGGGCGCATCGATGAAGATCGTTTCGCCGGATTGCTGGCGGTGGGCTTTGGCGATCGGCTGGCGCGGCGACGCGATCAGAGTGGTCGCTATCAGCTGGCCAACGGGCTGGGCGCCAGACTCGATGAGCAGGATGGCCTGACGCGTAATGAATGGCTGATTGCGCCTGCTCTGTTGCAGGGCAGTGCCACACCGGATGCCCGGATGTTGCTGGCACTGCCGGTCGATATTGAAACGCTGTGCCAGCAGCAGCCCGCCCTGATTGAGCGCCGGACCGAAGTGGAATGGGACGAAGAGAAAGGCACGCTGCGTGCTTTCAGACGTGAGCAGATTGGCGCGCTGATACTGAAAACCCAGCCGATGGCGCGCCCGGAACCGGAGGTGCTGCACGCGGCCATGCTGCGCTGGATCGCCGAAAAAGGTCTGTCGGTACTGGGCTGGACGCCGGAGGCCGAACAGCTGCGCCTGCGCATCCAGTGTGCGGCCCGGTGGCTGCCGGAAGAGAGCTGGCCCGCGACCGACGATGAAACCCTGCTTGAGAGCCTGCCGCAGTGGCTGTTGCCGCAGATGTCAGCGGTACGCGATCTCCGCAGCCTGCAGGCGGTGAACCTGACCACGGCACTCTTACATTTACTCACATGGTCACAGCGTCAGCGGCTGGATACTGTGCTGCCAACTCATTACACTGTGCCCACCGGAAGCCGGCTGCCAATCCGCTACGATGCGGAGAAGCCGCCCGCGCTGGCGGTAAGGATTCAGGAGATGTTTGGCGAGGCGCAGAATCCCACCGTGGCGGAAGGACGAATTCCGCTGGTGCTGGAGCTGTTATCGCCCGCCCAGCGCCCGTTGCAGATCACCCGCGATCTGGCGGCGTTCTGGCGCGGTGCCTGGCCGGAGGTCAGGAAAGAGATGAAGGGACGTTATCCTAAACATCCCTGGCCCGAGGATCCGGCCACCGCCTTGCCAACAAGGCGAACCAAAAAAATGTCCCCGCAGGGTTGAGTCCGCTGGATCGAATTCAGAGGGTTCTGCCATGCGGCACGCGAGAAAGCAGTTAGAGTAGCGGCGCTGCCGTAAGCACTGCCTGGAGAAGAAAAGTAATGTCTGGGAACGATCGCGAACCAATAGGGCGCAAAGGTAAACCGTTGCCGCCGCGCAGCAGTGCGGGCCGGGGACGACGCAGGGATATCGAACAGGATATCGATCAGGACGATTTTAATGATGACGAGGAGGAAGCGCCGGTGCCACGTAAAGGTAAAGGTGGAAAACCGCCGCGCGGCAAACGCCGTTGGCTGGGATGGGTAATCAAACTGTTCCTGGTGTTTGTGGTGGTCATGGCCGCGTGGGGCATCTACCTCGACTCGGAAATTCGCAGCCGGATTGACGGTAAAGTGTGGCAACTGCCCGCCACCGTCTATGGCCGCATGGTCAGCCTGGAACCCGGCATGGCCTACAACAAAAGTGAAATGGTGGCGCTGCTGGAAGGTACTCAGTATCGCGAAGTCTCCCGTATTACCCGCCCTGGCGAGTTTTCGGTGAAGGGCAACACCATCGATCTGCTGCGTCGCCCGTTTGATTTCCCCGACAGTAAAGAGGGGCAGATCCACGCGCGCATGAGCTTCAGTAAAGATGAGCTGAGCGAGATTAAAAACCTCGAAACCGGTCGTGATTTTGGCTTTTTCCGCCTCGATCCGCGCCTGATCACCATGCTGCAGTCGCCGAATGGTGAACAGCGACTCTTCGTACCGCGCGCCGGTTTCCCGGATCTGCTGGTCGATACGCTGATCGCCACCGAAGATCGCCATTTCTATGAGCATGATGGCATCAGCCCTTACTCCATTGGCCGCGCCTTCCTGGCGAACATCACGGCCGGGAAAGCGGTGCAGGGCGGCAGTACGCTGACGCAGCAGCTGGTGAAGAACCTGTTCCTCACCAACGAGCGTTCGCTGTGGCGTAAAGCGCGTGAAGCCTACATGGCGGTGATCATGGATGCGCGCTACAGCAAAGATCGCATCCTGGAGCTCTACCTGAACGAGGTCTATCTCGGTCAGGCTGGCAGCGATCAGATCCGCGGTTTCCCGCTGGCCAGCCTCTACTACTTTGGCCGTCCGGTTGATGAGCTGAGTCTGGATCAGCAGGCGATGCTGGTCGGCATGGTGAAAGGCGCGTCGCTCTATAATCCGTGGCGTAACCCGAAACTGGCGCTGGAACGACGCAACCTCGTGCTGCGCCTGTTGCAGCAGCAGAAAGTGATCGACCAGGAGCTGTATGACATGCTGTCGGCCCGTCCGCTGGGCGTGCAGCCGAAAGGCGGCGTGATTACGCCGCAGCCGGCCTTTATGCAGATGGTGCGTAACGAGCTTCAGGCAAAACTGGGCGACAAGGTGAAAGATCTCTCCGGGGTGAAAATCTTCACCACGCTGGATCCGGTGTCGCAGGATGCGGCCGAAAAGGCGGTGATCGATGGCATTCCGACGCTGAAAAAACAGCGTGGTCTGAAAGATCTGGAAACCGCGATGGTGGTGGTTGACCGTTTCAGCGGCGAAGTCCGCGCTATGGTCGGCGGTGCCGATCCACAGTATGCGGGTTACAACCGCGCGCTGCAGGCACGTCGCTCTATCGGCTCACTGGCGAAACCGGCGACTTACCTGACCGCGCTGAGCCAGCCAAACAGCTACCGGCTGAACAGCTGGATCGCCGATGAACCGATTGCGCTGAAACAGCCAAACGGCAGCATCTGGAAACCGATGAACGACGATCGTCGCTTCAGCGGCAAAGTGATGCTGGTAGATGCGCTGACCAACTCAATGAACGTGCCGACCGTAAACCTCGGCATGACGCTGGGGCTGGATGCGGTGGTGGATACCTGGAACAAGCTGGGCGTGCCGAAAGAGCAGCTGCATCCGGTGCCATCGATGCTGCTGGGTGCCTTAAACCTGACGCCGGTTGAAGTGGCTCAGGCGTTCCAGTCGATTGCCAGCGGCGGCAACCGCGCGTCGCTGTCAGCGGTGCGTTCGGTGATTGCGGAAGATGGCAGCGTGCTCTATCAGAGCTATCCGCAGGCGCAGCGTGTTGAGCCGGCGCAGGCCGCTTATCTGACGCTCTACACCATGCAACAGGTAGCTGACCACGGTACCGCCCGTGCGCTGGGCGCGCGTTTCCCGAATGCGCATCTGGCGGGCAAAACCGGTACCACCAACGATTTGGTGGACAGCTGGTTTGCCGGTATTGATG
This sequence comes from Pantoea sp. CFSAN033090, assembly GCF_001264395.1. Lineage (NCBI taxonomy): Bacteria > Pseudomonadati > Pseudomonadota > Gammaproteobacteria > Enterobacterales > Erwiniaceae > Pantoea > Pantoea sp. CFSAN033090. The sequence goes on along the minus strand of NZ_LGYX01000007.1, from coordinate 6,638 downwards.
GCAAAGAAGTGGCGATCACCTGGGTGGGACGCGATAACAACCAGCCGACCAAACTCTATGGTGCCAGCGGCGCGATGCAGCTCTACCGTCGCTACCTGGACATTCAGGCCCCGATGCCGTTACAGCTGACGCCGCCGGAAGATGTGTCGCTGATGAATGTGGATTCTGCCGGTAACTTTGTCTGCGGCACGGGCAGCAGTACCTGGCGTTCTCTGCCGGTGTGGGCGCTGGATCCGAATGCGCTGTGTCAGCAACAGCAGCAGCAGGTTCAGCAGCAACAACAGCTCTTCGATCAGCAGCAGCAACAACAGCAACAGCAGCAGCCGCAACAACCGGCCCAGCAACAGCAGGAGCAGAAAGATAGCGACGGCGTAGCAGGGTGGATAAAAGATATGTTTGGCAAATAAATCAGTCAGACAGGTTAAAAAGGGCGCTTCGGCGCCCTTTTTTTGTTCCTGATCAATACGCGTCAATCGGCCTGCAAACGGCGTCACTACTGGGATTTCTTCTTGCAGTGCCTGCTGAATTTCGCATATTATCCAAGCGTTATAATAATCATTATCGTTTCGATTCGCCTGCCTGAGCCTATTGTTAAGAGACACTTTTATGAATGCGCGAACGACTTTTTCTGACAACACCAAAAAAACATTTTCCCGACCGCTTCTGGGCATCATGATCTCACTGAGCCTGAGCTTCTCTCTTTACGCCGCGCAGGCGGAGACGATGGTCGTCTCGGCTGATGGCGGCAGCGGCGTCGAGGCGGAAAGCGCCTGGGGACCGGCACCCACCGTGGCAGCGAAACGCAGCGCCACCGGGACCAAAACTGATACCCCCATTGAAAAAAATCCGCAGTCCATCTCCGTGGTCACCCGTGAAGAGATGGAGATGCGTAACGTAACCAGCGTGAAAGGGGCGTTTAACTACACGCCTGGCGTGCTGACCGGTAACCGGGGCAGCTCAGACGTGATTGATGCGCTGTCGATTCGCGGTTTCAGCGAAACCAACACCAATCAGTATCTGGATGGTCTGAAACTGCAGGGTGACAACTACTCTGAGTTTGCCATCGATCCTTACTTCCTGGAACGCGCTGAACTGCTGCGCGGCCCGGTTTCGGTGCTCTACGGTAAGAGCAATCCCGGCGGCGTGGTCTCGCTGGTGAGTAAGCGTCCGACCCAGGAAACGCTGCGCGAAGTGCAGTTCCAGATGGGCAACGATAACCTCTTCTCGACCGGCTTTGACTTTGGCGGCGCGCTGGACGACGACGGCGTCTACAGCTATCGCCTGACCGGCCAGGCGCGCAGTCAGGATGCGCAGCAGGCGATGAACAAAGAGAAGCGCTACACCATCGCACCGGCTTTCAGCTGGCGTCCCGACGATCGCACCCGCATTGACCTGCTGACCTATTTCCAGAACGAGCCAGAAACCGGTTATTACGGCTGGCTGCCGCGTCAGGGCACGGTGGTACCGATCACCCGCGCCGATGGCAGCCAGTACAAACTGCCAACCAACTTTGATGAAGGCGAGCAGAGCAACAAGATTTCACGCAACACCAAAATGGTCGGTTATAACGCCGAGCACAGCTTTAACGACACCTGGACGCTGCGCCAGAACCTGCGTTATGCCGACCTGCGCACCGATTACCGCAGCATTTACGGCAATGGTTTCCTGCCGGCGACTCAGCAAATCACGCGCGGTTCGGCGGTTTCAGAAGAGAAGCTCAACCAACTGGCGGTCGATACCCAGGCGCAGGCGAAATTCGCCACCGGTCAGGTTGATCATACGCTGCTGCTGGGCGTGGACTTCCAGCGTACCCGCAATGATATCGATGCACAGTTTGGCACTGCCTCCAGCCTGAATGCGGTTAATCCGCAATATGGTGATAACAGCGTAACGCCATTTGGTCCTTATCAGCATCTCAACAAGCAGCGTCAGACCGGCCTCTATGCTCAGGATCAGATGGAGTGGAACCGCTGGGTGCTGACGCTGGGTGGCCGCTACGACTATGCCATGAACTCGGTTTACGATCGGGTAGCGGATAGCGTTGATCGTCAGAACGATCAGGCCTTTACCTGGCGCGGCGGCCTGAACTATGTGTTTGATAACGGCATCGCGCCTTACTTCAGCTACAGCGAAGCCTTTATTCCGAATGCGGGTTCGACCTATGACGGTCAGGCATTTGATCCGTCACGCGCTAAGCAGTATGAAGCGGGCGTGAAATATGTACCGAAAGATCGTCCGGTGGTGCTCACCGCAGCGCTTTATCAGCTGACCAAAACCAAGAACCTGACTGCCGATCCCGATCCTGACAGAACTCTTTTCAGCGTTCAGAGCGGTGAAATCCGGTCACGGGGCGTAGAGCTGGAAGCTAAAGCGGCGCTGAATGCCAACGTTAACCTGACGGCGTCCTACACCTACACCGATGCGGAATATACCGAAGACACCCAGCTCAAAGGCAAAACGCCGGTACAGGTGCCGAAACATATGGCCTCACTGTGGAGCGACTACACCTTCCACGAGACAGCCCTTTCAGGCGTAACGCTGGGCGCGGGTGTGCGTTATGTCGGTGAGAGTCAGGGCCTTTACAGCACTGGCACTGAGCAGAACCAGAACTTTAAAGTTGCCGGTTACACCACGGTGGATGCGGCGCTGAAATATGATCTGGGTCGTTTCGGTTTGCCGGGTTCGACTGTGGGCGTCAACGTCAACAATCTGTTTGACCGCGACTACGTCGCCAGCTGCTATCGTGAATACGCCTGCTACTGGGGTGCGGAGCGCCAGATTGTCGGCACCGCGACCTTCAGATTCTGATTTAACCGGGCGCTTCGGCGCCCGTTCACAGGGATAACCATGCCGCATCCGCACGCAGAAGAGGCGACCTTTACGCTGAAAAACGCCAGTTTTGAAGTGCCGGGCCGGACGCTCCTTCAGCCACTGTCGCTGACCTTTCCGCCGGGAAAAGTGACCGGGCTGATCGGTCACAACGGCTCGGGCAAATCAACCCTGTTAAAAATGCTGGGTCGTCACCACGCGGCCAGCAGCGGAGAGGTGCTGTTGAATCAGCAGCCCGTCGGACGCTGGAACAGCAAAGCCTTTGCCCGTCAGGTGGCCTATCTGCCGCAGCAGTTACCGGCAGCCGAAGGGATGACGGTGCGTGAACTGGTGGCGATTGGCCGCTATCCCTGGCACGGCGCGCTGGGGCGCTTTGGTCAGGAAGATCGCGACCGGGTAGAGGATGCGATTGCCCAGGTCGGGCTTAATGCCTTTGCCGGACGGCTGGTAGATAGCCTGTCGGGCGGCGAGCGTCAGCGCGCCTGGCTGGCGATGATGGTGGCGCAGAACAGCCGCTGTCTGCTGCTGGATGAACCGACGTCGGCACTGGATATTGCCCATCAGGTTGAGGTGCTGGCGTTGATAAAAGCGCTGAGCCAGCAGCGCGGCTTAACCGTGATTGCGGTGCTGCACGATATTAATATGGCAGCACGCTACTGCGATCATCTGGTGGCACTGCGTCAGGGCGCGATGATTGCCGAAGGTGACGCAGAGGCGATTATGCAGGCTGAGGTGCTCGGTGCGATTTATGGCATTCCGATGGGCATTTTACCGCACCCGCAGGGCGGCGCGCCGGTCAGTTTTGTCTGTTAAGGAGAGGATGATGCCCGATCTTAATCGCCGCCGACTGATGCTGGCGCTGGCAGTCTCTCCGCTGTTTTGTGCGCTTCCCCTGCGTGCCGCCACGCCAAATCCGGGTCGGATTATTGCACTGGAGTGGTTACCCACCGAACTGCTGATAGCATTAGGCGTCACGCCCTGGGGCGTGGCCGATCTGCACAACTACAACATCTGGGTAGGGGAGCCGCCGCTGCCTGAGGGCGTGATCGATGTAGGTCTGCGCACCGAACCCAATCTTGAGCTGATGGCGCAAATGCAGCCGTCGCTGATCCTCTGCTCCAACGGCTACGGCCCGCCTAAAGAGAAACTGACGCGCATCGCGCCCATTATGGGCTTCGACCTCCACAGCGGCGACGGGAAACCTCTCACTGCCGCGCGCGCATCGCTGCGTCAGCTGGCGGCGCGCCTTGGATTAAGCGCGCGAGCGGAACAGCATCTGCGCGAGGTTGATGATCAGCTGGCGGCGGCGCGCCAGCGGCTGGCGCCCTATGCCGGACGCACTATCCTGCTGATGTCGCTGCTCGACAGTCGTCACGCCATTACCTTCGGCAAAAACAGTCTGTTTCTGGAAGTGATGACTCTGCTGGGCCTGAAAAATGGCTGGCAGGGCGAAACAAATTTCTGGGGCAGCGCGGTGATCGGCATTGAAAAGCTGGCGCAGGTCGGGGATGTGGATGTCATCTGCTTTGATCATGATAACGATGCGGAGATGCAGCAACTGATGCGCAGCCCGCTGTGGCAGTCGCTGCCGTTTGTACGCACCGGACGCTTTCAGCGCGTCCCGGCCGTCTGGTATTACGGTGCGACGCTCTCGGCGCTGCACTTTGTTCGCGTGCTGGAACGCGCGCTGGAGACGCACTGATGCGCCATGCTCTGTTTCCCGCAGGCCTCCTCAGCCTGCTGTTTCTGCTGGCGCTCAGCCTGACGCTGGTCAATCTGCATCAGGCGTTGCCACAGACTGAATGGTGGCAGGCACTCTGGTCACCGGTGGTCGATAGCCTGCCGCAGATGGTATTTCACTACAGCCTGCTGCCGCGCACGGTACTGGCGCTGCTGGTGGGTGCCGGGCTGGGCTTAGCCGGTCTGCTGTTTCAGCAGATATTGCGTAATCCGCTGGCGGAGCCAACCACGCTGGGCGTCTCTTCCGGTGCACAGCTGGGCATTACCGTGGCAACACTGTGGCATCTGCCGGGCGGGGCGCTGACACAGCAGTTTGCCGCGCTCAGTGGCGCGCTGCTGGTGGGCGCGCTGGTGTTTGGTGTGGCCTGGGGCAAACGTCTGTCGCCGGTAACGCTGATTCTGGCCGGGCTGGTGCTGAGCCTCTACAGCGGCGCGGTGAATCAAATCTTCGCTATCTTCAATCACGATCAGCTGCAGAACATGTTTCTATGGAGCACCGGCGCGCTGAATCAGATGAGCTGGGAAAATGTGCAGCAACTCTGGCCGCGCCTGCTGCTGGCGTTTGTGCTGGCGCTGGCGCTGCTGCGTCCGCTGACGCTGATGGGGCTGGATGATGGCGTAGCGAAAAACCTTGGCCTTGCGCTCTCCGTGGCGCGTGTCGGTGGCCTCGGGCTGGCGATCCTGCTCAGCGCACAGCTGGTCAACGTCGCCGGTATCATCGGCTTTATCGGGCTGTTTGCGCCGCTGCTGGCGAAGATGCTGGGTGGACGACGGCTCATCACCCGGATGCTGCTGGCTCCGCTGACTGGCGCGCTGCTGCTGTGGCTGGCGGACAGTTGCGTGTTGTGGCTCAGCACTCACTGGCGCGATATCCCGACCGGCACCGCCACGGCGCTGCTCGGCGTACCGATTCTGCTGTGGCTGCTGCCGCGACTGCGCACCGGTTCGGTGCCGCCCGCGCTGAATCAGGGTGATAAGGTGCCCGTCGAGCGACAGAACCTGCTGCGCTGGGCGCTGACGGGACTTGCCATCCTGGCACTGCTGGGGTGGGGCGGTCTGGCGTTTGGGCGAGATGCGCAGGGCTGGGTCTGGTCAGCGGGTGAGATGCTGCAATCGCTGCTGCCGTGGCGCGCACCGCGCGTGCTGGCCGCGCTGGTGACCGGCCTGATGCTGGGCGTGGCGGGGAGTCTGATTCAGCGGCTGACCGGCAATCCCATGGCCAGCCCGGAAGTGCTGGGCATCAGTTCGGGGGCCGCTTTTGGCGTGGTGGTGATGATGTTCTTTGTGCCGGGCGATGCGCTGGCCTGGCTGCTGCCCGCCGGTGCGCTGGGCGCGGCGCTGACGCTGCTGGTGATCATGGCGGTAGCCAGTCGGGGCGGCTTTTCACCTGAACGAATGCTGCTGGCGGGCATGGCGCTTAACAGCGCCTTTGTCACCCTGCTGATGCTACTGCTGGCGAGTGGCGATCCGCGTATGGGCGGGCTGCTGAGCTGGATCTCCGGCTCGACCTATAACATCAGCGGCACTCAGGCGATTCAGAGCGCAATCTGCGCACTGGTGCTGGTGTCGCTGGCACCGCTGGCCAGTCGCTGGCTGACGCTGCTGCCGCTGGGAAGCGCTACCGCACGCTCGGCCGGTATGGCGTTGACGCCTGCGCGGCTGAGTCTGCTGCTGCTGGCGGCCGCGCTGACCGCCAGCGCGACACTGACTATCGGTCCGCTGAGTTTTGTCGGACTAATGGCGCCCCATATGGCGCGCATGCTGGGATTCCGGCGGGCGTTGCCGCAACTGCTGCTGTCAGGATTACTGGGGGCGGGATTGATGGTGCTGGCTGACTGGTGCGGACGAATGCTGGCATTCCCGGATCAGATCCCAGCCGGGCTGATGGCGACCTTTTTAGGCGCGCCTTACTTTATCTGGCTGCTGCGGCGTTCAGGTTAAAAAACGACCGGCGCAAACCGGTCTGAGATTATTAACAAAGTCTGGCCCGATTGGCTGTGAGACTGAGCCTGCGAAGGGAACACGGTCAGATCGGAAAGACGCAAAAGCCGTCATCCCTTGTATCTTGT